>NZ_JBFTLP010000019.1:0-77910 GCF_056396505.1 Arthrobacter sp. 05T410 | reverse complement strand
CCTCAAGGTCTGGGCCATCTCCAACCACCTCAAGGGCCAGGCGGTGTGCGATGACCCGATCGACTTCCGGCACGAGGCGATCGTCGGGGCCAGGGTCTGGGGCGACGGCGAGCCCGAAGGCGTCCGCCAACGCGCCGCAGAGGAAATGAAACACACCGCCCGGCTCGCCAAGGCCCTCGGCGTCGACACCGTGGTCGGGTTCACCGGATCCTCGATCTGGCAGTACGTCGCGATGTTCCCGCCCGTGCCGGAGAAGGTCATCGAGGCCGGCTACCAGGACTTCGCCGACCGCTGGAACCCCATCCTGGACGTCTTCGACGAAAACGGTGTCCGCTTCGCGCACGAGGTCCACCCCTCCGAGATCGCCTACGACTACTGGACCACCGTCCGGACCCTCGAGGCGATCGGGCACCGCGAGGCCTTCGGCCTGAACTGGGACCCCTCCCACTTCATGTGGCAGGGCATCGACCCCGTCTCCTTCATCTGGGACTTCAAGGACAGGATCTACCACGTGGACTGCAAGGACACGAAGCTGCGCCCCACCGGCCGGAACACCGTGCTGGGCTCGCACCTGCCCTGGGGCGACCCGCGCCGTGGCTGGGACTTCGTCTCCGCCGGCCGCGGCGACGTGCCCTGGGAATCGTCCTTCCGCGCCCTGGCCGCGATCGGCTACGACGGCCCCATCTCGATCGAATGGGAAGACGCGGGCATGGACCGGCTCCACGGCGCCCCCGAAGCCCTCGCCGCGCTGAAGAAGTTCGACTTCCCGGCCTCGAAAACCTCCTTCGACGCCGCGTTCAAGCAGTAGCGGGGCACGCCACAACGGCGGCACGGGCAGAATCCGCTACGTTTCCGGACACCTGGGACGAAACCGGTCCGGCGCACCGCGGATCCGCGCTGCGCCGGACCGATTCCGTGGCCCTGGTCCGATTCCGTAGCGAAACTCATCCGTCCACAGCTGTCATCGCCTGGAGCCTCGAGTGCCGGAACTCCCGGAAAACACCATCGCACCGCGGGAACTTCAGCACGGGCAGCGCTGCGAGGTCTGGATCGCGTCCGTCACCGGTGAGCGCGAGCTGGCGTTCCCCGCCGGGGACGTGCTCCTTGAGGCGCCGAACACCTCCCGAGTGCAAGTTCCGCCGACTGTTGACATGGGACTCCGAGCGGTCCGATGCTGAGCTGATCCGGTATTGCTTACCCCTCGGTGCGGCTTTGCGCATCGAGCAGGTGCAGGAACATTCCCCCTCCTCGTGCGACCCAGCCGAGAGATAGCAAAAAGGAGCACCCCCATGCACATCGATATGCCGACCCGGGACGACGTGGAACGGCTGGCCGCCGCGCGCGATCCACACAGCGTCACCGTGTATCTTTCGACGAGCAGCGTCCCTGCCCATTCGGAGGACAATCAGTCCAGAGCCCGGTCCTTGTTCAGTTCCGCCGTCGCACAGCTCCGCGAAGCGGGAAGCAACGACGCGGTCGTCGCGATAGAAACGTTTCTCGACGAGCTGCTGGGATCCCCGGAATTCTGGTTTGAGATGGGGCGGAGCCTGGCCATCTTCGTGACGCCGACTTCGATTCTCGAGTTCCGTTTGCCCAACGATCTCGAAGACCACGTAAGCGTGGCCGATCGTTTCGCCATCACACCGCTGCTCCGTGCCCTCACCTTCCCCAACGCGGCGCTCGTGCTCGCCATCTCCCAGAACGGGGCACGGCTCATCGAGGTCACGGCGGACCGACCGGCCGAAGAGATCACGGTACCGGGCATGCCACAGGGTGCAGCCAGTGCCGTCGGGCTCGAATCGATCGGCGGCCGCTCCCACTTCGGGCGGCTGCATGGCGACGAGGGACGAAAGGTACGGCTAGCCCAGTACGCCCGTTCCGTCGACCACGTACTTCGTCCATTGTTGAACGGGCAGTCCCTGCCGCTGGTGATCGCTGCGACGGAGCCGCTCGCGAGCATCTACCGCAACCTCGCAGGATACGCCCACCTCGCGTCCGAGGGCATCGAGGGGAACCCCGATGAACTGACCCCGGCCCAATTGGCGGAAGCGGCGCGTGGCGTACTTGACCGGATCTATGCGGCCGATCTTGTTGCCCTGCAAACGACGTTTGAAGAGCGTCGCCCCAGCGGCCGCGGCACCGCCGACCTCAGCGACTTGGCGCGGGCCGCCGCCTTCGGCGCCATTGCGACGCTTGCTGTGGACATGGATGCCAGTGTCAAAGGTGCTGTCGGAGACGACGGCGCGCTCACCCTTGACGGTGACACCGGACAGGACGTGGTCGAGGAAATCGCCCGTCGGGCCCTCGGCTCGGGCGCCCGGGTCTTCGCCGTGCGCCGATCCGACATGCCGGAAAATGTGGAGGCCGTCGGAATCCTCCGCTACGCCATCTGATATGTAGCCCCCAACCACGCCAGTTCTTGTTGATGCCCGGGCCCCGCCGCGGGCTAGGGTTTAGCTATGACGCACCGGATCCGGACAGCAACCGCGGACGACGCCGGGAAGCTGGCCGCACTCGCGGCCGTCACCTTCCCGCTCGCGTGCCCGCCGGAGTCCCGGCCGGAGGACATCGCGGCCCACCTCGCCAATACCCTGAGCGAGGCCAATTTCCGGGCCTATCTGGCAGATCCGGAGGTCACGGTGCTGGTGATCGACGCCGACGGTGACCTCCGCGGTTACAGCCTGCTGGTGGCCGGCCCTACCCGGGATCCTGACGTAGCCGCGGTCCTGAGCGAATTGCCGTGCACCGAGCTCAGCAAGTGCTACGTCCATCCCGAGCACCACGGACTCGGCGCCTCGGCCGAACTGATGCACGCCAGCATCGGCGCGGCTGCGGAAGCCGGCGCCCGCGGGCTCTGGCTCGGCGTGAACAGCCAAAACGCCCGCGCCATCCGGTTCTACGAAAAGTCCGGCTTCCGCAAGGTCGGCACTAAGTCCTTCCAGCTCGGCAACACCGTGGAGCACGACTTCGTGATGGAGCGCCCAGTCGCGCCGTGAGGCCGCGGGCGCCGGCCGGCCCTCAGCCGGGAGGACCCTTAGCCGTGGGGCCGTGACGAAGCCGACAGGCCGCCGGGGAATGGACCCGGCGGCGGCGCGGTTGTTGCGGGCATGAAGATTGAGATCTGGTCCGACGTCGCCTGCCCCTGGTGCTACATCGGCAAACGCCGTTTCGAAACCGCCCTCGCGGCCTTCCCGCACCGCGATTCCGTGGAGGTGCAGTGGCGCAGCTACCAGCTGGACCCCACGCTCCCGGAGCACTACGACGGCACCGAACTGGACTACCTGAGCACGCGCAAGGGCATGGCGCCGGCGCAGGTATCGCAGATGTTCGAGCACGTCGCGGCCCAGGCCAAGGGCGAGGGGCTGAACTACCGGTTCGACGCCGTCGTGGTCGCCAACAGCTTCACGGCCCACCGGCTGATCCACCTCGCCGCCGCCCACGGCCAGCAGGACGTCGCGAAGGAACGCCTGCTCAGCGACCACTTCGAGCATGGCAAGGACATCGGCAGCCAGGACTACCTGACCGCCCTGGGCCTGGACCTCGGACTCGACGCGGGCGAACTGGCGGAACTGTTCAGCACCGAGGCCTACGCCGACGCCGTCCGCAACGACATCGCCGAGGCCCGCGCCCTGGGCATCAGCGGCGTCCCGTTCTTCGTGATCGACCGGAAGTTCGGACTCTCCGGTGCCCAACCCGCCGAAACCTTCACCGCCGCCCTCGAGCAGGCGTGGCAGGACAGCCACCCGCTGGTCATGGTGGGCGCCGGCGCGGAGGCTGCGGACGCCACCACCGATTCCCCCGCGGAATCCGGCGCCTGCGGCCCGGACGGCTGCCCCGTCTGAGCCCGGCATCGTCGAAGTCGCCGGAAACTCCCGGACTCGCCGGAAGTTTCCGGCGCCTCGGGGCGTTTCCGGCGAACTCCCGGCACGGGCGGCGTCCTGCGGCTTCGGGCGGCCCGGCCTAGAGTGGATCATGGACACTTCGGCCGGACCGGACGGACCCCGGACCTCCCTGTTTACCGACCACTATGAGCTGACCATGTTCCAGGCGGCCCTCCACTCCGGGGCCGCGCACCGCCGGTCCATCTTCCAGGCCTTCGCCCGGGGACTGCCGGCCGGGCGCCGGTACGGGATCGTGGCCGGCACCGGCCGGCTCCTCGAGGGAATCGCGAACTTCCGCTTCAACGAGGACGACGTCGCCTTCCTGGCCGCCACCGGCGTGGTCCACGAGGACACCCTGGAGCATCTGGCCGCCTTCCGGTTCTCCGGCGACATCTGGGGCTATCCGGAAGGTGAAGCCTACTTCCCGCACTCCCCCGTCCTGATCGTCGAATCGACGTTCGCCGAGGCCTGCGTCCTGGAGACCTACGTCCTGTCGGTGCTGAACCATGACAGCGCCATCGCCTCGGCCGCATCCCGGATGACCAGCGCCGCCGGTGGCAGGCCCTGCATTGAGATGGGCTCCCGCCGCACCCACGAGGAAGCGGCCGCCGCGGCGGCCCGCGCGGCTGTCATCGCGGGCTTTTCCGGCACGTCCAACCTGGCCGCCGGGCGGCGTTACGGCCTGCGGACCATCGGCACCGCGGCCCACTCCTTCACCCTGCTCCACGACTCCGAGCGCGACGCCTTCGCGGCGCAGCTTGCCTCGCTCGGGTCCGGCACCACGCTGCTCGTGGACACGTACGACGTCGAACTGGCGGTCCGCACCGCCGTCGACCTCGCCGGAGACAAACTTGGGGCCATCCGGCTGGACTCCGGAGACCTCGTGGCCCAGGCACGGTGGGTCCGCGAACTCCTGGACAGCCTCGGCAACGTGCACACCAGGATCGTGGTGACCTCGGACCTGGACGAATTCGCCGTCGCCGCGCTCCGCTCCGCCCCGGCCGATTCCTATGGCATCGGCACGTCCCTGGTGACCGGATCCGGGGCGCCAACGGCCGGGATGGTCTACAAGCTGGTGAGCCGGGCCGGTGACTCCGGTGAGCTGGCTGCCGTGGCGAAGACCTCGAAGGACAAGATCAACATGGGCGGGCGCAAGTTCGCCGTGCGCCGTCTCGACGCCCGCGGCACCGCCACCCACGAGGTCCTCGGCGTGGACCACCCGCCGGCCGCCGGAAGAAACGGACGCCCCCTCCTGCACCAGTTCATGAAAGACGGCGAAATCCTGCCCGGCTGGACCGGCCCGGACGGGGTGGGGCGGGCGCGGGACCGGCACACGGCCTCCATGGCGGAGCTGCCCCGGGTGGTGGACAGGCTGCAGCCCGGCGAGCCGGCCATCCCCACCATCTACGAATAGAGCCCGCCAAGGCGGCGCAAGACCCAAATCCCGTTCCGGGAGGACGGCGACCTAGTCTGACGTCCGGTGCAGGACAAAGATGCCGCCGTAGGCGGGCTGGTCCAAGCGCTGCCGGTCACTGTCGGTGTATTCGCTCAGCACAGCGTGGATGCGCGTGGTGAGGTCCTCAGCATCTTCCTCGGAGAGGTGCAGAACGAAGCGTGAGAGGCTGGCGAGCGCGTCCGGTCCTGCTTCCGTCAGCTCTTCCCGGAACGCCTCGAGCGGGGCCAGCGGACCGGCGGGACCGGCTTCACTCAGTGCGGTGTCCAGCTTCCAGGACCGCCCCGTGGAACGATACGGCTTCTCCAGCGCGCCACTCCCGCCCGTGCGGACCCCGGCGGGTTCAAGGAACCCCGTTGAGAGCAACTGCCGCACGTGATAAAGCACCGTTCCCGGGTCCTGGCCCAGCCGGTCGGCGAGTTGTTTGTTGGTCAGCTCGTGGAGCCCGCACAGGCGCAGGATCCTCAGGCGCAGCGGATGGGCCAACGCCTTAATTTCCCGGGCGCTCGCGACGGGTTTTTTTTGGTCCGCGCTCGGCTGCTCTGCGTCCGTCATGTCCCAATCCTACAATCCGATGTACTGGATTCAATCACCTTGAATTTTCTCAATCACTGTGGAATGGTCCACCTATGACTAGTCACGCCGCGCAGGTGAAGGAACGGCATCGTGCGCCGCTGGGTGCGTCCTACTGGAAGCTGTGGACCTCGTCCGGGCTCTCGAACCTCGCGGACGGCGTCTTCAAGATCGCGCTGCCGCTGCTGGCCATTCAGTTCACCCAGTCACCCACCCTGGTTGCCGGACTGAGCGTCGCAGCGACGCTCCCCTGGCTCCTCTTCGCCCTCACTGCCGGCGCGCTGGCCGACCGGCTAGACCGGCGCAAGCTCATGTTGTGGGCCAACCTCAGCCGGGCGGTGCTGCCGGCCCTGCTGGCCGCCGTCGTGTTGCTGGATGTGGGCTCCGTTTGGGCTCTGTACGTTGTCGCATTGACGGTGGGTGTGGCTGAGACGCTCTACGACACCTCCGCGCAGTCGATCATGCCCCAGCTGGTGCACAGGGATCAGCTCTCGCGCGCCAACGGCCGGCTCTACGCCGTCGAGCTCACCACCAACCAGTTCATTGGTCCCCCGCTGGGCGGGCTGCTGGTGGCCATGGGCCTGGTTGCGGGCGTTGCCGTGCCGGCGGCCCTGTGGCTTGCGGCCGTCGGCGGCCTGCTCCTGGTCCCGGGGGCATTTCGCACAGAACGTGAGCAGAAAACGACACTGCGATTCGACATTGCTGAGGGGCTGCGGTTCCTCTGGAACCAGAAGATCCTGCGCACACTCGCGGTGATGACCGGGGTGTTCAACTTCGCATCCAGCGCGGCCTTCGCGGTCTTGGTGCTGTTTGCCGTGGGCCCGGCTTCACAGATGGGGCTGTCCGAAGTGGGGTTCGGCCTGCTTTTGACCACCTCCGCTCTCGGCGCCTTCGTTGGCTCGTTCATGTCCGAGCGGGTGGAGGCCAGGCTCGGCCGGTCCACGTCCCTGATGCTGACGATCTTCGGGGCCGCGCTGTTCGTAGGTGCGCCCGCCCTGACCGACAACCCCTATGTTCTTGGCCCAATCTTCTTCGTGGGCGGCATGCTGATCGTGCTTTGGAACGTCATCACCGTATCCCTGCGCCAGCGCATTACTCCCAACCGCTTGCTGGGCAGAGTCAACAGCGCCTACCGCCTGCTGGCGTGGGGCACCATGCCGCTTGGTGCAGCAGCCGGCGGTCTGCTGGCCCAATGGCTGGGCCTGCAGGTCATGTTCGGCATCATGGGAGTGCTGACGCTCGCGCTGCTGGGGATGATGCCCGTCCTCACGAACAAGGCAATGGCCGCGGCCGACGTCGAATCCTAAGTTGCTGCCAGGGGCGCGGATCGGGCATCCGCGCCCCTTGTTTGGTGCCGGGTTCCTGTCAGCTGTCGATCGAGGCCATGTTGGCCTCGTCGTGGCGTTCCCCCGCGGCGGGCCGGAGCGAGTTCAGCCGATCCAGCTGGTCACGGGTGAGTTCGATGCCGTCGGCCGCGGTGTTTTCCTCGACCCGGGAGACCCTGCGGGTGCCGGGGATCGGGGCGATGTCGATCCCGCGGGTCAGCAGCCACGCGAGGGCGGTCTGCGCGGGGGTCGCGCCGATCTCGGCGCCGATGGCCTTCACCTCGTCGACGATCGCGAGGTTGCGGCGGAAGTTCTCACCCGTGAACCGGGGGTTGGTCTTGCGCCAGTCGTCGTCGGCGAAGTCCTCGACGGAGCGGATCTGGCCGGTCAGCAGCCCGTGTCCGAGCGGCGAATACGGAACGAACCCAATTCCGAGGTCGCGCAGCAGCGGCAGGATCTCCGCCTCCACGTCCCGGGTCCACAGCGAGTACTCCGTCTGAAGGGCCGAGACCGGCTGCACGGCGTGTGCCCGGCGGATGGTCTCCGGGGAGGCCTCGGACAGCCCGAAGTGCAGCACCTTGCCCTCGGTGATCAGGTCCGCAACCGCGCCGGCCGTCTCCTCGATCGGGGTGTTCCGGTCGATCCGGTGCTGGTAGTACAGGTCGATGTGGTCGGTGCCGAGGCGCTTGAGGGAGCCCTCGACGGCGGCCCTCACGTTCGCCGCGCTGCTGTCGACCACGCCCGAGCCGCCGCCGGAATGGGAGACCAGGCCGAACTTCGTTGCAATCCTGACCTGATCGCGGCGTCCCTTGACGGCTTGGCCGACGATCTCCTCGCTCAGGAACGGCCCGTAGATCTCCGCGGTGTCGATGTGGGTGACCCCGAGGTCAAGGGCGCGGTGGATCGTCCGGATCGACTCCGCGTTATCCAGGGCGCCCTCGCTGGTGTAGGTGCCGGCCATGGTCATGGCGCCGAGTCCGATGCGGGAGACTTCCAGGCTTCCGAGGCGTGCGTTCTTCATGGTGTATTTCCTTTGGGTGTGGTTCCCCGGCCTGGAATGTGGGCATGGCCCACAGCGTGGCGAGGGTTTTTGGGCGGCCGGTAGCCATTGGCGTCCGGCGGGTATGTCGAGACTGGGTGGACGACGGCGGGAGGCTCCCGACGTCATCCGTTTGCCTGGGTGTCAGGCGTCGGTGTCAGGCGTCGGTGTCAGGCGTCGTCGTGGGCCAGGTTGCTGGAGAGCTCGCGGTGGGCGTCGGCCTGGGCCTGGAGTTCCTTGGCCCGGGCCTCAAAGACTCCAACGGCGTCCGCTCCGGCGGCGAAGCGCAGCGGCGGTTCATCCAGCTCCGCCAGTTGGATGAGGGCGACGGCGAGCTTGGCCGGGTCCCCGCCCTGAAGGCCGTTCATGCCTTTCCACGCGGTGACTGTCTGCTCGGTCCGCTCGGAATAGTCCCCGATAGTGGATGCCGCGTAGCTGGTGGATTCCGGGGTGAGGAGCTCGGTGCGGAAGAATCCCGGCTCAACGATCATGGTGCGGATTCCGAACGGCGCGACTTCGGGGGCCAGGGATTCGGCCCAGCCCTCCACACCGAACTTCGAGGCGGCGTAAGCAGAAAGGAACTCCCCGCCGGCGATGCCGGCGGTGGAGGAGATCGTGACCAGCAGGCCCGAGCGCTGGGCCCGCAGGACGGGCAGGGCCGCGCGGGTGACGTTTATGGGTCCGAACATGGTGGTTTCGATTTGGGCCCGGAAGTCCTCCGGGGTGATTTCCTCGAAGAACCCGGCGTAGAAGTTGCCGGCATTGTTTACGAGCACGTCGATCCGGCCGAACCGGTCCACGGCGGCGGCGATGGCGGCGGTGGCGTCGGCGGGGTTGGTGACGTCGAGTTTTACGGCCAGCAGGTTCTCGTTCTCCCCGACGGCCTGGGCGACCTTGTCGGGGTTGCGGCCGGTGGCGACGACTGTGTGGCCGGCGGCCAGGTCGGCCTTGGCGATGTCAATGCCCATACCGCGGCCTGCCCCGGTGATGAACCAGACTTTCTGTCCGGTCTTGGCGTCGTTGTGCTCAGTCATGTTCTGTCTTTCCTGGGTTGGGTGTTCCGGGCCGCGCGTGGGAGCGCAGATCCGGGATGGAAGGGTCGCTGGTTGCGGTTTTCGCCGGGGGCGATGCCGCCCAGCTGGCAAGGAACGCCAGCGCGATTTCGGATGCGGACCCCGGCTCTGCAGTGAAGGTGTACAGGGTTTGTCCCTCATCGCCGGGAAGGTCGAGCGTCTCGAACTGCAGCGACACGTCGCCGGCGACCGGATGGTGGAAGCGCTTGGTTCCCGTGGTGTGGATCCTTACGTCATGGCCGGCCCACAAGGCGGCGAAGTGCCCGCTGCGTGTGGTCAGCTCGCCGACCAGTTCGTTCAATGCGCGGTCATGGGGATTCCGTCCCGCTTCCGATCGGAGCATCGCCACCGTGGTGGCGGCGATTGCGGACCAATCGGGGAAGAAGTCCCCTGCCCCCGGATCGAGGAAGAGGTACCGCGCCTGGTTCGGCAGCTGGCCCGGAGCCTCCGGACCAGCGGCTGCTGTGGACTCGAACACCGGCCCGTACAGCGCGCGCCCCAAGGAGTTGGCGGCCAGCACGTCCGAGCGTCCGTTCTGCACCAGGGCGACCGCTCCGGTCATCCCGTCCAGCAAACGCAATACTCCGGGACGGACCCTCTGCTGCGGTGGCCGGCGCGCCGGCCGCCGGGATGACGGCGTGTTGGCCGTCCTGGCCAAGTCCATCAGATGTGTCCGCTCTGCCTCATCCAGCTGAAGGGCGGAGGCCACAGCGTCGAGGACCGAGTCCGAGACGCCGCGGATGCTGCCGCGTTCCAGCCGCGTGTAATAGTCCGTGCTTACCCCGGCGATCTGGGCCACTTCCTCCCGACGCAGCCCCGGAACGCGGCGCAGTTCGCCATAGTTGGGGAGCCCGGCCTGATCCGGGGTGATCTTCGCCCGGCGCGAGATCAGGAAGTCTCGGATTTCGTCTTTTCTGTCCACATCCACCACGCTACGCAGCCCGGACGGGCGGTGGCAGTGTCTATCAGACACCCCCAGTTGAGGCGGTGGATACAGGTGTGGCCCCTCAGAACCGGTCGATGTTCGTAGCCCGGCCGGGTCACAGTCCGCCGCCCGGCTGCTTTGGTGACAGATCGCGCTAAAGTGTGCGTATGCCTAGGATTTCGGCCGCGAGCAACGCCGCCCAACGTGCCGAGACCCAGCGTCGCATCCTGACCGCGTTCGGGGAACTTCTCTTCACCCACGGGCTCCCCGGCCTGACCATGACGGACGTCGCGCGCCATGCCCAGATCGGCCGGACCGCCGTCTACAACTACTACGCGGATATCGAAGAGCTCCTCATCGCCTACGCCCTGGATGAGACCGAGCGGTTCCTGCTCGATCTGCGCGAATCCCTCGATGCACTGGAGAACCCGGTGGAGCGCCTGGCCGTCTACGTCCGCGCCCAGGTGGAGGACCTGAGCCGGCGCCACCTGCCGCCGGGGCCGGCCATGGCGGCGGTGCTCTCGCCGTCGTCGTTCGCCAAACTGGCCGACCACGTGGGTGAGCTCAGCGTGCTCCTGCGTGGCATCCTGCGCGACGGCATGGCCCAGGGGTACCTGCCCGAGTCGGACATTGCCCAGCTGGCCCAGCTCATCCACGGCACGCTCTCCTCAAGCGCTGCGCGGGGCGACGGGGCGGGCCAGGACGCCGAGGCCGAGGCACGGCTCGCCCGGACGGTGCGGTTTGTCCAGCTGGGGGCCGGGGCGAGGTTTGACGACGCCGGCCAGCCGGTCCGCACCATCCGCTAGGCTGCGGCGCCTGGAGGCGGGAAGGCTGGAAGGCTGGAAGGCTGGAAGGCCGTGCCTTAGCCCGTGCCGGGCGTCGCCGTGGGTACGGCGGGCAGCGTGGCCTCATCCACGATGCGCCGGTTCTCGCGGGGGCAGCTGAGCTGGCCCGGCGTCTGGTCCACGAGTTCCGGCTTGGCCAGTTCCTTGAAGTCGCCGGTAATGATCACGTCCACGCTCGGGTCAGCGCGGCCGTCCTGGACATAGTCCGAGCCGGGCACGTGGCGCTGGACGCTGAAGGCGGCCGACTGGCCGGCGGCACCGGAGACCACCAGCGCCACGCCGCGGTAGCTCGACGTCGTGTTCCCCACGGCACCCACCAGGAACTTCCGGGCGGCAAGCTGGTCGGCCACGCTCCGGGCCAGGCCCGGCCGGCTCGTGGAGTTGTAGATATTGACGTGGACCTTCTCCGGCGTCGCGTAGTCGTAGGTGGCCGCCGGGCACACCGACACTGCCGCCTTGCTCCGCTCCGCCCCGGGGATCTTGATCTGGCCGTTCATGATGGCGAGGGCCACCACGATCGCGGCCACGATCAGGCCGACAAGCATCACCAGCACAACGCCGTGCAGGATCCTGCGCCGCAGGCGGTGGGGGTTCTCTGCCGTATCGTCCTGCTCCACGAACGTGGCCCTCAGCTCGGAGCCACTGATGACGCGGTGCCCGTGCAGGACTCTGACGTCTGGCGGCTTCCTAGCCACTTATCACGAGGACCCGCGCGTGGATTGCGGTGCGCTGGTGCAGCGCGGTGCGGACTGCCCGGTGCAGGCCGTCTTCAAGGTAGAGGACGCCGCGGTATTCCACGACGTGCGGAAAGAGGTCGCCGAAAAACGTGGAGTCCTCGGCCAACAGGGCTTCAAGGTCCAGTGTGCGCTTCGTGGTCACCAGCTCATCAAGCCGGACAGGACGCGGGGGCAGGGCCGCCCAGTCCTTGGGCGTGGTGTAACCATGGTCGGGGTACGGGCGTCCCTCGCCCACAGCTTTGAATATCACCATGCCAGCCTAGGGAACTTGGACGCCCGAAGGAACGAATGTCCCCCGGCGGCGTGAGGTTGTGGCCAAACGGTAACCATTTGTCACACGACGCATTGACACGACCAGCGCCTGCCGCCTGTCACATCCAGCGCCGGGCCGTCGGTCTGCTGCGCGGTTCACCCAAACGTCCCGCGCGGCTGACAGAATGGCCGTATGACTTCACCCGAGACTGTCCCTGTTCCGTCGCCGTCGGCTCCCGTGCTGGCGCTGCTGCTCGACGTCGACGGTCCGGTCGCGAGCCCGGTCACCCGCGAGGTGCAGCCCGGCATCATCGCCGATCTGGTGGCCCTGGCCGCCGCCGGGGTGCCGGTCATCTTCAACACCGGCCGGTCGGACGCGTTCATCCGCGAGCAGGTCATGGAACCGATGATCGCCGCCGGGATGCCCGCCGGCACCCTCATCCACGCCATTTGCGAGAAGGGCGCCGTCTGGTTCAGCTACACCGCGGAGGGCCCCGGCCCGGTCCACGTGGACCACGAGCTCGCCATTCCGCAGGCCTTCGGCGATGACGTCCGCCGTCTGGTGGCCGAGGACTACTCCGCCCACATGTTCTACGACGAAACCAAGCGGGCCATGGTCTCCGTGGAGCAGCACATTGCCGTCCCCAACCCCGACTACCGGGCCGAGCAGGAACTCTTCGACGCCGACGCCATGGGCCTCATGGCCCGGCATGGGCTCGGCGTGGTGCGGCTGGACCACCACGTCCCCGATTCGGATGACCAGGTCGACTTCCGCGTCGATCCGACCATCATCTCCACCGATATCGAATCGGTCCGGCTGGGCAAGGACCTGGGCGCGAGCCGGGCCGTGGAGTTCCTGGCCGCGCAGGGCATCACGCCGCAGGCCTGGCGCACGGTGGGCGATTCCCGCACGGACTACGCCATGGCCGACTGGCTGCACCACAACGACCACGCCGTGAAGCACGTCGACGTCCGGCCCGCGGACGGCATCCCGGTCAAACCCTACGATGTCCTCACCGCCGCCGATCTGGGGCTCGGCGAAGACGTGATCCACGACGACGCCGGTGCCGCCTTCCTGCACCACTGGCTGGCCGTCGTCACCGGCTGAGGCCCCGCTCCGCCGTTACGCTTCACCGTTTACGGTCCGTCACATTTCGTCCTCACGCACGCCGCGCGGCGGCCGGTTTTCCGCGGCAATTTTGAGGCCCGCGTTATCATGCAAGTAGACACCAACGCACTCAAAGAAGCGGGAGCTCAGACATTACCGAAGCAGCGATCCAAGACGAGATTTACTATGGCAGCCAGGCATCTGTGGACGCCCACGCCGAGGTCACGTCGGCGGCCGCAGTCGCCAGATTCCGGACCCGCTCCGATGTTGTCCGCCACCGCGGCCGCTATGCGCTGATCAACGAAAACCGCACGCCGTACCAGGCCATGGTCGAGGACCTGATGTTCCTGCGTTCGGTCCTGGCCGGCGCCGGTATCGGCTACCTGCTGGTCCGCGGCAACAACCACCGCCCTGTGGTCGCCGTCGACTGGAAAGACCGCAAGGAACTCCGCGACGCCCTCGTGGAGGCGTGCCGCGACGAGCCGATGTATTCCATGAGCGTGGATGCAAAGAAGAAGTCGTCCGTGCTGGTGGCCGACGGCGAGCTGTCGCCGAACCGCCAGGCCCGGATCTTCCGGCTTTACCGGCCCAGGGTCGAACCCGAAGGCGGTTTTGAATTCGGGGCTTCCGCCGGCGTCCAGCTGGAGCTGTGGAGCTTCGAAGGCGATCAGCTGATCCTGCCGATCGAGAACTCCCTGACGCGCCGCACCATGCTGGCCCAGGATGCCGTGCGCGGCATTGTGGAACGCTACGGCCACACGTGGCCCACCATCGAGAACATGTTCGCGGACCACGCCAGCGACATCAGCTTCGACGTCGACCTGGTCTTCTCATGGGTTGACGGCAGCTCCCCCGAGTACATCGCGGCCCGCCGCGCCCGCATGGCCGGCGTGGTGGTGGGCGAGGGCGATGACCACGAGGCCCGCTTCCGCCAGATCGATGAGCTCAAGTACGCCCTGCGCTCGGTGTACATGTTTGCGCCGTGGATCCGCCGGATCTTCATCGCCACGGACTCCCCCGCGCCGTCATGGCTGGCCGACCACCCGAGTGTGACGATCGTCCGGAGCGAAGAGTTTTTCGCCGACACCTCGGTTCTGCCCACGCACAATT
Organism: Arthrobacter sp. 05T410; assembly: GCF_056396505.1. Lineage (NCBI taxonomy): Bacteria > Bacillati > Actinomycetota > Actinomycetes > Micrococcales > Micrococcaceae > Arthrobacter > Arthrobacter sp. 05T410. The sequence goes on along the minus strand of NZ_JBFTLP010000019.1, from coordinate 63,589 downwards.
CACAGGCCGTGGAGTGTCAGCTGCACCACATCGAGGGGCTCTCCGAGCACTTCCTGTATTCGAACGACGACATGTTCTTCGGCCGCGCCGTGGGCCCGGACATGTTCTTCACCCCGGGCGGCATCACGAAGTTCATCGAGGCCGAGACCCGGATCGGCCTGGGCGACAACGACGCCGAACGCAGCGGCTTTGAGAACGCCGCCCGCGTGAACCGCAAGCTGCTCTGGAACCGCTTCGGCCGCATCACCACCCGGCACCTGGAGCACACGGCGGCCCCGTTGCGGCGCAGCGTGGTCGAGCAGATGGAGCAGGAGTTCCCGGCCGAGTTTGCCAAGACCGCCGCGAGTACCTTCCGGGCAGCGGACAACATCTCCGTGACCAACTCGTTCTACCACTACTACGCGCTGCTCACGGGCCGGGCCGTGACCCAGACAGCTGCCAAGGTGAGGTATGTGGACACCACAGCGCGGGCCGGCCTGAACTACCTGCCCAAGCTCCTGGCCAAGCGGAACATGGACTTCTTCTGCCTCAACGACGGCAGCTTCCCCGAGGTCCCGGCGGAAGAGCGGGCCGAACTGGTCACGGACTTCCTGGAGAAGTACTACCCCATCAAGGCGCCCTGGGAGAAGTAACGGACCGTGACCAAAACGGGCGCCGTGTCGGCCGGGGAGTGAATCAGTTCAGGGTGGTGTACCTGCGGTGCGCCGGCGTCCGGGACGGGGCCTCGAGCTTGGCCTTCCCAGGGATATGGATCCCTGCGGCCGCGAGCCGGCGCTGGACTTCCTCCGGCGAGACCAGCTCCCCCACCGCCGGGGTGTCGCCGAGCAGCACCACGGAGTGCACGATCGTGTGTTCGTAGACGTGGACCAGGTTGAACGCCTGCCCGCCGTCGCGGCCTCGGGTGCCGCCGACCGGGACGTTCAGATCCTGCGTGTAGCAGGTGGCTGAAGCCACGGACACAGGGATGCCCGCGAACGTTGCGGTGGTCGAGTAGTGCAGGTGGCCGCCCAGGATGGCGCGGACATCGGAGTTGCGCAGGACGCCGGCGAGCGCCGGCTGGCCCCGGAGCTCCACGAGCACGGCAAGGTCCAGCACGGACGGTACCGGCGGGTGGTGCAGGGCAAGGATGGTCCCGTCCGGGGCCGGGGTGGCCAGTTCAGCAGCGAGCCAGTCCAGCTGGTCGGGGCTCAATTCACCATGGTGGAAGCCGGGCACGGAGGTGTCCAGGGTGATGATGCGCAGCCCGTTGACGAAGTAGCTGTGGTCCACGGGCGCGTCATTGTCGGCCTGGTCCAGGAGCCCGGCCCGGAAATTCGCCCGGTCGTCGTGGTTGCCCATCGCCCAGATGACCTTGGCCCCCAGGGCCTCGCACGCCGGATCCACGATGGCGCGGAGCTTGGCATACGCCTCGGGTTCGCCCAGGTCAGCCAGGTCGCCCGTGAAGATTACGGCTTCGGGGCGGGCTCCGGAGGCGTGGACCTCCTCGAAGAGTTGCCTGAGCAGGGCTTCGCTGTCCACGACGCCGTGCAAGGGTTGCGGACCCCCCAGCAGGTGGGGGTCGCTCAGGTGAAGTAGGAAATGACGTGGCCGGGGGTGTTCGGCCTCGATGCGCTCCATTGCTGCCTTCTTGGTTGGGTGGAAGCGGTGCTTCCAGGGTCCCTCTCAGTAAGAACTATCCAACCAGACATTGGGCAAACAATGTAAAAACTGGGACAGGCATATTGGAAAAATAAGCGTTAACAGGTGGCGTGCCCTCACATGCCCTTTCCGGCATATACGGGGCTGTGAAGCCCGGCGGCACTCCCGAAACCCCGGGGCTTCGGGGCGGGACGGACAGTGCCGCCGGGTTCACGGTTTGCGCTAGCTCAGGTAGCCGTTCGGGTTAAGCACGAACTTCGTCGCCGCGCCGGCGTCGAATTCCGCGTAGCCCTTCGGCGCGTCCTCCAGGGTAATCGCCTTCGCGTTGACGTTCTTGGCGATGTGCACCCTGTCATGCAGGATGGCCATCATCAGCTGCCGGTTGTACTTCATGACCGGACACTGTCCCGTGGTGAAGCTGAGTGACTTTGCCCAGCCCGTTCCGAGGCTGAGCGAGAGCGAACCCTTCTTCGCGGCCTCGTCCACGCCGCCCGGGTCCCCGGTGACGTAGAGCCCGGGGATGCCCAGGGCACCGCCGGCGGCCGTTACCTCCATCAGCGAGTTCAGGACGGTGGCGGGGGCCTCGTGGGCTCCGGCCCCGTGCCCCTTGGCCTCAAATCCCACGGCATCCACGCCGCAATCGACTTCCGGGACGCCCAGGAGTTGCTCAATCTGCTCGGCCGGGCCGCCCTTGCTCAGGTCGATGGTCTCGCAGCCGAAGCTGCGCGCCTGCGCCAGGCGGTCCGCGTTCATGTCACCCACAATCACGACGGCGGCACCCAGGAGCTGGGCACTGGTCGCCGCGGCCAGGCCCACGGGCCCTGCGCCTGCCACGTAGACGGTGGAACCGACGCCGACGCCTGCGGTGACCGCACCATGGAATCCGGTCGGGAAGATGTCCGAGAGCATCGTCAGGTCCATCATCTTTTCGAGGGCCTGGTCTTTGTCCGGGAACTTCAACAGGTTCCAATCGGCATACGGGACCAGGACGTAGTTGGCCTGGCCGCCTACCCAGCCGCCCATGTCCACATAGCCATAGGCGCTGCCCGGGCGGTCGGGGTTGACGTTCAGGCAGATGCCCGTCTTGCGTTCCTTGCAGTTCCGGCAGCGCCCGCAGGCGATATTGAACGGGACGGAACAGATGTCCCCCACTTTGATGAATTCAACATCCGGACCCACTTCCACCACTTCTCCGGTGATCTCGTGCCCGAGCACCAGGTCGGCGGGAGCCGTGGTGCGCCCCCGGACCATGTGCTGGTCCGAACCGCAAATATTCGTGGCCACGGTTTTGAGGATTACGCCGTGGCGCACCTGCCGGCCCACGTTGGCGGGGTTGACCCCCGGGCCGTCCTTGAGTTCGAAGGTGGGGTAGTCAATGTCGATCAGTTCGACCTTGCCAGGCCCCTTGTAGGCAACGGCTTTGTTCCCTGTCATCTATTTCCTCCTGCTTTCACGGGCCCCGTGGTGGGCGCCCTGGTGTGATTCACGAAGTTCTTTGATGCGCCCTCCACAGGAACACCCGGCCATACTGCCGACGGCTGCCAGAGTTGCTTGCGCCGCGGGGAAGCCCGGAATGTTGGAGGGTCCGGCCAGTCTAGGCGCCAAGCATGCTTAGGGATAGGGCTGAGTTCCTCTGGACCCCGGGGCAGGTCGGGTCAGGCGAGGGCGGACTGAACAGCCTCGATGATCTCCGGCGCGTCAGGCTCAACGGTGGGCGCAAAGCGGGCGATGACCTCGCCGTCGCGGTTCACGAGGAACTTCTCGAAGTTCCACTTCACCAGGCCGGGCAGGATTCCCGTCTTGAATTTGGTGAGCTCGGCGTAGAGCGGGTGCTGGTTCTTTCCCCGGACGTTGGCCTTGACCGTCAGCGGGAAGGTCACCCCGAAATTGCGCTCGCAGAACTCGGCAATCTCGGCCTCGCCGCCGGGCTCCTGCCCGGCGAACTGGTTGCAGGGGACGCCGAGGACCTGGAAGCCCTGGCCCCGAAACTTGTTGTGCAGCGCCTCGAGTCCAGCGTACTGGGGCGTGAAACCGCACTGGGACGCCACGTTGACCACCAGAACCACCTCGCCCTTGAATCGGCCAAAATCGGTCTCGGTCCCGTCGATGAGGGTCAGGGGAATGGAGTGCAGAGCTGTCATGGGGCGCGTCCTTGCGATGTCGATGGTCCGGAGCAGGGAATCTGAACTGGTCACTCCATTATTCGGCACCGGGGCCTGCGGGTATGGGTGTGCCTCCCGGACATGACGCCGGAACAACGCCCTGCGGCGCGGCGGCGGCTAGCCGCCGGGCGTCGCTGAGGGCGTCGCTGAGGGTTCTGTTGTCACTGCCGTCGTGGCCGACTGCGTGACCGCCCGTGGCTTCGGCGTATCGGCCGGCGCGGTGACCGGGTCCGGCTCCACAGTGAGCGGGGCCGGCACCGGAGTGGCCGTCTTGGCGGCAGCCTCCGTCGCCGTTGCGGAGACTGACGCGGGCGCGGAGGACGGCGGTGCCACCGGCGGCGGGACGGATAACGGTGCTGATGGCTTGGCTGAGGCTGTTCCCGTCTGGGTTGGTGCCGGCGTCGGGGTGGCGGTCGCCGTCGGCGTCGGGGTGGCCGTTGCCGACGGGGTCGGAGTCGGGGTCGCCGACGGGGTCGGGGTGGCGGTCGCCGACGGCCGCGGGGCGGGCGCGGCAGGTGTGGTCGTCGTGGCAGTCCCGGTCGGCGACGGCGTCGCGGAGGCAGTGCCGGTCGGCGACGGCGTCGCGGAGGCAGTGCCGGTCGGCGACGGGGTCGCGGAGGCAGTGCCCGTGGGTGTCGGCTTAGAGGTGGCGGAAGGCGTTGGGGACGGTTTGTCGGCGGCGGCTTCAGTAGCCGCAGGCGAGGCACTCCCCGACGGCTTGGCGGCCACCGCGGCAGGCTGTTCCTGAACGCCGTCGCCCACCACATGGGTCAGGTCCTCCCGGACAGGAATCGCCCAGCCAATCCCCGCGTTGGTTGCCTTACCGGCGTCGGGTGCGTAACTAGTCATGTCGATCGGGCCGAGTTGATCCACCTGCTTGATGGGAAGAAATGTCCAATCGCGCGGATCAGTGTGGGAGCCATTGAGGATGGTTTCGAAGTGAAGATGGCAGCCGGTAGAGGATCCGGTGGTACCTACCCGGGCAATAATTTCCCCCACCCGCACGGAGTCGCCCTTCTTGACCGCGATCGCCTCCAGATGGTTGTACGTGGTGATGAGACCGTTGCCGTGGTCGATTTCCACCCGGTTTCCGCCGCCCCACGGGTGCCACCCGACGGCCCGCACCACACCGGCGTCGGCGGAGTAGACCCGGGTGCCGCAGGGGGCCGCGAAGTCCTGGCCCCAGTGGAATTCGCCCGCGAATCCCGTCAGGGGGCTGGTGCGCAGCCCGAACGGGGACGAAGGCACCAGTGATTCAAGCGGGGCCATGAGGAAACCCACCGCGGGCCGGTGCAGGGACGCCGAGGCCACATTGAGCTCGCCCCGCACCCCGGCCCGGGTGGCCGTGTCCACCGTGCTCCGGCTAAAGGCCACGAGCGCCTGGGCATCGGCGGTGACAGCGCCGGCGCCGGGAGTCCCTGCTGGCGCGGTCGCGGCGGAGTGGGCCAGCGGGTCCAGGGCCTCCGGTCCCACGTCGCCGGAGGCAGGCATGGCGGCCGTCGGGACGGCGGTGGGCGCGCCGTAGGTCGCAAAGGCGCTCAGTCCCTGAAAGCCGCCGAATGCCAGCACGGCCAGGGACAGACACAGGCCTCCGGACACGCAGCGCACGGCAATGGTCCGTGCCCTCGCTGACTGCTCACTCGATGAGTTTCCCCAGTGTTTTCCCACGAAATGACTCCCGCAATATGTCCGCCAGACCCCAATCTTCACGGACTTACCTCCCTATGTGACCACAGACGGCCGGGTCTGTGAACCGTCAGCGTGTTCCTTTTGCGGGACCAATCGGAGATCCGCGGATGTCCCCAGTAGCTTGCCGGCGGCGCCCCAGTAGTTCTCCGCACAATTGCAGGTGCCGCACGCCGCCGGGACGGGTAAGAATGAAGGATGCGAAATGTCCTCAGGGAATGGCAGGCGGAACTCAAACAGACGTTCACGGGGACGCGCGATTCGGTGCCCGAGTGGGTGCCGGGCCTGGCCGAGGGGGACGACGCCGGTTACCACTTGCCCGGCTCGGCCGTCTGGGCCGTGCACGGGGACATGCCAACCATCGTGGCGGGCATCCGGGCACTGCTGATGCAGGCGCTCCATCCCGGCGCGTTGGCCGGAGTCCACGATCACTCCCGTTTCCGCGAAGACCCGCTGGGCCGGCTGGCTGGCACGATCCGCTGGATCTTCACCGTGACGTATGGCTCCACGGATACGGCGAAGGCGGCGTCGGACTGGGTTCTTCGGCTGCACCGGACGGTGCGGGGAGAATTTGTGGATGGCCACGGCATCAGGCGCAGTTACGCGGCCAACGATCCCGAGCTGCTCCGGTGGGTTCACATTGCCTTTACAGACGCTTTCCTCTCAGCCCACAAGCTGTGGGGGCAGCCGATTCCTGGCGGACCTGATGCCTACGTCCGTGAGTGGGCCCAGGCCGGCCGGCTGATGGGCGTCGAGGCGCCGCCGCTGAGCGAAGCGGAAATGCGGCAGCAGTTGGACCGCTGGTACGACGCCGGCGAGCTCCGCTGCGACGAACGGGTTACCGAAACGGTGGCGTTCATTCGCGACCCGCCCCTGCACCCCGCGCTCAGGCCTGGCTACCGGGTGCTGTTCGCGGCCGCAGTCGTCAGTCTTGAACCTAAGTACCGCGAGCTCCTGGGCCTGCGGACCGCGCGGCTGGGCCCGATACCGCTGCCGGTAACCCTGGCCACCCGGGTCACGCTCGGCGTGGTGCATGTGGCCCTCGGCCGGATGGGCCCGAGCGAGCAAGCTGCCCGGGCCCGGCTGCGCCGGCTGGGATACCGGGCCTGAGTCTGGGCCGGCGGGCGGCGGCGGCGGCTTGCTGGTTCGGGGCGGGCCGGGGGCGCAGGGCGGCTGGGGCACGGGCGGCTGGGGCACAGGGGGCTGGGGCACGGGGCGGCTGGGCCTCCGAGCCGACTTGGCGGATAAATCGGTACCGGTACTGCCGGAGGACGCAGTCTTGGCCAGAACCTCACGAGAAGCTCACGAGAAGCTCACGAGGATAGAAATGCCCGAGACGCGAAAGGCCCGTAGACGCAAAAAGGCCCCGGTCCGAGGACCGGGGCCAACCGCGGAGAATGGGGGATTTGAACCCCCGAGGGCGTTAACCCAACACGCGTTCCAGGCGTGCGCCATAGGCCGCTAGGCGAATTCTCCAGTTGCTTCTGAATCAAAAGCAGATACTAGAATACCTGAACTTTCCGGCTTCGCCCAATTGAGCCTCCCCGCCCCGGCCTGCGGCTCCTCCGCGGGACATGCCCCGCGGCCCGCCCGAGGGCTGGACATAGCCCCAAATAACCCACTCCTTCCCGCCAAGAATGGGCATGCCCCACACTGCCCACTCCCGCGACTGGACATGCCCCGCAGCCCGCCCGAGGGCTGGACATAGCCCCACCGCGCCCACTCCTGCAGCCCGCAGCTGCCGCGAAAAATGGGCATGTCCCGCCGAGGATTAAGGGCCAAACCGGGCCAATTCGGGGCACACCCAATCGTCAGGTAAACTTGCTGACGGCCCCTCATGTGGCGTCATCCTGTTGAACTCCCCCAGGACCGGAAGGTAGCAAGGGTAAACGGGCTCTGGCGGGTGCATGAGGGGTCTTTTATGTCTGTGCCGATTGGTAGGGTTTATCTGTGACTGTTACTACCGCCCTCTACCGTCGATACCGCCCCGATTCGTTCGCGGACGTTATCGGGCAGGAGCACGTCACCGAGCCTCTCATGACGGCCCTGCGCAAGAACCGCGTCAACCACGCCTATCTCTTTTCGGGCCCCCGCGGCTGTGGCAAAACCACCTCCGCCCGCATCCTGGCCCGCTGCCTGAACTGCGCCGAGGGCCCCACGGACACTCCCTGCGGCAAGTGCCCCAGCTGCGTGGAACTCGCCCGCGGCGGCTCCGGCTCCCTGGACGTCATCGAGATCGACGCCGCCAGCCACGGCGGTGTGGACGACGCCCGCGACCTCCGGGAACGGGCCACCTACGCCCCCGTCCGGGACCGCTACAAGATCTTCATCATCGACGAAGCCCACATGGTCACGTCGGCCGGGTTCAACGCCCTGCTCAAGATCGTCGAAGAACCGCCGGAACACATCAAGTTCATCTTCGCCACCACGGAGCCGGACAAGGTCATCGGCACCATCCGTTCCCGCACGCACCACTACCCTTTCCGCTTGGTGCCGCCGGAGCCTCTCATGGCGTATCTGGAGCTGCTCTGCACCCAGGAGAACGTCCCCGTGGCACCCGGGGTGCTCTCGCTCGTCATCCGCGCGGGCGGCGGTTCGGTCCGCGACTCCCTCTCCGTGCTCGACCAGCTCATGGCCGGCGCCGGACCAAACGGACTGGACTACGAACTCGCGGTCGCCCTCCTGGGCTACACGCACGCCTCCCTGCTCGATGACGTCGTCGAAGCCGTCGCGGCGTCGGATGCCGCCACGGTGTTCCGCGCTGTGGACCGCGTCATCCAGACCGGGCACGATCCCCGGCGCTTCGTCGAGGACCTGCTGGAACGCTTCCGCGACCTCATCATCGTCCAGGCCATGCCCGAAAGCGCCCAGTCCATCCTCCGCGGCATGCCGGCGGACCAGATCGCCCGGCTACAGAACCAGGCGCACAACCTCGGGGCGGCCGAGCTCTCCCGCGCCGCTGACGTGACCAATACCGCGCTCACGGACATGACCGGGGCCACCTCTCCGCGCCTGCACCTGGAACTGCTGTGCGCCCGCATCCTGCTGCCCAGCTCCGAGCAGACCGAGCGCGGCATTGCGGCCCGGATCGACCGCGTCGAGCGGCGGTTGAACTACGCCGGGAACGACGTCTGGGCTCCCCTCGCCAGCGCCCCCGCACCTGCCACCGTTCCCCCTGCACGCACGGAGCAGGCAGCCGCGCCACAGTTGCCGGCAGCGCACGTGCCCGCCGCACCTTCGCACGCCGCGCCGGCTGCCACGACCACCACCCCCTCCGGCCCGCGTCAGGGCGAGCAGCCGCCGGCCACAGTCTCCGCGCCCGCCCGGCAGGACGAACCCGTCCGAGAACCGCTGACGGCACCACGGGTCAGCACCAGCGACTGGCCTGTGGACGAACCCGCGGCGGCCAGCCGGCCCGCCCCTGCCGCAGGTCCCGCCGCCGCGCCTCCGTCCCTGCCCGCGTCGGCGAATGCCCCAACGGTTGCCCCATCCGCCCCCGCACCCTCCGCCCCTGCACCGTCTGCCCCGGCGGCATCTACCCCAGCATCCTCCGTCCCCGCGCGTCCCGAGCCGGCCGAGCCCGGCCGGGCGCCTGCCGCTGTTCCCAGCCCCGCTCCCGGCTCCGCCGCCGGACCCGGAGCCGACGTGGAGGTTTTGCGCCGCGCCTGGCCCGAGATCCTGCAAACGCTCACCAAGATCAAACGCAGCACTTGGGCGCTGGTGGAACCCAACGCCCAGGTCGGCCACTTCGAAGACCACGTCCTGACCCTCGCGTTCACCACCGCCGGGCTGGCGGGCGCCTTCGGCCGGGCCGACCACGCCGAGAACCTCCGGCAGGCGATCCACAAGACCATCGGCATCGATTGCCAGATCCGGGCCGTGGCCGGCAGCAGCAACAGCCCAGCGAGCTCTGAGCCAAACCCAAAAGCGCCGCCGGCTAGCCCGGAGACCCCGGCATCGTCCGCAAGCCAGGCGACGTCGGCCGACGTCGCCTGGGGCCTGAGCCCGGCTCCCCAGCAGGCCCCATCTCCGGCCAACGATGCCGCTGAAGCCGTCCCCTCGCGGGTGGCCCAGGCGCACGTTCCCGCCGCCTCAATGCCTTCGACACAACCCACTCCGGCCCCCGCGGCCCCGGCTCAGGTCCGTGCCGCCGCGCCGGCAGCGGAACCGCAGGCGCCTGCCCCCGCGATCCAAACTCAGGTCCGCGCAGCCGAGCCAGCAGCCGAATCGGACGGCCCTTCGGAGCCTTCCGGGTCCTACGCCGACGCCGATGACGACTGGGGACCGCCCCGGGACGAGGACGCCCCTCCGCTGGACGAGGAACCACCAATGGATTGGGACCCCTCGCCCGTAGCCACGCCGCGCCGCCCCGAGCCCGCGGCTGCCGCTACCGCTCCGGCCCGCAAGTCCCCTGCCGCGCCGGCATCCAAAACTGCCGGCTCCCCGGCCCGGACACCGGGCGCAGACCCGGACGCGTCGGATGACGCGTGGGCCCGCGCCGTCGAGCAGTCACCCGGCGTCTGGACGGTCGGCACAGATTCGAACCTCGGCCGGTACACGAGCCCGGATGTCGAGCCCGCTGCGCCCGAGCCCGAGCCGAAGCCTGTGCACTACGAGCCGGCGGCGGCACAGATCCCGGAGTACGCGGGTGTCGTGTCCGCGCCGTCCGGACTGACCTCGGACCACCCGGCCCGGGCCGAAGTGGCTCCGGCGCCGGCGGTCGCGGAGTCTGTTGCGCCGCGTGTGGCCGCCGCTGCCGTAGCTGCCGTCGCGGAGGCTGTTGCGGTCACTGCCGTTCCCGAGGCCGCCGCCCCGGCAGGCCGGCAAAGCCTGTACCAGCGGCTGTCGAACAGTCCCGAGGCCGAGGCCGGGCGGGCGAAGGCCCCCACCCGAGCTGCCGCCGCGACCACCGTCTACGTACAGGACATCCCCAGCGCCGACGACGAAACGATCGAGGAATCGGGCGTCTTCGGCCGGGCCGCCGTCGAGCGTATTCTGGGCGGGAAACTGGTGGAGGAGCGCTCCCTGGATGGAAGCCCCCTGCCGCCCCGCTTCTAGCAGACCCCTGCCGGCTGGCCCCGGCCCCACTCCAAACGAACGAGGACATTGTGTACGAAGGCGCAGTTCAAGAGCTGATCGACGAGCTCGGACGCCTTCCCGGAGTGGGGCCTAAGTCCGCCCAGCGGCTGGCCTTCCACATCCTCGAGGCCGATCCCCAGGACATGAAGCGGCTTGTCGATGCCATCACCACAGTGAAGGAACGGGTCAAGTTCTGCACGGTTTGCGGGAACGTGACCGAGCAGGAACTGTGCAACATCTGCCGCGACCCGCGCCGGGACCCCACGGTGATCTGCGTCGTCGAAGAATCCAAGGACGTCCTGGCGGTGGAGCGCACGCGGTCCTTCCGCGGCAGGTACCACGTCCTGGGCGGCGCGATTAATCCGATCGCCGGGATCGGTCCGGAACAGCTCCGGATCCGTGAGCTGCTGACCCGGCTCAACGACGGCGCCATTCAGGAAATCATCATCGCCACCGACCCCAACCTCGAGGGCGAGGCCACGGCAACGTATCTGGCCCGGATGCTCAAGTCGATTGGCATCGCCGTCACCCGGCTGGCGTCCGGCCTGCCCGTGGGCGGGGACCTGGAATACGCCGACGAAGTCACGCTCGGCAGGGCCTTCGAGGGCCGCCGCAACGCCCTGAGCTGAGCTGACGGATTCGTGGCAACCACCGGCAGCGGCACCCCGGCGCCGCTCCTCACCGGGCGCTTGCTGTTGCGTCCGTTGACAGCGGACGACGCCGGCGCCCTGCTCCGGTTCCGGGCCCATCCGGCGGCCACGCGGTACCTGTCCCATGGTCCGCTCACCCCCGCGCAGAACAGCGCCCGGCTTGAGCAGACACTGTCCGCGGCGGCATCCTCCACGGCCGAGTGGTTTCACTTCGGCTGGGCGATCGAGCTCCGGGCCACCGGTGAAGTCGTTGGCGACGCCCGGACCTGGAACACGCAGGAACCCCCGGCGCCCGGCCGGATTCCCGCAGACTCAGCCAGCCTGGGCTACGTTCTTCACCCGGAGCACCACGGGCTCGGTCTCGGCCGGGAGGCCGCCGGCGCCCTGGTCGACTGGCTTTTCGGCGCCCGCGGCAGCGAGACCATTTTCGCGGGAGTCTACGAGCCCAATCTCCCGTCCCGAAGGCTGCTCGAGGGCCTGGGCTTCCGGAAGGACCGCTTCTTCCCCGTCGCCGAGGACACAGCGGGAAAACAGCTCCCGTCCTGGCGCTACCGGCTGGACCGCGGCTAGCGGACATGCCCCGCGCCCACGCCCACGCCCACGCCCACGCCCAGCGGACATGCCCCGCGCCCGCACCCAACAATGGACACAATGCCCTCACGCCCACTCCTGCCCGCCAAGAATGAGCATGTCCCACGGAACGGGAGAGCATGCCCGCTCCTGGCCCGAGCTCCCCCACCTTGCCCGGCGGACATGTCCAGCGCCCCTGCCCGGGAATGGACACAATGCCCTCATGCCCGCTCCAGGCCGCCAAGAATGAGCATGTCCCGCGGAACGGGAGAGCATGTCCACTCCTTGCCCGCAGCGCTGGGCATGTCCGGTGGAGACAAAACCCGGAGTGTCTGCCATTCGGTCACAATTCAACGGCGCGGGCGGCACGGCGATAAACTGGGGTGAGAAGTTACGCCGTCGCGCCGTTTGGTTGCCTGGCCCAGAACCCCGATGATCCAGTGAGGGTGCGCGAATGAGTTTGCCCACTACCGAAGTCCAGCCCGGATCGCAGACGTTGCCCGTCTCGGCCGCCGCCACCAAGCACCTTGTCGTGAAGAAATTTGGCGGTTCCTCGGTGGCTGACGCAGAAGGCATCAAGCGCGTCGCCCGGCGGGTCGTGGATGCCCAAAACGCCGGCGACGAGGTCGTCGTGGTGGTTTCCGCCATGGGCGACACCACCGATGAGCTCCTTGACCTCGCCGGCCAGGTCACCGATTCCGCGCCCGCCCGCGAAATGGACATGCTCCTCTCCGCCGGCGAACGAATCTCCATGGCGCTGCTGGCCATGGCCATCAACAAGTTCGGCGCCTCGGCCCAGTCTTTCACCGGGTCCCAGGCCGGCATGATCACCGACGGCATCCACGGCAAGGCCCGGATCATCGACGTCGACCCGCACCGCATCCGCACCGCCCTGGACAAGGGGCACATCGCGATCGTGGCCGGGTTCCAGGGCATGAGCCACACGACGAACGAGATCACGACGCTCGGGCGCGGCGGGTCGGACACGACGGCGGTGGCCCTCGCCGCGGCGCTCGACGCCGATGTCTGCGAGATCTTCACCGACGTCGACGGCGTGTACACGGCCGATCCGCGCGTGGTCGCGTCCGCCCGGAAGATCGACCGCATCTCCAGCGAGGAAATGCTGGAACTGGCCGCGTCCGGCGCTAAGATTCTGCACCTGCGCTGTGTTGAATACGCCCGCCGCTTTGGGGTGCCCCTGCACGTCCGTTCCTCATTCAGCCAGAACGAAGGCACCTGGGTTCTGCCCGGCGCCGACGACAAGATCACGACTCAAGAGGGAGTTGCCTTGGAGCAGCCAATCATCTCCGGTGTTGCACACGATCGGTCCGAAGCCAAGGTCACGGTTGTCGGCGTACCTGACATCCCCGGCAAGGCAGCGGCGATCTTCCAGGTCATCGCGGACGCCCACTCGAACATCGACATGATCGTCCAGAACGTGTCCACCCACGGCACGGGCCGGACCGATATCTCCTTCACCCTCCCGATCGTCGAAGGCGCCGAGGCCCTGGCCGCCCTGCACGCCGCGCAGGACCGGATCGGCTTTGAGAGCATCGAATATAACGAGAAGATCGGCAAGCTTTCGCTGATCGGCGCCGGCATGCGCTCGCACCCGGGTGTGTCCGCCCGCTTCTTCGCGGCCCTCTCCGAGGCCGGCATCAACATCAACATGATCTCCACCTCGGAGATCCGGATCTCCGTGGTCACCCACGCGGATCTGCTCGACGACGCCGTCCGCGCCATCCACAGGGCCTTTGACCTCGACAGCGAGGACGAGGCCACGGTCTACGGCGGCACCGGCCGCTAGCCGCACCTGCGCATCCGGGCGGACCCGGACCGCATAAAGACGGGGAAGGGAGCGGCACCTGCCGCTCCCTTCCCCGTCTCCGCCCGTCGTCGGCCGCTTCCCCACAACTCCGGCCGCGTACCACGCGGCCGCCCGGGACGCCCCCGGCACCCGGAACCGGCGAAGCGGGCCTCGTCAGACCTCTTCTTTCCCGAGATCCGTTTTCCGGACAGCGTAGTGGTGTCCGTGGTCGTCCGTCTCGACTTCGAAACCTGCCAGGTCGTCTTCCGAGGCGTGCTCGAAGTCGTCGTGCTTGTGAACTACAGGCGCCGCGGTGTCGCCTCGATTTGCGGGCCCGAACAGCAGCCTCAGCTTGTCGGTCTTTTCCATGAAAGCTCTGACAGCACGTGTCACTAGTCCCACCCCCTTTCCTCGTCCCGGATGGTTCAGGATGCTGCACAGCGGTGTGTCAGTGCCCTCATTTTACGCCCGGCAGCGGGAAATGGCCCGGGTGGGGTGGCGCTAAAAGGGACCTAGCGCAGGGATTTGTCGTCAGGGTTTCGGGGCACCACATAAGTGCTGCCGTCGGGCCGGTGCAAGGTCTCCCACTGTTCAGTTTCAGCCTGCCGCGCCGCCAGCAGCCGCCTGTTCTGGTCGGTCATCTCGTGGCCGAGTGAACTGCGGTTTGCCGGCCCGAACACCGCCCGGAACTTCCCGGTGGCCCGCATGAACCTCTCGACGGCGTTTTCCTTGGCCATGGCTATCCTTTCCTGGGAGCAAGACAATGCTCCCAGTGTACGCTAATCATTAGTGCACTAATCATTCGAAGGAGTCGGTGTGACCCAAGGAACCCCAGCAATTCAGGGCGGCCACGCCACGAACGGCCTGCCGGACGCCCAGGCAGCGCAGGACGACCTCCTGCTGGAACAGCAGCTCTGCTTCGCCCTGACGGTGGCCTCCCGCAGCGTCGTGGGCGCTTACAAGCCCGTCCTGGACAGGCTCGGCCTGACCCACCCGCAGTACCTCGTGATGTTGTGCCTGTGGGAAGCGAGCCCGCGGTCGGTCCGCGACATCAGCGACGCCCTGGCCCAGGAGCCGGCAACCATCTCGCCGCTGCTGCGCCGGCTCGAGACGGCCGGCTTCATCACCCGCCAGCGGATGGAAGGCAACGAGCGCACCCTGGATGTCCGGCTGACGCCGCGCGGCGCCGCCCTTCGGGAGCAGGCCACCGAAGTCCCGGGCATCATGATGGCCCGGCTGGGCCTGACCCGTGAACAGGTCGGCCAGCTGCACGCCACCATGATGGACCTGATCGCCGCCACACGGCCCGGCCCGGAGGACGCGCCCCGGCGGTAGACTGGGCAAAACAGAGGAGGACTGCTGATGCGCACGCAATCGGGCCGCCCGGCACTTGTCCTGGCGGCCGTCCTGGTGGCCGTGGCCGGACTGGCCGCCTGCACGCCGAACGGCGGGCCCACACCTTCTCCCTCCCCCAGCACGACGTCGGGCACCCCCTCCAGCCCGTCACCCACAGCGCCGTCGGGCTCGCCGTCGCCGGAGACGGAGACGACCTCGCCGGCACCGTCCCCCTCCGCCGTCCCGCTGCCGTCCGGACCGGGCAAGGGCAACGCCGAACTCGCCATCATGGTCAAGCCGAACGAAACCGGCACCGCGGCCAACTTCACGCTGGTGTGCCAAAACGGGGTTCCGGCGGCCGAAAGCCAGCACCCCAACGCCGCCGCCGCGTGCATCGCCATCAAGAACAACCCGGCCATCCTCAGCCCCGCCCCGCCCGCCAAGAACCAGACCTGCACCCAGCAGTACGGCGGCCCGCAGGTGGCCACAGTCACCGGCGTCGTGGATGGCAGGGCGGTTCAGGCGAGCTTCAGCCTGACAAACGGCTGTGAAATCGCCGCCTGGAACGCCGCCAAAGATGTTCTGGGCTCATCCGGCGGGGCGAGCTAAGCCCTTGCACCTCCAGCAGGAAGAATGGCTGCCGCGCCAGACCGCCCACGTCCAACATGTCCGCCGCTACGCGGACCCCTACCTCGAGCGGCGCTCCGCCGGCCGGAAGCACCCGGTGGAGGACTTCCTCTTCACCTACTACACCCAGAAGCCCGGTCAGCTGCTGCGCTGGCACCCGGGCGCCGGCGTCGTGCTCTCCGGCCCCGAGGCTGAGGCGCGGACCGGGTGGAAGTATTACCGCGCGGCCGACGCCGCAGAACTCGCGGCCGCCGGGCTGCCGGCGGAGTCGCCGGCGGTGACGGTCGACGTCGACGCCTTCCTGAGGGAGCGCCGGGAGGCACTGCAGTTCGCAGGGATCATCCTGGCCGGGACTGCCGCGCGGCCGGCCCAGTTCGGCTGCTTCGGGCTGCACGAGTGGGCCATGGTCTACCGGCAGGACAAGTTCGATCTCCGGCACGAGTACCTGCAGCTGCGGCTAGGGTCCGGGCGCACCGACGAGGTGGTGGAGGAGAACCGGATCCGGTGCTCGCACTTCGACGCCTTCCGCTTCTACACCCCGGACGCAGTTCCGCTGAACAGCATGGTTCCCAGCCGGGAGAACCAGCGCGCCATGGAGCAGCCGGGCTGCCTGCACGCCAACATGGACCTTTACAAGTGGGCCTACAAGCTGTCCCCGTTGCTGCCCAGCGAGCTCGTCATGGACTGTTTCGAACTCTCGTGGCGGATCCGGGCCATGGACATGCGGGCGTCGCCGTACGACTTGCAGGAGTGGGGCTATCCCGCCATCAGGATCGAAACGCCCGAGGGCAAAGCTGCGTACGTTGAGCACCAGCGGGCTTTTTCAGCCGAATCACAAGTACTGCGGCAGCGGCTGTTGCAGGAGCTCGCTCCCCTGCTCCAGTCGATGGGTTCCGGCCCTGCCCCCGAACACACGGAAGGACAGCAATGACCGCCGCCCACGAGCGTCACAGCCACCACGAGATCGATCTCACCGTCCGGCTGACGGAGGCCCCGGAAGCGCCGGAGTACACCTTCCGACTGGCGGTCGACGGCGGCAGCGTCGCCCCGGCGTCCACGCTGCCGGATTCGGCGGCCGCCCTCGCGGCGGTCACGCAGCACGGCGAGGCGATCTTCTTTCCCAAGCCGGGGCCGCCGAAGATGTGCACGCAGCAGTACGGGGGTCCGCAGGTCGCCGTGGTGACCGGCTGGTTCCTGGGCCGGGAAGTCCACAGCACGTTCAGCCGCACCGATGGCTGCGAGATCGCCCGCTGGCGGGCGATGGCGCCGCTGCTGGGCGGGGTTGCGGGATCCACCGGGGCAATCTGAGCCTTCACGGCACGGACGCCCGCGGCCCCTGGGCTCTCCCGGCTCCGCCGGCCGGCCCGGGACCGGGTCCGCCCCGACCTTTCCCGCGCGCTCGGCTCTCCCGGCTCCGCCCCCGGCGGATTAAACGGCAACGGCCGGCGGTGTGAGCCGCCGGCCGATGCCGTATTTTGGTGCCGTTTCTGCCTAGATGGCGTAGTTCGGGGCGAAGGACTGATCGCTGTTCTGCATCTTGCCCTGCTCCTCCTTCACCTTCTTGCCCTTGTCCTTCTTGTCCTTGTGGGAGTTGTCGCCATCGGCGTCGTCACCCGGACCGTCATTGGAATCCTGGTCCTCGGAGGTCGGCGGGACCACGACGGTCCCGGCCGGGGTCACCAGGACTGAGACGAACGTGGGATCGCTGGCGCCGGCGAAGGTGACCCGGCCGATGTACGAACCGACCTGAAGCCCATCCCAGCTCAGCGTGACCTTGCCGGCCTTGCCGTTGGCGAGCCGGAGCGGGTTCGGGCTCAGCGAGGCCTTGCCCTCGACCTTGCCGAGCACGGCGGCGTCGACCGAGGCCTTGGTGGCCTGGTTGTTCGGGCTGGCGTACAGGTTGGCGTAGATCGTGTACTTACCCGGGGTCGGGTTGGGGATGGACACCGATTCGCTGGCCGACGACGTCGCGACCGTCAGCGGACCGTTCGGGGTCATGACGTACATGTCGAAGTCAGCCTTCGGATCCGCGGAAATGACCGAGAACTTGGCCAGCGGGGAGCCGGCCACGACTGTGACGTCCTTGACTACGTTGGAGGCATCCGGGCCGCCGGTGAACGGACCCGGGACGAGCTCGACGGCCGTGGAGTCGGCCTTCGAAAGACCGTCGAGGGTCATGTTGGTCGGCGCGTTCGTGCCGGAGACCACCTTGATGGCACCGGAACCGCTGCCACCCTCGGAGGTGAAGGCGACGTCGGACAAGGCCACGACCGACTGCGGACGGACCGCGATCGGCGACGCCACATTCTTATTGGCGCCCTGCCAGGTCAGCGAACCGGTCGCGAACTTGCCCAGGGGCGCGCCCTGGTTCTCAAAGGAGACCTTGAACGTGCGCTTCTCGCCGGCGGTGCGGAAGTTCAGAACAGCCGGGGTCACGCTGACCTTGATGCCGGGAACGTTGAACTGGGCCTTGTAGACCCCCGGGGTCAGGGCGGTCAGCGTGCGGGTGACCTCGATCTTCCCGGCCAGGTTGCCGAGGGCGAAGGAGGGCAGGTTCATGTCCCGCGCCTTGGCGGTTCCGTGGATGAACTCCAGGTAGTCTGCCTCGCTGGCGTCGTAGACGAGGCCCGGATCCAGCACGCGGGCCGGGTCCACCTGGCCTGCGCCGGTGGCAAAGACATCGGTGTTCTTGGATCCGTCGGCGTTCTTGACGTCGCTAGTGGTGGTCATCATCGCGGATTTGACCGCCGCCGGGGACCACGTGGGCTTCATGGCCAGGATCAGCGCGCCGAAGCCGGCTACGTGCGGGGAGGCCATTGAGGTGCCGGAAAGGAAACCGAAGTTGTCGCCTCCGGTGCCGATCGGCGAAACGCCGGCCAGCACGGCCACGCCGGGCGCCGCGACGTCGGGCTTGAGGAGGTCGGAGCCTTCAGCGAGCAGCGGGCCGCGGGAAGAGAACCCGGCGATCTGCGGCTGCGCCTCGAGGGGCAGTCCGGTGGTGTCCTTGTTGACCAGGGAAACCGTGATGGCCGGATTGGCCGTGACCTTGGCCTTGATGGCTTCGGTGGCGGGCGGGTTCACGTGGACGGTGGGGACTGAGTGTTTGTCCGTGTCCAGTGAGGAGACGGACAGGTTCACGAGGATCATGCCGACGCCGCCTCCGCGCTTGACTTCGGCGCTCTTTGCGACGCGGTCCACGACGCCGCGGTCACAGACCACAACCTTGCCGGTGATTTTGGCCGGGTCCAGCGAATCGGGGCCGCACAGATTCGGGCTGGCTTTCCCGGCGGCTCCTGCGTTGGCTGCCAGCACGACGCCGGCATTGGAAACCTGGCCGTTCATGATGCTGGCGCCGCGGTATTTGCTGCCGTCGGAGAACTCGACCGTGCCCTGCAGTTCCTGCGAGAAGCTGGTGGCCGCGACCGTGGTCAGCCAGGGCGCGCCGTGGTTGACGGTGCTGGCGGTCGGGCCGGAGTTGCCGGCGGAGACCGCGACGAAGATCCCGGCCGAGGCGGCGGACAGGAATGCCAGGGAGACCGGATCGGTGGTGGTATCCGTGGCGCCGGAGATGGAGTAGTTCAGGACGTCCACGCCGTCCTCGATGGCCTTGTTGATGGCCTCGACGGACGCGGACGAGTAGCACCCACCGGAGTTGGGATCGTTGTCTTCCCAGCAGACCTTGTAAACGGAGAGCTTGGCGGCCGGCGCGATGCCGCTGGTCAGCCCGAAGCTCCTGCCGTCAACCATGGCCTCGACATTGGCGTTGCCGGCAGCCGTGCTGGCGGTGTGGGTTCCGTGGCTGGCGGCGTCGATCGGGGACAGCCGTTCGCCCGGAGCCCAGTCTTCCGGCGGGACAGTGGCCGCGAAGTCCTCGCCAAAGTAGCGGGCGCTCAGGACCTTGGAGTTGCAGGCGGTGCCGTCGAAGTCGGTGCCGACCTGGCATTCGCCCTTGAAGGTTTCGCCGTCGGCTTTGAGCATCGCGATCTTGCCGTCCGGGGTGCGGTACGGCACGCCGACGACGGGATTTCCGGTGAGGGGCTTGACCTCCTGGCCGGCAAAGTAGGCGCTGGAGGGGGTGTAGCCGGTGTCAATGACGCCGACCACGACGCCCTTGCCGGCCGCGTCCTGGCCGCCGAACTTGGTGTTCCACGTGCCGTTGGGCCCGCTGAGCTTCAGGAAGTCGGCGGTGGAGTAATCGGGTGCGTTCTCCGTGTCCGGCGCGACGACGAGGACCGACGGGTCCCGGGCCAGTTTCACGGCCTGGTCCGCGGTCAGCTTGGCGCTGAAGCCGTTGAGGGCTGCGGTGAACTGGCGCTGCATCTTGACGCCCTGCTGGCCGGCCACCTGGGCCTGCTTCTGTTCCAGGTGGGCCTTGTACTGCTTGACTTCGGCCTTGGTGGCATCCAGTTTCTTGCCGGAGGCAGGCTTGGTGGCCGGCAGGCCGGCCGTCCCGCCGTCGTAAGTCGCGGAAGGCTTCTCCGCCATGACCACTATGTAGCGGCCGTCCTTGTAGTTGTTCGGATCAATATTCTTCTGTGCGACGCCGGCTACGCCCGGGCCTTGCGCCGGGGCCGCATTGGCGGGGGCGATCGCGATGCTGGACAGAAGAACCGGCAAGCCCAGGGTCAGTGCCGCGGCCCTCCGGAGTCCCCCGCTTCGAAGGAAGCTCTTTCCTGGTGATGTCACGAGTGTTTGAACCTTTCGTAAAGGAACGGCCCGACTCCAACGCCGGGCCCAACGGACTGGCGGGAACTCACCGGGCGGTCGCCCGGCCCGCCCCCACGGATACCAGCCGATTCATACAGTACAGACCGAGAGCGAGATATGACATAGACCACAAGGAGGTATTTAAAATTTGTCACGCAATACGACACGATGCGATGGCGAGGATGCTGAACTGCGTCAATTGGACTCCGGCGGGCACAGTGCCTACGCCAGCATGCGCCGGCTCAGCGCCGGAGGCCGCGACGACTTACGATCTTCGGGCCCGCCGCCGGCCCGCTCGTGATCCGCCGGCCTATTTTCGGGGAGTCCGGACCACGTCGCTGATCCATGCGCGGGTCTTCTCATCCAGGGGGCCGGCCACCTTGGTCGCCTTCGCCGCACGGTCAGCCTTGATCTTCTGCAGAACCATCCGGCCCAGCCCGGCGAACACTGCGACGGCCACAACAGACAACACCACGGATTTCGGTTTCTCAGCCATGCGCACATCCTACTGACCCGCGGCAGCCCCGACCATAGGGCGCAGCCGCCCCCGCGACGCCATCTCCCCAGCTCAAGGACCTGCCGGGGAGGCCGCGTTCACACTCCCCGCCCGAATACGGCCGGACGCACGGTGGCCGGTAGAATGGGCATGCAAGCTCGCGGAGCGCCCTTTCACGCTGTATTCACCAGTCCAACACACAGCGGATCGGCGTGAGACGGCACCACTCCGCTGCGCCCTTACCCAACGCTCACGCACAGGAGTTACCGGATGCCCCGGATCGTTGTCGACGTCATGCCCAAGCCCGAGATTCTGGACCCGCAGGGGAAGGCCATCGTCGGTGCTCTGCCCCGGCTGGGCTTCACCGCTTTCAGCTCTGTCCGCCAGGGCAAGCGCTTTGAACTCACGGTCGACGGCGAGGTGACCGAGGAGATCCTGGCCCAGGCCCGCGACGCCGCGGAGACCCTGCTGTCCAACCCGGTCATCGAGGACGTCGTCAACGTCGAGGTCGTTGAGGCCTGAAATGACTGAACTCCCCCTGATCGGCGAGGCCGTCGCCGTCGCCGCCAACCCCCGGCTCGCGGGTGCGAAGATCGGCGTCGTCACCTTCCCCGGCACCCTGGACGACCGCGACGCCGCCCGTGCGGTCCGTCTGGCCGGCGCCACCCCGGTGGAGCTCTGGCACGCCGACACCACCCTGGGTGACGTTGACGCCGTCGTGATTCCCGGCGGGTTCTCGTACGGCGATTACCTCCGCGCCGGCGCGATCGCCCGCTTCGCGCCGCTGATGTCCAGGATCATCGACGCCGCCAATTCCGAGGCCAAGCTGCCCGTGCTGGGCATCTGCAACGGCTTCCAGATCCTGACCGAGTCGCACCTGCTGCCCGGTTCCATGATCAAGAACGACCACCTGAAGTTCATGTGCCGCGACCAGGTCCTGCGCGTGGAAAACAACACCACCGCCTGGACCGGGGACTACGCCGCCGGCCAGGAAATCACCGTGCCGCTGAAGAACCAGGACGGCCAGTACATCGCCGACGAGAAGACCCTGGACGCGCTCGAGGCCGAAGGCCGCGTTGTGTTCCGCTACGTCGGCTTCAACCCGAACGGCTCTCGGCGCGACATCGCCGGCATTTCCAACGCCGCGGGCAACGTGGTGGGCCTCATGCCGCACCCCGAGCACGCTGTGGAGGCCGGCTTCGGTCCCGAGCTCGGCTCCGGCACCGAGGGCCTCGGGTTCTTCACCTCTGTCCTGAACAAGATCGTGGGAGACAACAAATGACGGAGACACCCGCAGTGGCGGCACCCGCGGAGACCGCCCGGAAGTTCAACATCGACACCGTCGAGAACGCGGCCAAGACCCCGGACACCGAACTCCCCTGGGCCGAACTGGGCCTGAAGCAGAACGAGTTCGACGAGGTGGTCAAGGTCCTGGGCCGCCGCCCCACCGGCGCGGAACTGGCCATGTACTCGGTGATGTGGAGCGAACACTGCTCCTACAAGTCCTCGAAAAACCACCTGCGCCAGTTCGGCGACAAGGTGACCGAGGAAATGAAGAAGGACATGCTCGTGGGAATCGGCGAAAACGCCGGTGTCACCAACCTGGGCGACGGCTGGGCCGTGACGTTCAAGATTGAGTCCCACAACTCGCCGTCGTTCGTGGAGCCCTACCAGGGCGCCGCAACCGGCATCGGCGGCATTGTCCGCGACATCATCTCCATGGGCGCCCGCCCGGTAGCGGTGATGGATCCGCTGCGCTTCGGCGCCATTGACCACCCGGACACCGCCCGCGTCATGCACGGCGCCGTGGCAGGGATCGGCGGCTACGGCAACTCGCTGGGCCTGCCCAACATCGGCGGCGAAATGGTCTTCGACTCCGTGTACCAGGGCAACCCGCTGGTGAACGCGCTGGCCGTCGGCGTGATGCGCCACGAGGACATCCGCCTCGCGAACGCCTCCGGCAAGGGCAACAAGGTGGTGCTGTTCGGTGCCCGCACCGGCGGCGACGGCATCGGCGGCGCCTCCGTGCTGGCCTCGGAGTCCTTCGATGACACCAAGCCGTCCAAGCGCCCCGCGGTCCAGGTGGGCGACCCGTTCGCCGAGAAGGTCCTGATCGAGTGCTGCCTCGAGCTGTTCAAGGGATCCCTGGTGGAGGGCATCCAGGACCTCGGCGCCGCCGGCATTTCCTGCGCCACCTCCGAGCTTGCCTCGAACGGCGACGGCGGCATGGAAGTCGAGCTGACCTCCGTGCTGCTCCGCGACCCCACCCTGACCCCGGGCGAAATACTGATGTCCGAGTCGCAGGAACGCATGATGGCCGTGGTCACCCCGGAAAACATCGCCGCGTTTGAAGCGGTCATGGACAAGTGGGCGGTGGAGTACTCCTGGCTGGGCGAGGTGACCGACACCGGCCGCCTCATCATCACGTGGGAAGGCGAGGTCATTGTCGACGTCGACCCGCGCACCGTGGCCCACGACGGCCCGGTCTACGACCGACCGTATGCCCGCCCCGAATGGCAGGACGCCGTCCAGGCCGACTCCTTCACCGGGTCCGTGCAGGACGCCGGCCGTCCCTCCGCCCCGGCGGACCTGGCCGCCGCCATCACCGAGCTCGTCGCCTCCCCGAACATGTGCGACAAGTCCTGGATCACCAAGCAGTACGACCGCTACGTCGGCGGCAACACCGCCATGGCGTTCCCGGACGACGCCGGCGTGGTCCGGGTGGACGAGGAAACCGGCCTCGGCGTGGCCCTGGCCACCGACGCCAACGGCCGCTACACCTACCTGGACCCGTACCACGGCGCTCAGCTGGCCCTGGCCGAGGCCTACCGCAACGTCGCCACCTCAGGTGCCGTGCCGATGGCCGTCAGCGACTGCCTGAACTTCGGCTCCCCCGAGGACCCCGACGTCATGTGGCAGCTCGCCGAAGCCATCCGCGGCCTGTCCGACGCCTGCATGGTCCTCGGCATCCCGGTCACCGGCGGCAACGTCTCGCTGTACAACCAGACCGGGACCACCCCCATCCACCCCTCCCCCGTGGTGGCAGTGCTGGGCAAGTTCGACGACGTCGCCCGCCGCACGCCGTCGGGCTGGAAGGAAGACGGCCAGGCCATCTACCTGCTGGGCACGACGGCGGCAGAGCTGGACGGTTCGGAATGGTCGAACATGCGCGGACACCTGGGCGGCCTGCCGCCGAAGGTTGACCTCGACGCCGAGCGCGAACTGGGACAGATCCTGATCAACGCCTCCCGCGACGGCATGGTGGATTCCGCCCACGACCTCTCCGAAGGCGGCCTCGCCGCGGCCCTCGTGGAGTCGTCCCTGCGTTACGGCGTGGGCGCCCGAATCGCCCTGCAGGACGTCCTGGACCGCGACGGCGTGGACCTGTTCACGGCGCTGTTCTCCGAAACCCAGGGCCGCGCCGTCGTCGCTGTGCCCCGCTCGGAGGAAATCCGCTTCACGGACATGTGCACCGCCCGCGGCTTCGCGCACGTCCGGATCGGTGTGGTGGACGCCGAGGGCGGCACGCTGGAGATCAACGGTGTCGAGACCATGAGCCTCGACGCGCTCCGCGAAGCCCACGAGGCGACCCTGCCGAAGTACTTCGGCTAAGCCCCACCGCTCAAAGCAACGCGGGGTCACTTACCGCCCATAAATCCCCTCGGGATGGGCGCTAAGTGACCCCGCGATGTTTAATCGTCGCTGCGGAGCTCCCGTTGCCGTGCGCTGAGGAGTTCGAGTTCGGGCCGGGCCGCCACGAAGCGTTCGACGCCGGTCAGCACCTCCACGACGTGTGCCCGGTCTGCTGCCACCAAGCCGGCGCCCAACTGCGTGCGCCGGTGCTGCTCATGATCCCCGACCTCGGCCACGGAGACATCAAAGCGGCGCTTCAGCTCCGCAAGCAGCGGCCGCACCATGGAACGTTTCTCCTTCAGGCTGTGAACGTCGCCCAGAAGGATGTCGAATTCAATCCAGCCGATCCACATGCCATAAGCGTATCCATTGCCGGTTAGATGGTGAGCTCGCCCATCCGGTCCCAGCCGTCGCCGTCGAGCTGCCGGCTGATGATCCGGGGCGTCTCGGCCAGCGCCTGAGGCATGTCCGCCATAGCCTGCTTGAAGTGGGCGCTGTTCACGTGGGCCCCGGCGGCGTCATCCTTGAAGGCCTCAACCAGGACGAATTCATTGGGGTCCTCCACACTGCGGGACCAGTCGAACCACAGGTTGCCGGGCTCCTGGCGGGTGGCCTGGGTGAAATCGTTCACGAGTCCCAGCCAGCGCTCCGACCAGTCCGGCTTGACCTTGAATTTGACGACGATGAAGATCATGGGCTGAAGCCTTTCATTGGTTTTCCGGAGGTTCCATTCTTCCAGAATGACAATGCCGGGTCACATGGCCAGTTGGCGGGTCAACAGGCCTTGATGGCCTCGCGGGCCAGTTCCTGCTGCCGCGGGGTGCCGATCCGGTCGGCCCACTGTTCGGCGAGCTGGAACTCCACCATGGCCTCGGTGCACCGGCCAGCGTCATGCAGCGTCCAGCCGAGGTTGTTGTGCAGCGAAACCACCCACCGTTTGGTCCGCTCATCGTGAACCGTGGACGCGTACTCCAGGGCGCTCCGGATCCAGGTCTCGGCGTGGGCGGAGTCGGCAATGGCGAGCATGTGCAGCGCGTCCACGGCCAGGAATTCCTCGACCAGGTAGTCAGCCAGTTCGGCCGCCTGTTCAAACAGCGGCACGGCCATCTCGGGGTGGCCGCTGGAATTGAGCACCCGGCCGCGTTCCAGCAGCACCCGCACCGCGACTGTGGGCTCGTCGGCATCGACCGCATCCAGCAGGGCGTCGGCTTCCTCGTAGCGGCCCTGCAGCCCGATGGCCCGGCCCAGCTGGGTGGTGAGTTCGGCGCGTTCGTCGGCGTCGTAGCGTTCATCTGCGGCCGCCGCCCGGAACCGGGCTTCGGACCCGGCGGGGTCGTCGAAGTTCCACAATTGGTCAAGGGTTTTCTGTTCCAGCATCCATCTGCTCCTGATCAGCTTTCACCTGCGGCCAGTTCGTGTGCACTCCCAATGTAGCGGGAAGTGACATGCCTTTGTGCCCGTCCCGTGAGGGCGCGGCCGGCCGCGTAGAACCAGTTGGACGGCCGGCTGAAGGCCGTGATTTTCAGGAACACCCGGCCGGCGGCGTCGATCTCCACTTCGAAGGCCTCCTCGCCCCGCACGGGATGACCGGGCAGGGTGCCGTACCCGAACCCGGCTCGTTGCGGCCCGTCGCCGGGCACCGGCCGGCGCACCCACACCACCTCGCAGGGCGCGTTGATCCGGAAGGGTCCGACGCCGAATCCGCTCACCACGCGCGCGCCGGGCACGACGGCGTCGGAGTCGGTGCGGACGCGCAGCCCGGAGCGTCTCTGCAGCTGCCAGGTCAGAATCCCCTGCGCCACCCTCCGGTACAGTGCCGGGCCGTCGCCGAGGTACGCCCGGGACACCAGGCAGGGAAAGCCTGCCGGAGCCTGGCCATGCTCAGTGGAGCCAATGCCCGGATAGTTCAGCCCGTCCCGCGCGCCGGCACCAGGATCACCGCTCATGTGTCCTCGCCCCTGGCCAGTCCCGCCCAGCCCAGCTGTTCCCGCTGCTTCCGGCTGAACGAGGCGACCACCAGGTCATAGGAATCCTCCACCATGTCCCGGATCATGCCGTCCGGCAACGATCCGTCCAGCCGGACCCCGTTCCAGTGCGTCTTGTTCATATGCCAGGCGCCGGTGATTTCCGGGTGGATGGCCCGCAGCTGTTCGGCAAGGGCCGGCTCGCATTTGAGGCTCACGGACCAGTCGGCCGGGTCCATGGCCGATGCCGCGAACATCTTGGCGTCCTGCCTCGTGCCGCCGGCGATCCCCGCCCGCACCTTGAAAACCGATGTCTCCGGGCCGAAAGGAAAATCCTCAAACGCACCGGGGAAGCTCAGGCAGATCTCGCGGAGGGTGGCAACGTCCATGGCACGAGCCTATCCGGCTGCGGCCTGCCCGGCTGCGCGGGCTATCCGGCTGCGGCCCGCCTCACCCTGCCTGCGCGGCGGTGCGGGCGTCGCCGATGCTGTGCAGCCCTTCGGGAGTGGTGCCGTTGACTTCGTAGTCGCCCACGGTGCGGGCCTTGAACACAGCGGGGTTGTGGGTGGAAACGGTCCTGGCGTTGCGCCAGTGCCGGTCCAGCGATTTCGACTTCGACGTGGCGGACGCCCCGGTGACGTCGAAGAGCTGCTGGGCCGCGGACTGGACGAGTTCGGGCACCAGAAGCTGCGCCTTTTCCACCGCGATCTCGCCGCGGACGTAGCGTTGTTCCGGGGTGAGATCCAGGTTCTGGTCCGCGCCGGCGTCGAGCTCCCGGGCGGCGGCCAGCACCACGGATTCCGCCGCGAAGACCTTGGCCGAGAGCTGGCCGATGAGCTGCAGGATCAGCGGGTCGTGGCGGAACAGTTCGCCGGAGCCGGTGTTGAAGGTGCGCTTGCGGTCGCGGACCAGCGCCCTCGCGTCGGCCAGCGCCGCCCGGCCGATGCCCGCCAGGACGGCGAGCAGGACCAGCTGGAAGAAGGCCGGCTCGTGCGTGGTGGATTCCGAGCGCCGGATGATGTTGGTGTCCGGCACCACGGCGTCACGGAAAATCGTGGTGCCGGTGCCGGTCAGCTGCTGGCCGAACCCGTCCCAGTCGTCGAGGATTTCCACTCCGGGCTGGGTGGTGCTGACCACGGCGTACTGCCGGCCCTCCACGCCCGCGGTGCTGGCCATGACGGCAATCCACTCGGCGAAGATGGTGCCGGTGGTGTAGTACTTCCTGCCGTTCAAGAGCCAGTCCCCGCCGTGGCGGGTCAGCTTGGTTCCGGTGGTGCCGAGGACATTGCCGGATTTCTCCGTGGCGGCGTTTCCAAAGATCTCGCCGGCCACCACTTTCGGGTACCAGCGGTTCCGGAAGTCCTCGGATTCCAGGCCGACGGTTTCCACGAACGCGAAGTGCGAGCGGTAGAGGTGGGCCACGGAGGAATCCGCCTCGGCGAGTTCGATGAGCAGCCGGAAGAAGGGCTCAAAGCCGATGCCGTCGCCCCCGTGTTCCGTGGGCACCCGCAGCCGACCGAAGCCTTCCTCGTTCAGCCAGCGGACCTGTTCGAAGGGCAGGACCCTGTCCTGCTCGCGGGCCAGCGCGCCCTCCGCGATCCGGGCAAACACGGGCCGGAAACGCTGCGCCAGCCTCTCGTAGGCGGCTTCGGCCGACGGCGCTGATGGTGCTGAATGTGCTGCGGGGGCTGTGGTCTCTGGTGCGTAGGACATGCGTTCCCTTGGTTGCTGGTGGCCGGGCTAGAGCTTGGCGGCGTCGGCGGCGGGATCCTGGTCCCAGGGGGTGGGCAGGATGCCCTTCTGGTAGCTGGCAAACCAGGCCTTGACCTCCGGGGACTGGAAGGCGGCCTTGAGGGCCGCGGCCTTCTCCGACCCGGCAAAATCCTTCCGCCCGGCAACCACGATCCGGAACGGGACCTGGTCCGCATCCGTTTCGAAGGCCAGCGCGTCGTCCTTGCTGTGCCCGGCATCCGCGGCCATCCGGGCGACCAGGAAACCGGCGTCGACATCGGGAAGGGTCTTGGCGAGGGACTGCTGGTCCACTTCCACGAACTGCAGCTTCTTCGGGTTGGCCGTGATGTTCTTTTGCGAGGTGTGGATCACGGTGGCGTCAGACAGCTCCAGCAGGCCGGCGTCGCGCAGCATGAACAGGGCACGGCCGTTATTCGCCGGGTCCACGGGAATGCCGATCTTGGCGCCGTCCGGGAGCTCGTTCAGGGACTTGTACTTGTCAGACCAGATGCCGCCCGGGGCGCTGTAGACGTAGAACAGTCCCACGTTCTCCAGGCCCTTGTCCTGGTTGAACTGCTTCAGGTAGGCGTTGTGCTGGAAGAAGTTGGCGTCGAATTCGCCGTTGGCCACGGCCAGGTTGGGCTGGATGATGTCCGTGACGTATGTGGGCTCCAGAGTCCAGCCCTGGGCCGCGAGCAGCTTCTGGGCCAGCTTGGTCGGTTCCTGGTACGGGGCGGACTCGGTGACGATAATCTTGATCGTCTTGCCGCCGCTGGCGCCGGCACCGCCGGGGTTGGTGAGGCCGCAGCCGGTCAGTGCCGCGGCGGAGACAGCACCGGCACCGGCGAGGGCATATTTGAGGAAATTTCTACGCTGCATGGTCTTGGTCCTTTGTGGTGGTTCGCGCTGGGCTATGACTGGGCGGTAACGCTGGCGGGCTGGTTTTCGGCCGCCGCGGAGAATTCGGTGAAGGCTCCCCGGAAGGCCGCCGCGGGGTGGCGTCCGTTGAGCCGCGGCCCGGCGCGGAAGAGCTTCTCGCGCAGGGTTCCCGGCGCGTAGCCGGTCTGGGCGAGGCCGCGGCTGCGCAGTTCCGGCAGCACACCGTCGATGAAGTCGGTGTAGGAGCCGGGGATGGTCTGGTTGATGATGTTGATGCCGTCGATTCCGGCGTCCTGCCACTGCTCGAGACGGTCGGCAATCTGGTCCGGCGTTCCCACCACCCGGTTGGCCCGGCTGCGGTAGAGCGCAATGTCGCGGAGGGTGGGGTTGCCGCCGCGGACGGAGGCGCGGATAGCCGTGAGATGTCCCTGGCTGCCTTCCGTTTCAAGGTCCCCGAGCGGGGTGTCCAGCGGCAGGCCGCCGAGGTCGACGCCGAACCCGCCGCCCACGTGGGCCAGCAGGGCCTCAATGTCCAGGCTGTCCTCGAGCTCTTCGGCCTTGCGGTTCGCCTCGGCTTCGGTGCCGCCCACCACGAAGTGCATACCCTGGAGGAACTTCACGTCATCCGGACGGCGGCCGGCGGCAACGGCCTGTTCCCGGACGGCCGCAGTGTACTTCGCGGCCACCTCGGTGCTCGGCGCGAGGGTGAAGGTGGCCTCGGCGTTGGCGGCGCAGAACTGCTGGCCGCGGCCGGAGCTCCCGGCCTGGAAAAGCACCGGGGTGCGTTGCGGCGAAGGGGCCGCGAGGTGGGGTCCGTCGATCGAGTACCGGGGCCCGCGGTGGTAGATCTTGCTGACTTTCTCCGGGTCCGCGTGGACTCCGGTCGCCTTGTCCCGGAGCAGCGCATCGTCTTCCCAGGACCCTTCCCACAATTTGTAGGCGGCCTCGACGTATTCGTCCGCCCAGTCGTAGCGTTCGTCATGCTTGGTCAGCTCGGTGGCGTTGAAGTTCCGGTGCGCGTTTTCCAGCACACTGGTGACGATGTTCCAGGCCACGCGGCCGCCGCTGATATGGTCCAGGGTGGACATCTGCCGGGCGAACTGGAACGGATGGCTCTGAATCACCGACGACGTCGCGGCCAGCCCGATCTCCCGCGTTCCCGTGGCGAGCGCGGACAGCAGAATGAGGGGGTCGTTGGACGGCACCTGCAGGCCCTTTTTCAGCAGCGATGCCCACCCGCCGTCGTAGTCGCCGTAGAGACCGACGACGTCGGCGAAGAAGATCGCGTCAAACTTGGCGTCTTCGAGCTGGCGGGCCAGGTCGATCCAGAGCTGGAGTTCGTTGAACCGGTGCTGCTGGGCTTCCGGGCGCCGCCACTGGCCGCCCATGATGTGGCTGGACGTGTTCATCACGAAGGCGCTGATCAGCAGGCGCGGACGGGGTCCGTCGAAACGGATACTGGGTGTTGAAGTCATGGGATGCTTTCCGCTGTGGGAGGTGGGACGAGGGTGCTGCCGGCGCTCAGAGGCGCTTGTCCAGGCGCCGGGCAACATAGGATCCGCCCAGCTGAACGATGGTGACCAGCAGGATCATCAGGACAATGGCGGTGATCATGAGCGGCGTTTCGTAGCGGTAATAGCCGTACCGGATGGCGAAGTCGCCGATTCCGCCGCCGCCCACCAGTCCGGCCATCGCCGAGTAGGAGATGAAGCTGACGGTCATGATGGTGATGGAGCTGACGAGTCCGGGCTTCGCCTCCACAATCAGGACGTCCCGGACGATCTGGGACCGGCTGGCGCCCATGGACCGTGCCGCTTCGACCACTCCGCCGCCGAGCTGGCTCAGGTTCTGTTCCACGAAGCGGGCGAAATACGGAATGGCGTTGAGGGTCAGCGGGACAATGACGGCGGCCGTGCCGATGGTCGTGCCGACAATGAACCTGGTCACGGGAATGATCGCGATCAGCAGGATCAGGAACGGGAACGAGCGGAGCAGGTTGACCAGCCCGTCCAGGACCCGGTGCAGCTTTGGCCTGTGCTTGAGCCCGTTGGGACCGATGGTGTAGAGCAGGACACCCAGCGGTGTCCCGAGCAGCACCGCCAGCGGGATGGCCACCAGCAGCATGGTGAGGGTCTGTCCCATGGCGACGCCGATTTCGGGCAGGACTTCCAGGATGCGGTCAAACATTGATCAGGCCCTCCGACGCGGCTGTGGTGTGGGTGCCCCTCCCGGAGCGGTCCAGCTGGATCTCATCGGAGACCAGGTAGCGGCCGATCGACGTCGCCGGGTGGAAACCGGGGCGCTGGAGTTCGGCGAGGTCGAACTGCTCCACCACCCGGCCTTCTTCCATGACCGCGACGTTGTCCGCGATGGCCTTGATGACATTCATCTCGTGGGTGACCACCACGATTGTGATGCCGAATTCGGCGTTGACGTCGGCCAGGTATTGCAGGACCGATGACGTCGTCCGGGGATCCACGGCCGACGTCGGCTCGTCACAGAGCAGCACTTTGGGCCCGGTGGCAAGGGCGCGGGCGATCGCCACCCGCTGTTTCTGGCCCCCGGAGAGTTTGGCCGGATACGTTCCCGCTTTGTCGGCGAGGTCCACGATTTCCAGGGTTTCGGCGGCCCGCCGCCGGCGTTCCGCCTTCCCGACGCCGGCGAACTTCAGGGACAGCTCCACATTTTCCTGGGCTGTGAGGTTGTTGAGGAGATTGAAGTGCTGGAAAATCATGCCGATGTCATGCCGCTTGGTCCGGAGCTCGGCGTCGGACAGGGTCACCAGGTCCACGCCGTCCACCAGGACGCGGCCCGACGTCGGGCGCTCGAGGAGGTTGATGTTGCGCAGCAGCGTGGATTTGCCGGCGCCGGAGAACCCGATGATGCCCTGGATGGTGCCCCGCCTGATGTGCAGGCTGACGTCATCGACGGCCGTGAAAGGTCCCGCGGCCGAAGCGAATGACGTGCGGACGTTCTGGATCTCGATCACAGGCCCCCACCCGCTCGGGGCCGCGGCGCTGCCGCTGTCTGCGTGTTCATGATTTCCTCCGGGCTCGCCCGAGGAAAGCCCTGGGTCCTGGCTTCCGGGCAGCGCTGAGCGAAGCCGGGGAGCCTCAGAACACAGTGGTTCTCCATCGGTCCTGGCGGTAGCACCGTCCTCAAAGGAGGGGGTTGCTGCGGCGTCACGGAGCCAGATCTCTCAGCCGCTCGGGATGGTTACGAGTCCATCTCACACGGCAGGAGGCCGGATACAGAAAAAGCCGGTCACATTTTGTAACCGACTCTTCCCGATCTGTTGATCGTCATTCCCGGGCCGTTAGATGCCCACGCGCCAGCCTTCGCGGGCGGGGCACGCGTTCACGACGACGTCCAGCCCGGCGGCCTTGGCCCGGTCCGTCGCGGCGTCGTCGAAGACGCCCAGCTGCAGCCAGACGGCCTTGGCGCCTACTGCGATGGCCTCGTCTATGACTGCGCCCACCCTGTGGGAGTTGACGAAGCAGTCCACGACGTCGATCGGGTGCTTCTCCGCCGGGATGTCAGTCAGGGAACGGTACCCCTTCTCGCCGTGGACGTCGTCGCCCGGAAGGTTGACCGGAATGATGGTCATGCCCATCCGGTCCCGGACATAGAGGGAGACCTCATACGCCGAGCGCCATTCGTTGGTGGTGAGGCCGACCACCGCCCACGTGCCTTTGGTTCGCATGAGGCGGTCAATGACTGCCGGATCGTTAACATGGGCCATGCATCAACCTTACTCCTGCGACCTTTCCGGGCAATTGTCGAATAAATGAATGATTTGGGTCGGACCCACGCCGGGTGAACGAATATTACGGCGCTCCCGGACGCCGATTTTGCGGAATCGTGCATCTGAAGTTCTAGTAGGTAGTGACCATCCCGAGCGGCCGAGAGACCTGGATCGATGACGCCGCAGCAACCCCCCGGTGACGTGAGACGACCATTCCCACGCAACCGCTCCGCCCTCCTTCGGTGAAATTCGAGGGAGCCGGAGCAACAAAGGGTGCTACTGCCAGGACCGATGGAGTGCAGCAATGACCCCTGAGAATTCTTCCGCCCTGCCCACCTTTGCCCGGACTGCGTCCGAGGCATTCCCACAAACCACTTCGGACGCGACGGCGAACGAAGCAGGGCTGCGTGACGCGCCCGGCTCCTCTCGCGGCTCTTCGGGATGGTCCCTGAACGAGTCCACGGACGGCGCAGTGCACGGCGTCCCCGCCGATGGGCCGGCGCGTCACCGCAGCACCACCTTCGGAAACCACCTTCCCCGGCACGGCGGCGCCGCG
The DNA here is from genome assembly GCF_056396505.1 of Arthrobacter sp. 05T410. Classification (NCBI taxonomy): domain Bacteria; kingdom Bacillati; phylum Actinomycetota; class Actinomycetes; order Micrococcales; family Micrococcaceae; genus Arthrobacter; species Arthrobacter sp. 05T410. The sequence continues at coordinate 30,324 of NZ_JBFTLP010000019.1, read as the reverse complement.
ACCGCGGGAACTGTCCAGGCAGAGACGGTTGCGTTCTGGGAAACCCAGGCTCTCCGCCTCGACTGGGCGGACCTGCCCGGCGGCGCGACGGAGCAAACCAAGCCCTGGCACACCGCGCACCGCCGGATCCCGGCCGACGTCGAGGCCGGCACCGGACCGCAGATCACCTGGTTCGAAGGGGGCAGGCTCAATGTCGCCTACAACTGCGTCGACCGCCACGTAGCGGCGGGGCGCGGAGACAAGGTGGCCCTGCACTTTGAGGGCGAGCCCGGCGACCGCCGTGCCGTCACCTACGCCGAACTCCAGCGCGAGGTCTCCAAAGCCGCCAATGCCCTCCTGGATCTCGGTATCACCAAGGGCGACCGGGTGGTCATCTACCTCCCCGTCATCCCCGAAACCGTGATCATCACCCTCGCGGTGGCCCGGATCGGTGCCATCCATTCCCTGGTCTTCGGCGGATTCTCCGCCGAGGCCCTGAAGTTCCGGGTGGAGGACACCGGCGCCAAGCTCCTGGTCACCACCGACGGCCAGTTCCGCCGCGGCACCGCCGTGCCGGTCAAGGACAACGCGGACGCCGCCGTCTCCGGCGACAACGCCATCGAACACGTCCTGGTGGTCAACCGGACCACTCCCGCGGACGAACTGGACACCGTTCCGATGACCGCCGGCCGCGATGTGTGGTGGCACGACGCCGTCGGCACCGCCTCCGAGACTCACGAAGCCGAGGCGTTCGACGCCGAGACGCCGCTGTTCATCATGTACACCTCCGGCACCACCGGCAAGCCCAAGGGCCTGGTCCACACCTCCGGCGGCTACCTCACACAGGCGTCATGGAGCTTCGAGCACCTGTTCAGCAACCCCGACCCCGCGCTGCGGGAGGAGGACGTGCACTGGTGCACGGCCGACCTCGCCTGGGTCACCGCGCACACCTATGAGCTCTACGGCCCGCTCTCCAACGGCGCCACGCAGGTCATCTTCGAGGGCACGCCCAACACCCCGCACCCGGGCCGGCACTTTGAGATCATCGAACGCTACGCGGTCACGCAGTATTACACCGCGCCCACCCTGGTCCGCTCCCTCATGGGCTGGTTCCCGGACGGCGTCCCGGACACGTACGACCTCTCCTCTATCCGTCTTCTCGGCACGGTAGGCGAGGCCATCAACCCCGAGGCCTGGCGCTGGTTCCGGACCAACATCGGCGCCGGCACCGCCCCCGTGGTGGACACGTGGTGGCAGTCCGAAACCGGCGCCACCATCCTCTCCCCGGCACCGACGGACGCCGCGTTCAAGCCCGGCTGCGCGGCCCGCCCGCTGCCCGGCGTCAGCACGCGCATCGTGGACGACGCCGGCAACACGGTGCCGCCCGGCGTCCAGGGTTTCATCGTGGTGGACTCCCCCGGCCCGGCGATCGCCCGGACGGTCTGGGGCAACCCGCGCCGCTACTTCGATTCGTACTGGCGCCAATACGCCGAGCAGGGCTGGTTCCTCGCCGGTGACGGCGCCAAGTATGACGACGACGGCGACATCTGGATCCTCGGGCGGGTGGACGACACCCTCAACGTCTCCGGACACCTGCTCTCCACCATCGAGGTCGAATCGGCGCTCGTCGCCCACCCGGACGTGGTGGAGGCCGGCGTCTGCCCGGTCGAGGACCCAAAGACCGGCCACGCGATCGTCGCGTTCGTGGTGCTGAAGGATTCGGCGGCCGCCCCCGACATCCAGGGTGTGCTGAAGGCGCACGTCGCGAAGCAGATCGGGCCGATCGCCAAGCCGCGGGACGTCGTCGTCGTTCCCGACGTGCCGAAAACCCGCAGCGGCAAGATCATGCGCCGGCTGCTGACCCAGCTGTTCGAAGGCACAACGCTCGGCGACACCACCTCGCTGCAGAACGAACCATCCATCGCGGGCATCCAGGATGTGCTGCGCGACCGCGCCGCGGAAATCCTGGCAACAGCAAGCCCCACCCGGAAGTAAAGGAACACCCATGACTGAGATCAGCAACGTCGCCCGTCTTTCCGAACCGCTCAAGTTCGCCTACTGGGTCCCCAACGTCTCCGGCGGCCTGGTGGTGTCCACCATCGAACAGCGCACCGGCTGGGACTTCGAATACAACAAGAAGCTGGCCAGGATCGCGGAGAACTCCGGCTTCGAATACGCCCTGACCCAGACCCGGTACGCCGCCTCCTACGGTGCGGACAAACAGCACGAGGCCACCTCGTTCAGTCTGGCGCTGCTGGCCGCCACCGAGCGCCTCAAGGTGATCTCCGCCGTCCATCCGGGCATGTGGCACCCCGGCGTGCTGGCGAAGTACATCATCACCGCGGACCACATCTCCAACGGCCGCGCCGCCGTGAACATCGTCTCCGGCTGGCTCAAGGACGAATTCACCAACTTCGGCCTCGAATGGCTCGAACACGACGAGCGCTACGTCCGCACCGAGGAATTTATCAAGGTCCTCCGCGGGCTCTGGACCGAGCAGGACTACAGCCAGTCCGGCAAGTACTACAACATCACCGACTTCACCCTGAACCCGGCACCGGTGGACGTGCCGGGCCGGGCGCACCCGGAGATCTTCTTCGGCGGCAACTCCACGGCCGCGCAGGCCACCGCCGGCCGGGTGGCTGACTGGTACTTCTCCAACGGCAAGGACCTCGACGGGTTCAAGGAGAACATCGCCGGCGTCGTGGCGGCGTCAGGTGCCGCCGGTCGCGGCACGGAAGGTGCGCTCCCCTCTCCCAAGTTTGGCCTCAACGGCTTCGTGATCGCCCGGGATTCCGAGAAAGAAGCCCGCGACACGCTCCGCGAGATCGTCGAGAAGGCGCACAAGCCCGCCGTCGAGGGGTTCCGCGCCGCCGTCCAGGAAGCCGGGGCGGCCACCAAGGACGGCAAGGGCATGTGGGCCGACTCGAGCTTCGAGGACCTGGTCCAGTACAACGACGGCTTCAAGACCCAGCTGATCGGCACCCCGGAACAGATCGCCGAGCGGATCGTGGAGTACAAGAAGATCGGCGTGAACCTGTTCCTGACCGGCTACCTGCACTTCCAGGAGGAAGTCGCCGCGTTCGGCCAGGACATCCTGCCGATCGTCCGCGAACTCGAGGCCGACCTCGCCCGCAAGAACGGCACCGAACTGGACCTGTCCCGGACCCCGGCGGCAAACGCCGGCACTACCAGCAAGCTGGTGAACGCGTAATGGCTGACCGCAAGTTCGGATTCCGCACCCGCGCGCTGCACGCCGGCGGCACCCCCGACGCCGAGCACGGCGCCCGCGCCGTGCCGATCTACCAGACCACCTCCTTCGTGTTCAAGGACACCCAGGACGCCGCGAACCTCTTCGCGCTGCAGAAATACGGCAACATCTATTCCCGGATCGGCAACCCCACCGTGGCCGCGTTCGAGGAGCGCATCGCCTCCCTGGAGGGCGGAATCGGCGCCGTGGCGACGTCGTCGGGCATGGCGGCGGAGTTCATCACCTTTGCCGCGCTGACCCAGGCCGGGGACCACATCGTGGCCGCCTCCCAGCTCTACGGCGGCACGGTGACCCAGCTGGACGTCACGCTGCGCCGCTTCGGCGTGGACACCACATTCGTCGCCGGCACCGACCCGGCGGACTACGCCGCCGCAGTCCGGGAAAACACGAAGGCGATCTTCGTGGAGGTGGTGGCCAACCCGTCCTCGGAGGTCCAGGACCTTGCGGCCCTCGCCAAGGTGGCGCACGACGCCGGCGTCCCGCTCGTCGTCGACGCCACCCTGAGCACGCCCTACCTCGTGCGGCCGATCGAGCACGGGGCGGACATCGTGATCCACTCCGCCACCAAATTCCTCGGCGGCCACGGCACCACCCTCGGCGGCGTGATCGTCGAAAGCGGCCGCTTCGACTGGGGCAACGGCAACTTCCCGACCATGACCGAGCCCGTGGCCTCCTACGGCAACGTCTCCTGGTGGGGGAACTTCGGCGAGTACGGGTTCCTCACCAAGCTGCGCTGCGAACAGCTGCGCGACATCGGACCCGCACTGTCCCCACAGTCGGCGTTCCAGCTGCTGCAGGGCGTGGAGACGCTCCCCCAGCGCCTCGACGAGCACCTGAAGAACGCCCAGGCCGTGGCCGAATGGCTCGAAGCGGACGAGCGCGTGGCCTACGTGAACTTCTCCGGCCTGCCCTCGCACCCGCACTTCGAGCGGGCGCAGAAGTACCTGCCGCTGGGTCCGGGCTCGGTGTTCTCCTTCGGCGTCAAGGGCGGCCGGGCCGCCGGGCAGAAGTTCATCGAGTCCCTGCAGCTGGCCTCACACCTGGCCAATGTGGGCGACTCCCGGACCCTGGTCATCCACCCCGGGTCCACCACCCACCAGCAACTGAGCCCCGAACAGCTCGAGGCGGCAGGTGTCCCCGAGGACCTGGTCCGCATCTCCGTGGGCCTCGAGGACATCGATGACATCCTCTGGGACCTGGACCAGGCACTGGACGCCGCCTCGGAAGCAGCAGCCCCGGATGCATCCGCAGAGGCTGAAGCCTGCACGATCGGAGCGAACTGATGAGTGTTGAAGAACGGACCTGGACCGGCCCCTCGGCGCCGGAGCGCCTGAACCTGCTGCGGCAGGCGAAGTCGATCGCGATTGTGGGCGCATCGGACAAGCCCTCGCGCGCGAGCTATTTCGTGGCCACCTATCTGCAGTCCTCCACCCGGTACAAGGTCTATTTCGTGAACCCGGTGGTGAAGGAAATCCTGGGTCAGCCGACGTATCCGTCGCTCGCGGACCTGCCGGAAAGCCCGGACATTGTGGACGTGTTCCGCAAGCACGGCGACTTGCCCGGCGTCCTGGACGAGGCCATTGCCGCCGGCGCCAAGACCCTCTGGCTGCAACTGGGCTCCTGGCACGAGGACGTTGCCAAGGAGGCCGAGGCCGCCGGACTCGACGTCGTGATGGACCGCTGCGTGAAGATTGAGCATGCCCGGTTCCACGGCGGCCTGCACCTTGCCGGATTCGACACCGGCGTCATCTCTTCGAAGCGGCAGGTCCTGGCCTAAACAGCAGGAACAGCCCAACTCGAGCCGCCGCGAACCAACCCCCCGCCAACCAACCCGTTGCGCTATCACTTTGGGTCGTTCTGAGCGCTCAGAACAGCCCTAAGTGATAGCGCAACCGGGTTAACAAAGTGCTTTAAGGGCGGCTTATGGCTGGCCGGGCGCCTTGGTCGGAACGACGCCCGGCAGGGTTGGCGTGATGTGGCCCGGAACGCGCGGCAGATCCTTGCCTGCGTTTCCGCCGCCGCCCGGAAGGTCGGGTGATCCGGGCAGCCCCGGCGCTCCGGGCCGCTGCCCGGGGGTCGGCAGGATGCCGTCGCGGCCGACGGCGGGCGGCGTGGCGGGGGGCGCGTGTCCGGCCGCCGGGGCGCCCGGGGCGCTGGAGCTGCTGGGCGTCGATGCACCGGGCGTGCCGGGCGCGCCGTGACCCGGCGTGGCGACAGGCGCGGGAAGGGCGGGGATGGTGGACGGCGAGGGCTGGACATGCTCGGGGGCCGGTGCGCCGCCGTGGCCCGGAGTCTGGAAGATGACCCCGACGGTGTGGCTGACGCTGTGCCGGAAGTCCTCGCTGGATGCCGCCACTGCGCCGGCACCAAGGGTCATGGCACCCACGACGGCGCCACCGACGATTGCCAGCCGGCGCTTCCGGCCGCGGCGCTCGGCCAGGCTGGTGACCCCGACCGGCAGCGATTCATCGGCATCATTCTTCGCGGACACGACGGTAGGCAGCGCCGTCGTCGTGGCTGTGTCAGGGGCGGCGGCAAGACCGGTTGCTCCGGCTGTTCCGGCCGCGAGCAGGGCCGCGAGGTCGGCGCGGGGCGCGGGAGCGGCATCCGGGACCACGGCGCGGAGCTGTTCCAGCGCGCTCCGAAGCTCGGCCGCGGATTCGAGGCCGGAATCGCCCAGCATCGCCTGGATGCTGCCATCCTGCTGGGGGTCGCGGGTGCCGGTCATGATGCTGCGTGGTCCTTTTCGGTTACGAGTTCGCGCAGGGCACTGAGCCCGCGGCGCTGAAGCTGCTTGATGGCACCCGGCGTCTTGTCCATGATGCCGGCCACCTGTTCGATGGAAAGGTCCGCGACGATCCGCAGGACCAGAACTTCGCGCTGCTCCTCATTGAGCCTCGCGAGGGTGTCCGAGATACCGCCCAGGGATCCGAGCGCTTCGTCCTCGGCGGATGCCGAGTACCGGGCGTCGTTCAGGGGATCGTATTCGGCCAAATGTGGAGTGCGTTCTGCCCGCCTCCTGTAGTCGACCAGCCGCGCGTGGGCGACGGAGAAAATGAAGGTCCTCAGACCTGCGTGACCGCCGCTGACGCCGGCCAGCTTTGGCAGGACGTCTACGAACACATCCTGGGTCAGGGCCTCGGCGTCGTCCACGCCCCGGGCCCGGAAGTAGCCCAGCACGGCCGGGGAAATAACCGTGTACACCGCGCTGAAACCTGAAGGGTCACCAGCTAAGGCGGCTGACAATTCGTCATCGCTTAGCTGCTGTGCCAAGAGGCTGTCCTTCCGTTACTGCTGGGGTGCGGCCCCCGCAAGTCTAGCGGCCGCACCCCGGAGCCCTCCAAAGTGAGGGCTCCCTCCTTGCTTTCAGACCCGTGCCGGGTCCAGGCTAAACAGCCGAAATTTACTTGTCGTGCTGGGGCAGCTCGACCGACGGCTGGGCCGGAACAGCCGGGGTTGCCGGAATAGCGGGGGTTGCCGGAACGCCCTTGGCACCGGGGACGGCCGGTGTCGCCGGGGTCGCCGGAACTGCGGCGTGGATGTTGGCGTTGGCGCGTGCCTCGCCGGCAGCACCCTTGACGCTGGCGTCGCCCTTGACGGTGGCTCCGTCCTGTGCGTCGGCGGAGCCGTCGACGGCACCCTCGGTGCCGTCCACGTCGGCTTCGGCGTCGCCCTTGGCCTTGCCGTCAGTCGACGGCGCGGCCGGAACTGCGGGGACGGCCGGCTTTGCCGGGAGCGTAGGCGTGGCCGGGACAGCCGGCGTGGCGGGCGTAGCGTGGCTCACTTCAGCCTGCTCGGTGCCGGACATCTGAGCGGCATTGGCCAGTCCGATGCCGGAGAAACCTCCGACTGCCAGAATGGCGGCGCCGACAGCGATCTTGGTGGTCTTGCTAACACTCTTCATTACAGACGTACATCCTTTGTTTTTTTGGTTTGAAGGCGGGCTGAGGCCTCATGGGGGCAGTTGACAGCCCACTCTCGCCAGAAAAGGCTGGCCGGCGCCCATGGGGGCAGGCGCCGGCCGGCACTTACGGTGGAAGGCCAGCCGGGGTCTGGTGGGGGGTCCAAGACTCCGGCGGCGCTTACAAAGGAGTAATCGCTGGGCGGGCCCGAAAGGTTACGCACCAATCGGAAATTTCTTGATTTCTTTTTTGAGCCGGCGCTGCAGGGGCTTAACGACGACGGTGGGCCCCCGCCAGGGAACCCGCCGCCGCAGGAGCTTAACGACGACGCCGCGTCAGGACCGGAAGAGCCCGCTGTAGGCATTCAGGGCGACCTGGCCACCCAGGTGGGCGTAGAGGACATTGCTGCCGGCCGGAATTTCCCGGCTTTTCACAAGGTCGATCAGCCCGGCCAGGGACTTGCCCTCGTAGACGGGGTCGGTGATCATGGCCTCGAGCGAGGCGCCCAGGCGGATGGCCTCCAGGGTGGAATCGACGGGAATCCCATAGAGGTCCCCGGCCCAGCCCTCCATGACGTTGATTTCCTCGTCCCGGAGTTCCCTGCCCAGGCCGATCAGCTCGGCGGTGTTCCGGGCGATGCGTTCCACCTGGTCACGGGTCTTCGCCAGGGTTGCCGACGCGTCGATGCCGATCACGCGGCGCGGTTTGTCCTGGCCGGCAAAACCTGCGATCATCCCGGCGTGGGTGGAGCCCGTGACGGTGCAGACGACAATCGTGTCGAAAAAGATGCCGAGCTCGCGCTCCTGCTCTTCCACCTCGTAGGCCCAGTTGGCGAAGCCCAGACCGCCCAGCCTGTGGTCTGACCCGCCGGCCGGGATCGCGTAGGGCTTGCCGCCGGCGGCCTTGACCTCTTCGATGGCGGTTTCCCAGCTGCTGCGGATGCCGATGTCGAAGCCCGCACTGTCCAGCCGCACGTCGGCGCCCATGATCCGCGAGAGCAGGATGTTGCCTACCCGGTCGGACAACGGATCGGGCCAGTCGACCCAGTTTTCCTGGACCAGGCGTGCTTTGAGACCGAGCTTCGCGGCCACCGCCGCGACCTGGCGGGTGTGGTTGGACTGGTAGCCGCCAATCGAGACGAGGGTGTCCGCACCCTGGGCCAAGGCCTCCGGGACGAAGTACTCCAGCTTGCGCGTCTTGTTGCCGCCAAACGCGAGGCCGCTGTTGACGTCCTCGCGTTTCGCCCAGATCTGCGCCCCGCCCAGGTGTGCGCTGAGCCGCGGCAGCGGATGGATGGGGCTCGGGCCAAACGTCAGGGGGTAGCGTTCGAAATCGGTGATGGCCATCGTCGGTCCTTCGCTCGCGGTGGGAAACGGTCACAGCAAATATGCAATATATTGCATTGTCGGATACGGGCTCCGGAAGGGCAAGAGGGATATACGATATGTTGCATGCCCGTACCCTCGCTCGCCGGAGTCCACAAGCGGCCGCTGCTGCGGGACAACGTCTTTGAATCGATCCGTAACGCGATCGTCGACGGCACCTTCGAGCCCGGCGAACGGCTGAAGGACGCCGAACTGGAAGCGTGGCTCGGCGTGAGCCGGACACCCATCCGCGAGGCGCTGCTGCGGCTGGAACGCGCCGGCCTGGTGGTTGCGCTGCCGGGCAAGGCGACCATCGTGGCCCCCTGCGACCCGGCGTCGACGCTCAGCACGCAGCAGGTGGTGGCGGGACTGCACGAGCTGGCCGCACGCCTGGCGGTCCCGCTCCTGGCGGAGGAGCACCTCGCCGCCATGGCCGGGGCCAACGCGCGCTTCGAACAGGCCCTGCAGGCGGCGGAGGTCGAGTCGGCACTGCGGGCCGATGACGATTTCCACGCCGTCTTTGTCACGGTCAGCGGCAACCCGGTGCTCCGGGAACTCCTGGAACAAACCACCCCCGTCCTGCGCCGGGTGGAGCGGATGCGTTTCGGCTCCTTTGCCGCCCGGGAATCGGTGGCTCAGCACGCTGAAATCATCCGGCTCGCCCGCCTTGGCGACGCCGAGGCGGCCGCCAGGGCGTGCCGGGAGAACTGGCTCTCGCTGCGGTTCACGTCCGCGGAAGACCCCGCTTAGGACCGTTGTGGTCCCGCCTGCGCCAGGCGTGACTGCGGCCTTAACCGCGACGGCGGCGGGCCGCCCCTGCAAGGGCGACCCGCCGCCGTCGTAAGCCGGTTGGTGACACGTCAGTCGGTGCCGGCCAGTGTCAGTCGTTGATGAGGTCGTTGACCACGATCGTCTGGTCGCGGTCCGGGCCGACGCCGATCGCGGAGAACCGCGTGCCCGAGAGCTTTTCCAGGGCCAGAACGTAGTTCCGGGCGTTCTCCGGCAGGTCCTCCAGGGTACGGGCGCCGGTGATGTCCTCGGTCCAGCCTTCGAAGTATTCGAAGATCGGCTTGGCGTGGTGGAACTCGGTCTGGGTCATGGGCATTTCGTCGTGCCGCACACCATCGACGTCGTAGGCAACGCAGACCGGGATCTGTTCGATGCCCGTCAGCACGTCCAGCTTCGTGACGAAGTAGTCCGTGAAGCCGTTGACCCGGGAGGCGTGGCGTGCCAGCACGGCGTCGTACCAGCCGCAGCGGCGGGGACGGCCGGTGTTGACGCCGAACTCGCCGCCGGTCTTCTGCAGGTACATGCCCATCTCATCGAACAGTTCCGTCGGGAACGGACCTGCGCCCACGCGGGTGGTGTAGGCCTTGATGATGCCGATGGAACGCGAGATCCGGGTGGGGCCGATGCCGGAGCCCACGGAGGCGCCGCCCGCGGTCGGGTTCGAGGACGTCACGAAGGGGTAGGTGCCGTGGTCAACGTCCAGGAAGGTGGCCTGGCCGCCCTCCATGAGGACCACCTTGCCCTCGTCCAGGGCGGTGTTCAGGACGTAGGTGCTGTCGATGACCAGCGGGCGGAGGCGCTCGGCGAAGGACAGGAAGTACTCCACGATCTCGTCCACCTCGATGTCCCGGCGGTTGTAGACCTTGACCAGGAGCTCGTTCTTCTGGCGCAGCGAACCCTCTACCTTCTGGCGCAGGATCGAGGCGTCAAAGACGTCCTGGACGCGGATGCCGAGGCGGGCCACCTTGTCCATGTAGGCCGGGCCGATGCCGCGGCCGGTGGTGCCGATGGCGCGGCTGCCGAGGAACCGCTCGGTGACCTTGTCCAGGACCTGGTGGTAGGGCGCCACGAGGTGCGCGTTGGCGGAGACGCGCAGCTTGGAGGTGTCCGCGCCGCGGGCCTCCAGTCCGTCGATCTCCTGGAACAGGGCTTCCAGGTTCACCACGCAGCCGTTGCCGATGATCGGAATCGCGTTCGGGCTCAGGATGCCGGCCGGAAGGAGCTTGAGCTCATACTTCTCACCGCCTACGACGACGGTGTGCCCGGCGTTGTTGCCGCCGTTGGGCTTGACGACATAGTCGACGCGGCCGCCAAGCAGGTCAGTGGCCTTACCTTTGCCTTCGTCGCCCCATTGGGCTCCGACGATCACGATTGCTGGCATGGGATCCTCCCCCATTCGTTCGGGCCGAACTGCGTTTAGTGACCAGGCGGTCACCGCAGTTCAGCGCCGTTCATGAGAATGCCCCGAATCTATCGCTGTGTTCGTATCCAACGCCAGAGTTCCGGGGCTCTTACCACCCAAGTTTAGCCGAAATCGGTGCCCGGCATCGCTTTGGGTCCTTGCTTGGACGCGCCGCCTAGGTGGTGAACGCCAGGGCGGCTTCCGCGAGGGGGGCCACGCGTCCGCCGCGGCGGACGAGCCGTTCTTTTTTCCTGGCGTTCGTCGTAGCTGCATCATCCACCAGCTCAGGCCCGACACATAGCGGGCACCACTTGCGGGACGGCGCGAGGTGGAATTGAGTGGGAGTGAGAATCCCGAGCGGCCGAAAGGAATCCGCGCCATGCCCCGGACCACTGACCACATCCGTGTGACCCATGCCGGCTCATTGCCCCGCACGCCGGAGCTGATCGCCGCAAACGAGGCCAAGGAAACCGACGGCATCACGCCCGAATTCCTGGACCTGCTCGAAACCTCGGTAGTGGACGTCGTCCAGCGCCAGAAGGAGCTGGGCATCGACATCCCCAATGACGGCGAGTACGGGCACACGATGTCCAGCTCCGTGGACTACGGTGCCTGGTGGAATTACTCCTTCTCACGGCTCGGCGGCCTGGAAGCGACCGACGTGGACCGCTGGGCCGACGCCACGGTGCACCGCTCCTCACCCGGCCACATCGTCCTGACCTCCTTCCCGGACCGCCGGGACCGGCAGAAGTTCGATGATGCCTACAACGACCCCTCCTCCGGGATCCTGGCCCACCGCAAGGCCGTCACGCAGCCCAAGGTCGCCGGGCCGCTGACGTACACGGGCCAGGAGCTCGTGGCCTCGGACGTTGCCAACCTCAAGACCGGTCTGGCCGCGGCCGGGCTCGCCGAGGGGTTCATCGCCTCCCTCTCGCCCGGTTCGTGCGCCCGGGTGGCCAACGAGTACTACGGCAGCGACGAGGAACTCCTCTACGCCTGCGCCGACGCGATGCGCGAGGAATACAAGGCCATCATCGACGCCGGCCTGACAGTCCAGCTCGACGACCCCTCCCTGGCCGAGAGCTGGGACCAGATCAACCCCGAGCCGAGCCTGGCGGACTACCTGAAGTTCATCCAACTCCGGGTCGAAGCAACGAACTGGGCGCTGCGCGGTCTTCCCCAGGAGCAGATCCGGCTGCATGTCTGTTGGGGTTCCTGGCACGGACCGCACACCACGGACATCCCGTTCGCGGACATCGTCGACTCAGTCCTGCAGGTCAATGCCGGCGGCTACTCCTTCGAGGCGGCCAACGTCCGGCACGAGCACGAATGGCGCGTCTGGGAGGATGCGAAGCTTCCCGAGGGGAAGGTCATCATCCCCGGCGTCGTCTCACACGCCACCAACGTCGTGGAGCATCCGGATCTCGTGGCCGACCGGATCGTGCGCTTCGCCGAGCTCGTGGGACGTGAAAACGTGATTGCGTCCACCGATTGCGGCCTGGGCGGCAGGGTGCATCCCCAAATCGCGTACGCCAAGCTGGAGGCCCTCGGCGAAGGCGCACGCCGCGCCACCCAGCGGCTCTGGTAGCAGCACCGGGCCGGCGGGGTCCAGGCCGGCGCCGCATTTCGCGGGGCTTGATAGACTGATAAGGATCGACCAGGAATCGGTCCACACCACATTTTCAAACCACACCATTGCTCCGCATGCCCGTATTCGGCGTGCCTGCATCCGGTGTGGCAGCTTTGCCAATCCCGCAGGAGACCCAGCAACATATGACAGCCCTGGCCACCGAAAATTTCCGCGAAGAGCTTCTGAGCCGCCGGTACGAACCTAACGTCGCCCCCGTCAACGAGCTCCTTGACGTCCTCCAGGCAACCAAAGCTGGCACCGCTGTCCCCTACGTGGACCCCATGCACGACGTCGACGAGTGCCGGATCATCAGCCTGTACTCCAACATCGGCACCGCTGACGCGTCAGGCTTCATCACCGCCGGCGACGACGAGGCCGCCACCCGCATGCTGGGCATCCAGTGGAAACTCGGCCTGCGCCCCGAATTCGTCATGCCCTGGAACGTCCACCCGTGGCACGTCCCCGGCGAGCCGAACGGCAAGTTCACGCCGGACCAGATTTCCGCGGGCCTGAAGCCGCTGCTGAAGTTCCTGGCCCTCGTTCCCCGCGCCTCCGTGATCGTCGCCCACGGCACCGAGGCCAACCGCCTGGCCAACCTGCTGCTCAAGACCGAAGTGCCCATGATCTGGCGCCGCGGCCTGAAGACCTACAAGGTCCGCTCGCTCAGCGGCCGGGCGTTCGCCGGCACCCCGGCCCGGCAGGAAGAGTACCTGGCAGAGATGCACACCGCGTACGCGGACGCCATGGCCCGCACGGGCCTGGCCAAGGCAAGCTGACCCACGCACGCACAAACGACGGCGGGCTCCCACCTCAAGGTGGGAGCCCGCCGTCGCACGTTAACGCGTTAATCCGTCGCTTAAACCGCAACGCGGGGTCACTTACGGCCCATCCACCGTGGTGGGATGGACCGTAAGTGACCCCGCGTTGCGTCGTTTGGTGGCGCCTCAGCCCTCGGCTTCGATGGCCGCCTTCGCGCCGGGATCGGAATCCTTCAGGAACTTTTCGATCCGCTCCGGCTCCTCGGGCTCGCCGATCGCCGCGGACGCACGGCCAAGCGAGTAGAGGGAGCGCAGGAAGCCGCGGTTGGGTTCGTGCTCCCACGGGATCGGCCCGACGCCGCGCCAACCGTTGCGGCGCAGCGAATCCAGGCCGCGGTGGTAGCCGACCCGCGAGTACGCGTAGGAATCGATGGTGCGGCCCTCGTTCCAGGCCTCCTCGGCGAGGATGGCCCACAGGAGCGAGGAGGTGGGGTGCTTCGCCACGAGGTCCACGGCTTCCTGGCCGAGCGCGAGATGCTGGTAGATCTCGCTCTCGGCAGGCAGGAGCGTGGGCTCGGGACCCATCAGGTTTTTCCGGAACTCGTCGGACATGGCTAGAAGGTCTTGCCGGTGGAGCCCAGCTGCTGGGCGGCCTCGACCACGCGGGCGGCCAGGCCGGCCTCCGCCGAAGCGCCCCAGACGCGGGGATCGTAGAGCTTCTTGTTGCCGACCTCGCCGTCGACCTTCAGCACGCCGTCGTAGTTGCGGAACATGTGGTCCACCACGGGGCGGGTGTAGGCGTACTGGGTGTCGGTGTCGATGTTCATCTTGATGACGCCGTAGGAGACGGCGTCCGCGATTTCCTTGTCCGAGGAGCCGGAGCCGCCGTGGAACACGAGGTCGAACGGGTTGGCTTTGCCGATCTTGGCGCCGACCTGTTCCTGGATGTCCTTGAGGATCTCGGGGCGGAGCTTGACGCCGCCCGGCTTGTAGACGCCGTGCACGTTGCCGAAGGTCAGCGCCGTGATGTAGCGGCCGTTTTCGCCGGAACCGAGCGCGTCGATGGTGGCCAGGGCGTCCTCGACCGTGGTGTAGAGCTTGTCGTTGATGGCGTTCTCGACGCCGTCTTCCTCGCCGCCCACGGTGCCGATCTCGACCTCGAGGATCATCTTGGCGGCCGCGGTGCGCTCGAGCAGTTCACGGGCGATCCGCAGGTTTTCCTGCAGGGTCTCGGCGGAGCCATCCCACATGTGCGAGTTGAAGAGGGGGTTGCGGCCTGCCTTGACCTCGGCCTCGGAGGCGGCGAGCAGCGGGAGCACAAAGCCGTCCAGCTTGTCCTTGGGGCAGTGGTCCGTGTGCAGGGCGATGTTCACGCCGTAGTTCTTCGCGACTTCGCGGGCGAACGCGGCAAAGCCGAGGGAGCCGGCAACCATGTCCTTGGTGGCGGCGCCGGACCAGTAAGCTGCACCACCGGTGGAGACCTGGACGATGCCGTCGGACTCGGCCTCGGCGAAGCCGCGCAGGGCGGCGTTCAGGGTCTGGGAGGACGTGACGTTGACCGCCGGGAAGGCGAAGCCGCCCGTCTTGGCGCGGTCGATCATCTCGGAGTAGATCTCTGGGGTTGCAATGGGCATGCTGACTCCTAATGTGAATTTCGTCTACGGGCTGGTGATCCTGGAGGGAACCTCGTCGGCTAGGAACCATCCTAGCCATTCCTGCGCCGGGGCCGTGTCTCCGGTCACGTGGCCCCTGTAACACTCGCGGCCGGGCGCTTCGGTCATGGTTCCGGGCTGCCGGAGGACTGGCCGGCGCCGGCCCCGCCGCCGGCATTGCGCCGGCCGCTGGCGGTACGCGTGGCTCTGGCTTTACGCGTGGCGCGGGCTTTCCGGATCCGCCACGTGATCACGGCGGCCACGACGACTACCGCGACCACCGCGGTGACGCCGCGTCCGGCAGATGTGGCTGCCGCTTCGTAGGAGTTCCCGGCCAGGTAACCGAGCAGGACAAATCCTGCACCCCACACCAGGCCGCCGGCGGCGTTGAAGGCCAGAAACTTCAGGTAGGGCATCCGTGAGCTGCCGGCCAGTGCGGGCATGACGGCGCGGAAAAATGCCACAAACCGGCCCAGAAACACCGCCGAACCGCCTCGGAGGCGCAGGAAATCCTGGGCCTTTTCAAGTCTCGCCAGACGCCTGTTCATGACTTTCAGACCCAGAAGTCTCGGTCCCAGGTGTTTGCCGACCTCGTATCCGGCCGAGTCCCCGATGATCGCGGCCAGCACGACCACGACCATCACGGACCACAGGGGCAGGACCCCGCGGCTGGCCACGACCCCGCCCAGAACCGCGGCGGTCTCCCCGGGGACAACGAAGCCGACGAAGAGGGCGTCCTCGGCGAAGACCAGCAGGCCCACGATGATCAGGGCCAGCAGCGGGTCTACATTCAGGACGCTGTCCACAAACCCGCTCACCGGGTTTCCGCTCCCCTGCCGAACGGGACGGCCTCATCCGACGCGCAACGGTGATGTCCTTGGTTATCGTCCACATCCTTCTCCTCGCACGTTCGCCTCGCACCGACAGCGTCTGCTGGTTTGCGACCCACGTCAACGGCTCGCTTGTCGGTACGGAACCCCCGGGGCCACGGACGCCTAAGAGTGGCTTTAGCCCGGGAGTTGGCCGAACACGTGGCGGCGGATCCAGGCGTGCATCGCGATCGCGGCGGCGGAGGCCGCGTTGATGGAGCGGGTGGAGCCGAACTGCTCAATCGACAAGGTGTCCAGCGCCGCTTCGTGGACTTCAGGGGTCAGGCCCGGGCCTTCCTGGCCGAAGACCAGGACGCAGTCCTTGGGCAGTTCGTAGGTCTCCAGCGGCACCGAGTCCGGGAAGATGTCGATCCCGATGATCGCCAGCCCCTCCCCCTGCGCCCAGGCCACGAAGTCCTCAACGGTGGGGTGGTGGCGGACGTGCTGGTAGCGGTCGGTGACCATGGCCCCGCGGCGGTTCCACCGGCGTCGTCCGATGATGTGGACTTCCTTGGCCAGGAACGCGTTGGCGGTCCGGACCACGGTGCCGATGTTGAGGTCGTGCTGCCAGTTCTCGATCGCGATGTGGAAGTTGTGCCGCTTGGAGTCCAGGTCGGCCACGATCGCCTCGTGCTTCCAGTAGCGGTATTTGTCCACCACGTTGCGCCGGTCGCCGTCCGCCAGCAGGTCCGGGTCCCAGTGCCCGCCCTGGGGAACTTCGCCTTCCCAGGGTCCGACGCCGACCTCCGCCTTCGGTTCCGACCCTTCCTCTGCGGCGGGGAGGGACGGGGCGGGGATCTCGGGTTCAGTCACGCCTCAACATTAGACTGGGTGACAGGAAGCGGCACACTTAGGCGGAGGACAGCATGGCAGATCAGCGCGAAGAGCATGGTACCGATTCAGACGAGGGCCGTTCGTACGCCTCGATGTACCGCAGCGGCCAGGAAATCGAGTGCTGGCTCACGGACATGGACGGCGTGCTGGTCCACGAGAACCAGCCCATCCCGGGCGCGGCGGAGCTGATCCAGCGCTGGGTGGACACCTCCAAGCGGTTCCTCGTGCTGACCAACAACTCGATCTTCACGCCCCGGGACCTCGCGGCCCGGCTGAGCTCTTCCGGGCTGGAAATCCCGGAGGAGAACATCTGGACCTCGGCCCTGGCCACGGCCCAGTTCCTCAAGGACCAGGTCCGCGGTTCGGAGTCGGGGAACCGCGCCTACACGATCGGCGAAGCAGGACTCACGACGGCGCTCCACGAGGCCGGCTTCATCCTCACCGACCAGAACCCCGACTTCGTGGTGCTCGGCGAGACCCGCACCTATTCGTTTGAAGCCATCACCATGGCCATCCGCCTGATCCTCGCCGGCGCGCGTTTCATCGCCACCAACCCGGACGCCACCGGGCCCTCGAAGGACGGACCCATGCCTGCCACCGGGGCCATCGCCGCCCTCATCACCAAGGCCACGGGGCGCGAACCGTACATTGTGGGCAAGCCCAACCCGATGATGTTCCGGTCGGCGATGAACCAGATCGACGCGCACTCGGAAACCACGGCCATGATCGGCGACCGCATGGACACCGACATCATCGCCGGCATGGAGGCGGGCCTGCACACGGTGCTGGTGCTCAGCGGCATCACCCACCGGGACGATATCGCCGCGTATCCGTTCCGGCCGAACCAGATCCTGAATTCCGTGGCGGACCTCAAGAACCAGATCTGAGCAACACCCCAGAACGCGATACCTCAGAACGCGGTCTTCTTCCCGCCGCCGCCCGGCAGCGGGAAGAGGTCGTCCTGGAGTTTTTCGATGATGGGCCGGTAGATGAACGGGCTCCAGCCAGGGCTCGCGTGCTCCGGCCTCGCCCCGTCGGTGCGCAGGTCATCCGAGACCATGTTGGTTTTGAAGGACAGTGACCAGGTGTCCCGGGCGGTCTCGTAATCCACCGTCTTGTCCCGGGGGTTGCCGATGAACGCCATCTTCGTTTCGCCCAGCTTCCCGACGAAACGGCTGGCCTCAAAGTGGAAGATATAGGCGGATTCGGACTGGATCAGCACGCTGGACGGCGCGATCGGGGACAGCTGTTCCAGTGTCTGGTCCACCACCTGACCCCAACTGCGTTCATTCTTGTGCAGCATCCTCTCGCCGAGCTCATAGCCGCCGCGCAGCACTGTGGGGAAGCGGAACCCGCTTTCGTAGAGCATCACCACACCCTCGAACCAGCTCTGGTCCAGCACGTCGTGCCGGCTTGCCGGGCTGGAGTCGAGCAGGATGAACGCCACTTCGACGCCGTGCAGTTCGCGCAGCCGGGCCGCCACCTGGGTTGCCACCATGCCGCCAAAACTATGGCCGTAGAAGTAGAGGGTGGTGAGATTGTGGGCGCGGACGTGCTCGATCACGGCGATGACCACCTCGTCGATGTCCAGGCCTTCGTTGGAATACCCGACGGCGGCGAGCTGGCCCCTCTTGTTCAGGGAGCCGCGCAGCGCGTTCAGGATCCACAGGGCTTCTTCCCAGCTCGTTTTGTAGCCGGGGAACAGGATCCAGCTGGCGTGGGGGTAATACCGTTCGGCAACGTCATCAGGTACTTCGAGGATCCGGCTGACACGCCGCTCGGCCTGCACGCGCTGAGTGAACAGCATGTCCGCCGCCAGCAGCGACGCGGACCCTGCGCCGATCAGGAACGATCGCCGGGAAACCCGTTTAAGCTCGACGGCGCGGCGGAGCATGCGGGCCTCGGAAGCACCGGGGCCTCGCGGATGGTTCGGATCCATCTCGGCCGGCACATCTCTACCGTATCCACGCTTCGGCGGGGATGAGAAACCGGACCATACAGCGGTCCCGAAGCTCAGCGTGGAAGCGCCGCTGGCACGCCACTGTCGCGGTTGGCGCCGCTGGCACGCCGTTGAAGCGCCGTTGCCGGTTACGCGGGTTCGGGCTCGCGGCCGACCTCGCGGCGGCTGATTTCCATGCCGATCTCGTCATAGGTCGCCAGGAGTTCCGAGCGGGCCATGTCAGCGGGATCATCGAGAAGGCCGAACACAGAGTCGCTCGCGGCGAAGAGTTCGTCGTCGGAGAACCGGTTCAGCTTCCGGGTGCCTGAGGGATCGATCGAGGCCGTAAATTCCCCGGCCATGTCCAGAGGTGGCAATGCAGCGGAATCGTCGCGGTGCGCGGTCAGTTCCAGGGAGACTCCACCGGGAGCCGGCATGCCGGCGACCTCCGAGCCGGAGGCCCCGCCGTCGATTGCGTTGAGGTCGTTGCGCAGGCCGGCCAGCGCCGCTGATTCCACGAATGCGGCCAGGCCGAGGTCGACGCGGATATGCGAGATGATCCCCATGCGGCGGATGCGCTGGATAATTTGCATCAGGGAGGGGCGGGAGGCTTGTGTGAGGCTCCCCCGGACACTAATCCGGACGACGTCGGAAACGACATCGAGTTTGACGTGGGCTTGCAGTGTTTGGTCCATAGGTACTCCAAATAAGGATGTCTATGGCCGACGGCTCAACCTCATTCAGCGTATCCGCGCTTGTGGTCGCACACAAGTCATAGGCCGCTGCCGGTTCAGCCAGCCTGCCGCCGGTTCGGCTCTTCGTAGTGCGTCCTGGTAGCCGTTCCGCCGACAGATTGCACCAGTGAGGCGGCGATGTCGCGGAGTTTAACGTTGCCGTTGCTGGAGGCATCGGTGAGGATCCGGACCGCGGTTTCCTGGTCGCAACGGTTCTGGGCCATGACGATCCCGATGGCCATGTCGATCACGGTCCGGGATTCGAGCGTGGCGCGCAGGTTCGTGGCGCTGTCCGTGTGCAGCGAGAAGCGGACTGCCAGCCGCAGCGCCTGGGAGATTTCACGGGTGTACCCGCGGGCCCGGACCGCGACGTCGCCGTCGAACTTGTGCGGGACATCGGAGTAGAGGTTCAGGGCCGCCTGGGCTTCGCCCTGGAGGTGGAAAGGCACCGACAACACCGAGCGCAGGCCGTGCGAGGCGACGGCGGAGGCGTAGTCAGGGCCCCAGCGGTCCTCGTCGAAGAGGTCCGGGACGTAGACTTCCCGTTCCTCCTTGGCGGCGGTCAGGCAGGGGCCCTGGGACAGTGAGTACTGGATCTCGTCCACTTCGCGGGCGGAGTCGCTGCTCCACCCGATCGTGGCGGCCTTACGGTCCCGGAGCAGGGTGATTCCGCACAGCGCGTCGTCGCCGGAGCCGGCCACTTGGTGCGCGGAAAAACGCGCGAGTTCGTTCAGGAACGCTTCGAAGTCTGCGCTGTCCAGGATCAGGTTCTGGATCTGGTCGACAGTGTTGACGGAGTCAGCGGTCAAGTCTTCAGGGGGCGGGAGCATGTCGCGTTTCTCCAGATGCGGGTACGGACGGGGGGTATTTAAGAAATGATAAGTCACCCCCTAGGCACCGTCCACCCGCGTCAGCTGAGGGAGAAACGCTAGTTGAGGCCCAGTTCGTCCTTGCCGAAGGCGAAGAGGTACGGAACGCCGGCTTCGGCCTCGATCTTTTCCTTGGCTCCGGTGTCGCGGTCCACGATCACGGCGACGGCCACCACGTTGCCGCCGGCCTTGCGGACGCCTTCGACGGCGGTCAGCGCGGACCCGCCGGTGGTTGAGGTGTCCTCCAGGACCAGGACCTTGCGGCCCTCGACCGAGGGGCCTTCCACCTGGCGTCCCATGCCGTAGGACTTCTGCGCCTTGCGGACCACGAACGCGTCCACCGGGCGGCCGGCGTCGACGGCGGCATGCATGACGGCGGTGCCTACCGGGTCCGCCCCCATGGTGAGTCCCCCGGCGCACTCGAAATCGATCCCGGCGTCCTCCATCAGCGAGAGCATGACCTGTCCGACGAGTTTGGACGCCTCGTGGTGCAGGGTGATGCGGCGCAGGTCGATGTAGTAGTCGGCCTCGGCGCCGCTGGAGAGGATGACCTTGCCGCGGACTACGGCCAGTTCCTTGATCAGTTCCAGGAGTCGGGCACGGGCAGCGGCAGCGTCGGATGCGAAGTCACGGGTGGCAGTCATGGCTTCCAGTTTAGTGGCTGGTCCGCCGCGGATTCCCAGCCGGGGTCTTGCACGTCGGTCCGGGACCTTTTGCTCTGGGCGGCACCGGCACACGGGAGTCGGATGGAACCATGACGGCAGGAACCGAACCATCCATCCGCTGGCCTGCGATCACCAAAGACATCGGCAGTTTCCGGGTCCGGCCGAACCTGGTGGATTATGACGCGGCGTGCGCGGCCTTCACCTGGGATGAGGCCCGGCGAGCCCTATCCGGACTCCCCGGTGGCCGCGGCCTCAACATCGCCTACGAGGCAGTGGACCGGCACGCGGCCGGCAGCACGGCAGGACATGAGGCCTTGCGGTTCGTCCGGGCCGATGGCAGCACCCACTCCTTGAGCTACGCCGAACTCGCCGAACAGACCAGCCGCTTCGCCGGCGTCCTGCGCAGCCTTGGCGTCGGCCGCGGGGAACGGGTCTTCTCCCTCACCGGCCGCGGCCCCGCCCTGTACATCGCGGTGCTCGGCACGTTCAAGAACGCGAGCGTGTTCTGCCCGCTGTTCTCCGCTTTCGGTCCCGAGCCGGTGCGGCAGCGCCTCACGCTGGGCTCCGGCCGGGCGCTGGTCACCACGCGGGCGCTGTACCGCAGGAAGATCGTCCAGCTGCGCGGGCAGCTCCCGGAGTTGCGCCACGTCCTGCTCATCGACGCCGACGGCGATCCCGAGCCCGGAACCCTCGACCTGGCCGCCCTCATGCGCCAAGCCCCGCCGGACGGGGAGATCGCGGCCACCCAGCCGGAGGACATGGCCCTGCTGCACTTCACGTCCGGCACCACCGGCACTCCCAAGGGCGCGATACACGTGCACGACGCCGTGACCGCCCACCACGCGACCGGAACCTTCGCCCTGGACCTGCAACCCGGAGACGTCTACTGGTGCACGGCCGACCCGGGCTGGGTCACGGGCACCTCGTACGGCGTGATCGCACCCCTGAGCCACGGCGTGACGGCCATCGTGGACGAGGAGGAAATGGACGCCGACCGGTGGTACCGGATCCTCGCCGAGCAAGGAGTCACGGTCTGGTACACAGCCCCGACGGCCTTGCGCATGCTCATGAAGGCCGGAGCCGACCGCGCCGCAGGACACGACCTCTCCGCCTTGCGCTTCGTCGCCAGCGTCGGCGAGCCGCTCAACCCGGAGGTTGTGGTGTGGGGGCAGGAGGCCTTCGGCCAGCCGGTGCACGACAACTGGTGGCAGACCGAAACAGGCGGCATCATGATCTCGAACTACGCCGCAACCGAGATCCGGCCCGGCTCGATGGGCCGTCCATTGCCCGGCGTCGAGGCCGCCGTCGTGGCCCGGGATGCGGACGGCAAGCCCGTCATCCGCGACGGCGAAGCGGTGCTGGTCACGGACCCCGACTCCATGGGGGAACTGGCCCTCCGGCCCGGCTGGCCCTCCATGTTCCGCGGCTATCTGCACGAAGAGGAGCGCTACCGCCGCTGCTTCGCCGGGGGCTGGTACCTGACCGGGGATCTCGCCAAACGCGACGCCGACGGCTACTACTGGTTTGTGGGCCGGGGCGACGACGTCATCAAGTCGTCGGGGCACCTGATCGGCCCGTTCGAGGTGGAGAGTTCCCTCATGGAGCACCCGGCCGTCGCCGAGGCCGGCGTGATCGGGGTCCCGGACCCGGTGGCCGGCGAGGTGGTCAAGGCCTTCGTTGAACTCCGGACCGGCTGGGAACCGTCCGGGGAGCTGGCCCTGGACATCATCGGCTTCGCCCGCAAGCGGCTGGGCCCCGCCGTCGCGCCGCGGCTGCTTGACTTCACCGCCGCACTGCCCAAGACCCGCAGCGGGAAGATCCTCCGGCGACTGCTCAAGGCCCGCGAGCTCGGCCTGCCCGAGGGCGACACCTCCACCATCGAGACGCCCCCGGTCCCGCCAAACCCGGCCCGCATAGAGCCGGCCAGCACCGAACAGGCACCGAAATGACCGGTACAGCGAGCCCACGCGGAGGCCCTTTGGACGCGGCCCACGGCCAGCACCTGCTGCTGCAGATGTTGCGCGTCCGCCAGCTCGAAGAGAAATGCGTCGAGCTGTACAGTGCAGCCAAGATCCGCGGCTTCCTGCACGTCTACATTGGCGAGGAGGCTGTCGCCGCCGGCGTCCTGGCGTCATTGGGACCGGAGGACGCCGTCGTCGCGACGTACCGGGAGCACGGGCACGCGCTGTTGCGGGGCGTCTCGGCCGAGGCGATCCTCGCCGAAATGTACGGCTACGTTGAGGGGTGCTGCCGTGGCCGGGGCGGGTCAATGCACCTGTTCGATGCCCCCACCCGCTTCTTCGGCGGCAACGCGATAGTCGCCGGGGGCCTACCTCTCGCCGTCGGCCTGGCACTGGCCGACAAGATGGCGGGGCGCTCCAATGTCACGGTGTGCTTCTTCGGCGAAGGCGCGGTGGCCGAAGGCGCATTCCACGAGAGCCTGAATCTGGCGGCCCTGTGGCAGCTGCCCGTGCTGTTCTGCTGCGAGAACAACCTCTATGCCATGGGTACCGCCCTGGCCCGTTCCGAATCGCAGACTGACATCGCCCTCAAAGCTGCCGGCTACGAGATCCCCGCGTGGGCCGTGGACGGCATGGACGTCCTGGCCGTCGAGGAGGGTGCACGCCGCGCGGTGGACGCCGTCCGCTCAGGAGGCGGTCCGCACTTCCTGGAGTTGCGGACCTACCGTTTCCGGGCCCACTCGATGTTCGATCCCGAACGCTACCGGACGAAGGAGGAGGTGGCGCGGTGGATGGAACGGGACCCGATCACGCTGCTGCGGACCGCGCTGGAGTCCGCGGGCCACCTCTCGGCCGCCGAGTGGGAGCAGCTGCAGGCGGACGCGCAGGCGGAGATCGCGGCCGCCGTCGAGTTCGCCGAGGCCGGAACCCCGGAACCGGTGGAGGAACTGACCCGCTTTGTCTACAGCGAGCGCG
Organism: Arthrobacter sp. 05T410; assembly: GCF_056396505.1. Classification (NCBI taxonomy): domain Bacteria; kingdom Bacillati; phylum Actinomycetota; class Actinomycetes; order Micrococcales; family Micrococcaceae; genus Arthrobacter; species Arthrobacter sp. 05T410. The sequence continues at coordinate 6,731 of NZ_JBFTLP010000019.1, read as the reverse complement.
GCGCCGAAGACGGCGCGGGCACAGCCACTGGCGCGGGCACAGCCGGGCAGCCTGCCGGGAAGGCCGCAGACACGCCATGAAATCGAGCTACCGAGAGGCGCTACGGGCGGGCATCCGCGACGCCATGATCCGCGACGAACGCGTATTCCTGATGGGCGAGGACGTGGGCGCCTATGGCGGCTCGTTCGCGGTCAGCCTGGGCCTGCTGGAGGAGTTCGGCCCGGACCGGATCCGCGACACCCCGCTCTCGGAATCCGGGTTCGTCGGTGCCGGGATCGGCGCGGCCCTGGGCGGCATGCGCCCGATCGTGGAAATCATGACCGTCAACTTCAGCCTCCTGGCGCTCGACCAGATCGTGAATAATGCCGCCACCTTGCTGCACATGTCCGGCGGGCAGTTCCACGTCCCGCTCGTGATCCGTATGACCACCGGTGCGGGCCGCCAGCTCGGCGCCCAGCACTCGCACAGCCTCGAAGGCTGGTACGCGCACATCCCGGGGCTGCGGATCCTGGCCCCGGCCACCCTCGAAGACGCCCGCGGCATGCTCTGGACGGCGCTGCAGGACCCGGACCCCGTGCTGATCTTCGAGCACGGCTCGCTGTACAACGTCCCCGGGGAACTGGCCGACGACGCCGGCCCGGTGGACATCGGCACGGCAGCCATCCGGCGCACCGGCAACGACATCTCGCTGATCACCTACGGCGGGACCCTGCCCGTGGTGCTCGACGCCGCGGAACAGCTCGCCGCCGAAGGGATCGACGCCGAGGTCCTGGACCTGCGCACGCTCCGCCCGCTCGACGACGCCGCCATCCTCTCCTCCGTGACCAGGACGCACCGGGCCGTCGTGGTCGATGAAGGCTGGCGCAGCGGCAGCCTGTCGGCCGAGGTGAGTGCGCGGATCACCGAGCAGGCGTTTTTCGACCTCGATGCGCCGGTGGCCAGGGTCTGCAGCGCCGAGGTGCCGATCCCCTATGCCAAGCACCTGGAACTCGCCGCCCTGCCGTCCGCGGAACGGATCGTGGCCGCGGCCAAAGCAACAGTAGGCGCCGGTGGGTGACTTCCTGATGCCCTCGCTCGGGGCCGACATGGAGCACGGCAAGATCGTCGAATGGCTGGTCAAGCGTGGTGACTATGTGCGCCGCGGCGATCTCGTGGCGGTCGTGGACACGGACAAGACGGTCATGGACGTGGAGTCCTTCCAGGAAGGCGTCGTGGCGGACCTCCTGGTGGGCATCGGCGAAACCGTTCCGGTGGGAACCCCGCTGGCCGTGATCACCCAGACCCCTGCCGAGGTCGGGGCTCCAGTTCGTGCGGCTCCCCCGGCGGGGGCGCCGTCGAAACCCGCTGCTCTCACGCCGCGGCCCCCTGAGCCGGTCGGGCCGACGGCGGGTCCCCCGATCGCCCCTCCCGTGCGGCACCTGGCGCACCGGCTGGGCGTGGACACTGGCAGGATCCAGGGCACCGGCAAGGACGGCGCCATCACCCGCGCCGACGTCGAACACGCGGTGGCGGCCCGGACCGGCGGGACGGGCAGGGTGCGTTCGTCGCCGCGGGCGCGGCGGCTCGCCGCGGAACTCGGGATCGGGCTTTCCACCGTGACCGGCACCGGCCCGGACGGCGCCGTGACGGTGGCCGACGTGCAGCGCGCAGCAGCCAGAGTTCCAACGCCGGGTCCCCCGGAGCCCGGTCGGGTTGCATCCGCGACGGAATCCCCAGCTCCGGAACGCGTCGCGGCCGTACTGGAAGCGCCGGAGACACCAGCTAGAGGGAGGCCGACGTCGGAAGCCCGCGAGCGCGTGGCCAGCCTGCGTCGGGCCATCGGCGCCCTGATGACGCGCTCGAAGCAGACCATCCCGCACTACTACCTCAGCACCACGCTGGATCTGCGCACCGCCGTCGGGTGGATGCAGTCGGTCAATGCGCACCGGCCCGTCGCCGGCCGGCTGGTGCCGTCGGCGCTCCTGCTAAAAGCCGCGGCTCTGGCGGCACGGGACGTCCCCGAGGTCAACGGCTTCTACGTCGACGGCGGTTTCCGTCCCAGTGCGGCAGTGCACCTGGGCGTCGCGGTGGCCCTGCGCCAAGGCGGTCTGGTGGCCCCGGCAATCCACGACGCCGACACCCTGCCCCTGGACGTGCTCATGGAGCAGCTGCGGGATCTTGTCAGCCGGGCACGTGCGGGGCGTCTCCAGCGCGCCGAAATGGCCGATCCAACCTTGACCGTGACCAACCTCGGAGACCTCGGCGTAGACAGTGTCTACGGCGTGATCTATCCGCCCCAGGTGGCCATGGTGGGCTTCGGCCGGGTGATGGAACAGCCCTGGGCCCAGGACGGGCTCCTCGGGGTCCGGCATGCCGCCATCGCTACGCTGTCCGCGGACCACCGGGTCAGCGACGGCCTGCGCGGCGCCCGTTACCTCGCCCGGATCAACGAGCTGTTGCAGGAACCGGAGCACCTGTGACACCCAAAGCCAGGAAACCGGAGGAACCATGAACGAACAGGACGCCCGCGCGGCGGTGCACGCCGCGATCGGCGCGGTGGCCCCTGACGTCGAACTCGACGACGTCGACGAGGACGCCCGGCTGCGCCAGGATTTGGAACTCGATTCGCTTGATTTCCTGCGGCTCGTGGAAACGATCGACACGGCCACCGGCGTGGACATTCCGGAGCGCGACTACCCGGCGGTGGCTACCGTCAAGGGCCTGATCGGCTACCTCACGGCGCACGGCTAACCGCATCGGTTAGGGCTGCGGCTGGGGTTCGGCCCGCCGCGCGAAGGCCGGTGCGTGCTCGGGGCGCGGGCCAAAGGCGATGAAGCGGGGAATGATGGTGCGGAACACCGGAACGTGCCGGGCAAAGAACAATGCCGCGGCCGGAGCCTTCGACCGCTTCCCGGTCAGGATCGGGCCGAAGACTGCCCTCTGCATGAGCCGTTGGACGCTCTGCACAATGACGGTGGGCAGCCGGCGCCGCCGCTCGACTTTCTCCAGGTCTGCCGTGTTCACCCGGCCCCGGAGCAGTGCGGGGGCAAGGTACTCGGCGGCGGCGGCCGCGTCCTGGATGGCGAGGTTGATTCCGACGCCGCCGGCCGGGGACATCGCGTGCGCGGCGTCCCCGATGAACAGCAGCCCGTTGATGTGCCACGAGTGCAGCCGGTTCAGCCGCACGTCGAGCCAGTGGAGGTCATCAAGGGATTCGATGGCGTCAACCCGGTCCGCAAGATCCGGGCGGAGGGCCGCCACCCGCCTTCGGAAGCCCTCGACGCCTTCCGCGCGGATCCGGGCGTCGGCGCCCTTGGCGGCGAGGTAGCCCATTTGGTAGTAGTCGTTGCGGAACAGGGCCAGCAGCGCCTCGCCGGGGCCGAACGCCGGCACGAGCCCGGCCACCTCACCCGTTTCGGAGGGATAGCGGGGCAGCCGGAACCACCACGTGTCGAAGGGCACCGGGAACTCCTTTGGCGCCAGCCCGGCCGCGGTGCGCAGCACGGAATGGCGGCCGTCCGTGGCAACCACCAGGTCCGCCAGGAGCTCGTCCTGTGTGCCGTCGGCGGTCCGGAAGCGGACTCCGCGGACACGGCCTCCGTTGCGGACCAAGCCCGTGGCGGTGTGGCTCATGAGCAGCGTAAACCCCGGCTCCTGGGCTGCGGCCTCGGCGAGGAAGCTCAGGAAATCCCATTGCGGCATCATGGCAATGTAGTTGTACGGCGGCGGCAGGGCGTCAAAGTCGCCCATGGTCACGGGCGCCCCGCCCGGGACCGGGAAAACGACATTCTTCAGGCGGCTCTGCGGCAACCGGCGAAACTCCCGGCCAAGTCCGAGTTCGTCAATGAGCCGGATCGTGGACGGGTGCACCGTGTCGCCGCGGAAGTCGCGCAGAAAATCGGCGTGCTTCTCCAACACCGTCACCCGCACCCCGGCCCGTGCCAGGAGCAAGCCCAGCATCATCCCCGCAGGTCCACCGCCCACCACCGCGCATCCGGTCTTCTCCATGGCCCCACGCTACGCCTGCGCGGGGTGCCGCGGGAGGGGTTTTTCGCGCAGGTTTCGGGCGCGCGCTGCGGCGTCGGACCGGCGCGGCGGGGATCCGCGTAGCGCCGGTCCGAAACCGCGCCGCGTCAGGTCAAGAACGCAGCGTGGCTTAGAGCCGGGTGTCGAAGGAGTCGCAGAAGACGTTCTCGTTGAACGTGCCCTGGAACTCCGACTTGCCCTGGATCTTCTCGATGGCGGCCCGGATGGCTGCCGGCGTGCCCGCGTGGGCGTGGATGGCGGTCTTGACCATCGGCACGTCAATGAGGTGGTTGGGCTGGTTGAGCGAGACGAACACCGTGGGGACCTCGGTGGTGTACCAGGGGATCTCGGCGGCCATCGGCGTGGACCACTTGATCCGGATTGCCGCCTCCTGCGCGAAACCCTTTACATTGGCGAACACGAACGCGGCGTCATACTTGTCCGCGTAGTCCCCGGTGGCTTCCTCGGAGATGACGGACATGAAGTTCACGCCTTCCTCCCCTGCCGCCTTGCGCTGCGCCGCCGTCTTGAAGGGGTGCACCTCAAAACCAGCCCGCTCCAGTTCCCCGGCCACCACATCGAGGTAGGCCAGAGGATCCGCCATGGTGAAGTCCGAGCCGCCGGAAATGCCGTACAGCCGGATCCGCTTGTGCGTCCGCGGTGTGATGGGCAGGTTCTGCGCAGTGTCCTTCACCAGGGTAACGGTCTTGTCCGCAATTTCGGCGGCGATGGCCAGGTGCGCCTCGCTGCCGATCCGGGCCAGAGCCTCCGCCGGCGGAACCAGTGCCCCTCGGGACTTCAGGTGCAGTCCGAGCGAGGCCTTGAGGGCCAGGATCCGGCGCAGCGCATCATGCAGCCTCGCCTCGGTGATGACGCCGGACTTGTAGCCGTCCAGCATGTACCCGAAATCCTCGGCCGGGTTCCGGAAGAACAGGAACATGTCGCACCCGGCCGCAATGGTGGCCGGGACCAGCTCGCTGCGCTTCATGGCCTGGGTGAGGCCGATCATCTGGGACGCGTCGGTGAGGATCAGTCCGTTGAAGCCGAGCTCGCCGCGCAGCAGGTCCTGGAGGAGTTCCGGCGCCAGGGTCGCGGGCAGAATGTCGCCCGCCGCGAGGCCCGGGCGGAAATGCCGTGACAGGTCCGGCGCACCGATGTGCCCGACCATGATGGACTGCACGCCGTGGCCGATCATCTCCCGGTATACGTGCCCGTAGGTCTCGTTCCACTGCTCGTAGCCGAACGTGTTGTAGGACGTGACCACGTGCTGGTCGCGCTCGTCCAGGCCGTCACCGGGGAAGTGCTTCATGGCGCACACCGTGGGCGATTCGCTGATGCCGTCGAAGTACTCCTTGGCCCGTTCCACCACGATCTCCGGGGTGTTGCCGAAGGCCCGGGTGGAGATGACGGTGTTGCGCCAGTTGTAGTGGATGTCCACGATCGGCGCGAAGGCCCAGTTGCAGCCCAGCGCGGCGGTCTCCACCCCGGCAACGCGCCCCATCTGGCGGGCGATGCCCTTGTCCGGGTGCGAGCCGGCCTGCAGGTGGGTCGAGACGAACGTCCCGTCGTCGCAACTGCCGGCGCCGCCCATTTCCGGATTCGATGCGATCAGCAGCGGCACCCGTGTCTTGGACTGCGCGTACCGGATGTGCTCCTGCACCTCGGCCGACGGCCCCGGCCGGTACCGCATGCCGCCCACGTGATACTGCTCCAGGACACCGTCGAGGTATTCCGGGGAGTAGTCGTTGTTGTGGTTGATGAACAGCTGCCCGATCTTTTCCTCGTCCGACATGGAGCCGATGGTGGACTCCACCCACGCAATCGCGGCATCGTCGAGGTTGAACGGCGCGGCCTTCAGGTCCACCAGCAACCGGGTGGCTCCGCCCTGCAGCCCGTCAAGGGCCGCAACAGTGTCGTCAACGATCTGGTTCACTGGCGTGGCGATATCCACTACAACACTCGCTTCATCGGTTTGGAGTTCTTCCAGGGTTTCGAGCTGCGAATCCAGCAGCGAGAGCGGCATGAAATGGCCCGGACGCGCTGCCATGCGGCTGCCGAGCAGTTCCCGGGTCCCGTGCAGGTGCACGAACACCACGGAGGAGTCCCCGCTGCGGATGATGTCGCGGTAGGAACGCTTGAGCGCGCTGCACGCGATGACCAGCCCGGAATCCGACGCCGCGAAGCGCCTGCCGACCTCGGCCAGCCAGGGTGCCCGGTCGTCGTCGTCCAGCGGGGTACCCGAGGCCATCTTGTCGATGTTGGACTGCGGGTGCAGCGCGTCGCCGTCGAGGAATTCCGCCCCCAGGCGGTCGGCGATGGCCGCGCCCACGGTGCTTTTGCCGCAACTGGTCACGCCCATCACCACGATGTGGCGGCGGGCGGGACCCGCGGCCTTCAGTTCACCGGTCTTGCCCGGGTTGCCGGTCGTGGACGGTTTACCGGTCGTGGTCGGGTTACCAGTCATGGACGGTGCCGTCGACGAGGCGGTTGTAGGGCAGGTAGGCCTGCTGGTAGGGGAACGCGGCGGCGGCTTCTTCGTTGAATTCGACGCCGATGCCGGGCGCCTCGCCCGGGTGCAGGTAGCCGTCGACGAAGGTCATGGATTGTTCGAAGACCTCGTTGGTCGCATCCGAGTGCTGCATGTATTCCTGGATGCCGTAGTTGTGGATCGCCAGGCCCACGTGCAGCTGCGCGGCGAACCCGACCGGGGAGATGTCGGTGGGGCC
>NZ_JBFTLP010000018.1:0-78644 GCF_056396505.1 Arthrobacter sp. 05T410 | reverse complement strand
CGCGACCACCTGCGCATCCCGATCACGGACGACCAGCTCGAAGCGGACCTCTACCGGCCGCCGTACTACCACCCCGGCATGGACTCCCCGGAGATCCAGTACCTGATGGACCGCCGCAAGCAACTCGGCGGCTTCGTCCCCGAGCGGCGCTCCAAGCACGCCGACGTCACCCTCCCGGACGAGAAGGTCTACGAAGTCGCCAACCGCGGCTCCGGCAAGCAGCACGCCGCCACCACCATGGCGTTCGTCCGCCTGCTCAAGGACCTCATGCGGGACAAGGAGTTCGGCAAGCGGATTGTGCCGATCATCCCCGATGAGGCACGCACCTTCGGCATGGACGCGTTCTTCCCGACGGCGAAGATCTACAACCCGAACGGCCAGAACTACCTTTCCGTGGACCGCGAGCTCGTCCTGGCGTACAAGGAGTCCATCTCCGGCCAGATCGTGCACGCCGGCATCAACGAGGCCGGGTCCGTGGCAGCCTTCACCGCCGCCGGAACGTCCTACGCCACCCACGGCGAACCGCTCATCCCGGTCTACGTCTTCTACTCGATGTTCGGCTTCCAGCGCACCGGCGATTCCTTCTGGGCGGCCGCCGACCAGATGACCCGCGGGTTCATCATCGGCGCCACGGCAGGCCGGACCACGCTGACCGGCGAAGGCCTGCAGCATGCCGACGGGCACTCCCCCATGCTGGCGGCAACCAACCCGGCCGTCATCACCTACGACCCGGCATACGGCTACGAGATGGGCGTCATCATGCGTGACGGCCTCAACCGGATGTACGGCCCGGGCGAAGCCGGGAAGGAAATTGCCGACAACGATCCGTCGCGGAACGTGATGTACTACATCACTGTCTACAACGAGCCGATCGTGCAGCCGCCCGCACCGGCGGAACTCGATGTCGAGGGCATCATCAAGGGCATCTACCTGCTGGCGCCGGCCAAGATTGACGGCCCGCGCACGCAGATCCTTGCCTCGGGCGTGTCGGTTCCCTGGGCCCTCGAAGCCCAGCGGGTCCTCGCCGAGGACTGGGGCGTCTCGGCGGATGTCTGGTCCGTGACCTCCTGGACCGAACTGCGCCGCGACGCCATGGCCGCCGAGGAAGACTCCTTCCTCAACCCCGGCCAGCCCGCCCGCGTCCCGTTCGTGACCCAGCAGCTCGCCGGCGCCACCGGCCCCATCGTGGCGGTCACTGACTACATGAAGGCCGTGCCGGACCAGATCCGCCAGTTCCTGCCGAACGAGTTTGCCTCGCTCGGCGCGGACGGCTTCGGCTTCTCGGACACCCGCGCCGCGGCACGCCGCTTCTTCAAGAACGACATCCACTCGGTTGTGGTCCGTTCCCTTCAGATGCTGGCCCGCCGGGGCGAAGTGGATGCCCAGGCACCTGCCCAGGCCATCGAGAAGTACCGCCTGCACAACGTGAACGCCGGCACCACCGGCAACGCGGGCGGCGACTCCTAACCGCGCCTCAGCGCAAGAGCGAACGTTCGACGGCGGCTCCCACCGAAAGGTGGGGGCCGCCGTCGGGCGTTTAACCGCCCCGCCTCCCTCCGGCCTCCCTCGGGCCTCCCTCCGGGGGCGCTCTGGACTCCCGCGGGCCGCTGTGATGCAGGACAAGGGCAGTTGTAGCCTTCGCACAAATGGAGCTTGGGCGGCCCGCCCCGTATGCTCAATGCATGGCAGAGCCGATCACCACTCCCGAAAAACGCAAGCCGAGCTCGAGGGCGATGACTCCGGAGAAAGCCGAAACCCTCAAGAAGCTCCGGGCCAGCGTGGGCCAGCTGTCGACGACGACGCTGCGCCAGTTGGAGAAGTCCCTGCCGTGGTACGGCCGGCTGAACTCGGATGAACGTTCCGCCCTGGGCATGGTGGCCCAGAACGGCATCGCGGCTTTCGTCACCTGGTACGAACGGCCAAGTTCGCCGTCGTGGATCCTCTCCGACGTCTTCGGCACCGCGCCCACCGAACTGACCCGCTCCATCAGCCTGCAGAAGGCGCTCCAGCTGATCCGGATCGTGGTGGAAGTCGTCGAGGACCAGGTCCCGGTGATCGCCCCGGAAGCGGACCAGGGGGCCCTCCGGGAGGCCGTGCTGCGCTACTCGCGGGAGGTCGCGTTCGCGGCCGCCGACGTCTATGCCCGCGCCGCGGAATCCCGCGGCTCCTGGGATACCCGGCTGGAAGCCCTGATTGTCGATGCCATCCTCCGTGGCGAAAATACCGACGCGCTGCGGTCCAGGATCGCGGCCCTGGGCTGGAAAGCACAGGAGCGCTTCACGGTCATGGTCGGGAATTCCCCGTCCGAGCCAAGCGCCAGCTACGTCAGCGAGCTGCGGCGCACGGCGGGGCGCTTCGCCGAGGACGCCCTTGTGGGGATCCAGGGCGACCGCCTCATCCTGATCCTGGGCGGGGTCCACGACCGGGAGACCGCATACCTGAAACTCAGCGAACTCTTTGCCCCCGGCCCGGTGGTCTACGGCCCGGAGGCCGGGTCCCTCCTCGAGGCCAGCGGCTCCGCCCAGTCCGCCTTTGCCGGCCTCACCGCGGCCCGCGCGTGGCCTTCCGCGCCGCGCCCGGTGGCGGCCGATGACCTGCTCCCGGAGCGGGTGATCTCCGGCGACGACGCCGCTCGCCGCTCGCTGGTCAAAAACATCTACCGCCCGCTTCTGGCCGCCTCCAACGGGCTGGTGGAGACCCTCGGCACGTACCTCGAACTGGGCCATTCACTCGAGGCCACGGCCCGGGAACTCTTCGTCCATGCCAACACAGTGCGCTACCGGCTCAAGCGCGTCTGCGACGTCACCGGCTGGGATCCGCTGCTGCCGCGGGAGGCGTTCGTGCTCCAGACCGCCCTCGTCGTGGGCCGGCTTTCTGCCCCGCCGAAGGCCCCCACGGAGCGGCAACCTCCCCGCAACGGCTCCTGAACCGTTGTAGACTTCCTACAAACTGACCCAGTGAGCTTGGTGCATGAAAACACGAATGTTCACGCGGTAATTTGGAAAGCTGGTTACGTGCTTGCAATCGTTTGCCCTGGACAGGGCTCCCAGACCCCTGGTTTTCTGGCCCCTTGGCTGGAACTGCCACCCGTCGCAGGCCTCCTGGCCTCCCTCAGCGAAATAGCAGGCATCGACCTCACCGCCCACGGCACCACCTCCGATGAGGAGACCATCAAGGACACCGCAGTCGCGCAGCCCCTGATCGTTGCTGCGGGCCTGGTGACGGCGAAGTCGCTGTTCGACGTCGAACTCGGCACGCTTCCCGTCATCCTTGCCGGCCACTCCGTCGGCGAAATCACCGCGGCTTCCCTCGCCGGTGTCCTGTCGGAATCCGAAGCCATGACGTTTGTCCGCGAACGCGCCAACAGCATGGCAGCCGCTGCCGCCGCCACCCCGACCGGCATGAGTGCCGTCGTGGGCGGCGACCCCGCGGAGGTCCTGGCAGCCATTGCTGCCGCCGGGGCCACGGCCGCCAACGTCAACGGGGCTGGCCAGACCGTCGCCGCAGGCACCCTGGAGCAGCTGAAGGCCCTGGCGGAGAACCCGCCGGCCAAGGCCCGGGTTATTCCGCTGAAGGTCGCGGGCGCGTTCCACACCTCGCATATGGCCCCCGCGGGCGCGGCCCTGCAGGCCCTGCGTCCGTCGCTGCACCCGAAGGACCCGCAGGTGCCGTTGCTGTCCAACTTCGACGGCGCGGAAGTCACCGACGGCGCCGCCGCCGTCGACAGCCTGATCGCCCAGGTCTCCCGGCCGGTCCGCTGGGACCAGTGCATGGAGACGATGGTGCAGCGCGGGGTGACCGGCGCGATCGAGCTGGCTCCCGCCGGAACACTGGCGGGCCTGGCCAAGCGCGGCATGCCCGGCGTCAAGACAGTCACCGTCAAGACCCCGGACGATCTTTCCGCGGCCCTGGCCCTATTTGCAGAACTGGAGGGAGGGGCATGAGCGTTCCCACTCTGAAGCAGGCACCGGTGCAGGCCAACACCCGCATCATGGGTATCGGGGCTTACCGGCCCAGCGTGATCGTGACCAACGAGGACGTGTGCCAGTGGATCGATTCCTCGGATGAGTGGATCCGCCAGCGCACGGGCATCATCACCCGGCACCGCGCGCCCGCCGATGTCAGCGTGATTGACATGGCTGAGGGCGCCGCACGTGAAGCACTGCAGAAGGCCGGCATCGAGGCCTCCCAGCTCGGCGCCGTGATCGTTTCCACGGTTACCCACCCGTATGCGACCCCGTCCGCCGCAGCGAGCCTCGCCGACCGCCTCGGCGCGACGCCGGCCCCGGCCTTCGACATCTCCGCGGCATGCGCCGGCTACTGCTACGGCATCGCCCAGGGCGACGCCCTGGTGCGTTCCGGCGCGGCCTCCTACGTCCTGGTGGTCGGTGCCGAGAAGCTCTCCGACGTCATCGACAACACGGAACGGACCATCTCCTTCCTGCTTGGCGACGGCGCGGGCGCAGTCGTGATCGGCCCCTCTGACACGCCCGGCATCGGCCCCTCGGTGTGGGGTTCGGACGGCAGCAAGTGGGATGCCATCGGCATGACCCACTCCATGCTGGACATCCGCGAGCTCGCCCTGACCGGCAAGCACGGCGCCGCCGTCAGCGATGAGGAAGCGGCCGTGACCGACGCTTCCCTGTGGCCGACCCTGCGCCAGGACGGCCAGACTGTCTTCCGCTGGGCCGTGTGGGAGATGGCCAAGGTGGCCCAGCAGGCCCTGGACGCAGCCGGCATCCGGTCCGAGGACCTCGCCGCGTTCATCCCGCACCAGGCCAACATGCGCATCATCGACGAGATGGCCAAGAAGCTGCAGCTGCCCGAGACTGTCAAGATCGCCCGCGACATCGCCGACGCCGGAAATACGTCGGCGGCGTCCATCCCCCTGGCCACCCACCGCCTGCTTGAGGAAAACCCCGAGCTCAGCGGCGGGCTGGCGCTGCAGATCGGCTTCGGAGCCGGTCTGGTCTTCGGCGCCCAGGTGGTCGTGCTTCCTTAGGCAGCCACCGCTTTTCCGACCTAAATACGTTCCACCCGTTTCACCCTTGCACCGCATGTCCTTCACTTTCAGGGCCCGCCCCGCATGCTGTGCTCGCAAGCATTCCCGCACCAAGCCGAACCCTCGGTTTGAATCATTTCCGCCCTTAGGCTGCCGGCATTCCACCGGCAGCCGAGGGCAACAACCAGAAAAGGAGCCATCAATGGCTAGCAACGAAGAAATCCTGGCCGGCCTGGCTGAAATCGTCAACGAAGAGACCGGCCTGGCCACGGAGGCTGTCGAAATGGACAAGTCCTTCACCGAGGATCTGGACATCGACTCCATCTCGATGATGACGATCGTGGTCAACGCCGAAGAGAAGTTCGGCGTCCGCATCCCGGACGAAGAGGTCAAGAACCTCAAGACCGTCGGCGACGCCGTCAGCTTCATCGCCAACGCCCAGGCCTAGTCTGGCTTCCGCCAGTATCGGCGGACCCGGTGTCCGGTCCGGGCGCTGCAGCAGCGCCCGGACCGGACCACCAGCAGCACCACGAAATGCACCACCCGAAAGTTTTCCCCTCGCAGGCCCCGGCCATCCCGTTCGCGGTTCCGGATACGGCAGGCGCACCGACAGAGAGTGATCCCATGGCACGCAAAGTAGTCATTACCGGTCTGGGTGCCACCACACCCATCGGCGGCGATGTCCCCACGATGTGGAAGAACGCGCTCAAGGGCGTCTCCGGCGCGCACACGCTCGAGGACGACTGGGTGGCCAAGTACGAGCTGCCCGTCCACTTCGCTGCACGCGCCTCCACCCCTGCCCTGGACGTCCTGACCCGGGTCGAGGCCAAGCGCATGGACCCGTCCACCCAGTTCGCCGTGGTCGCATCCCGTGAGGCGTGGGCCGACTCCGGCATCACCGAAATCGACCACGACCGCCTGGCGGTGGCCTTCGCGACCGGCATCGGCGGCGTCTGGACCCTCCTGGATGCCTGGGACACCCTGCGCGAAAAGGGTCCCCGCCGCGTCCTGCCCATGACCGTGCCCATGCTGATGCCCAACGGCCCGGCCGCCGCGGTAAGCCTGGACCTGGGTGCCCGCGCCGGCGCCCACACCCCCGTTTCCGCCTGCGCGTCCGGCACCGAGGCCGTCCACGTGGGCCTGGACCTCATCCGCGCCGGCAAGGCCGACGTCGTCGTGTGCGGCGGCGCCGAAGCCGCCATTCACCCGATGCCGATCGCCGCCTTTGCCTCCATGCAGGCCCTCTCAGGCCGCAACGACGATCCCGAGCACGCCTCACGCCCCTACGACCGTGACCGCGACGGCTTCGTCATGGGCGAGGGCGCCGGCGCCCTGGTGCTCGAGGCCGAGGAACACGCCCTGGCCCGCGGCGCCCGGATCTACGCCGAACTGGCGGGCACCTCGGTCACCGCCGACGCCTACCACATCACCGCCCCGGACCCCCAGGGCCTGGGCGCCACCCGCGCGCTGAAGGCTGCGATGTTCGATGGCCGCATCCAGCCCGAAGACATCGTCCACGTCAACGCGCACGCCACCTCCACCCCGGTCGGCGACAAGCCCGAGTACGCGGCCCTCAAGGCCGCCCTGGGCAAGCACGTGGACTCGGTAGCGGTCTCGGCCACAAAGTCCCAGATGGGGCACCTGCTCGGCGCCTCCGGTGCCGTGGAGGCCGTGCTGACCGTCATGGCCATCTACGACCGCAAGGCGCCGGTGACCATCAACCTTGAGAACCAGGATCCGGAAATCCCGCTCGACGTCGTCACGACCGCCCGCGACCTGCCGGCCGGCAGCATCGCCGCGCTGAGCAACTCGTTCGGCTTCGGCGGCCACAACGCCGTGATCGCGGTACGCAGCGTCTAGCTGCACGACCAGCAGCACGCCCGCAGCACGCCGGGACGGCAGATGGCGGCAATGTTCTTCGTGAACATTGCCGCCATCTGCCTTTTGGCGCCTAGCTATGGAATTGCTGCGGTGGTGCGCCCGGTGAGGCCCTAGCCGACCTGGTGGAGCCAGCGCACGGGGGCGCCTTCGGCGGCGTGCCGGAACGGCTCGAGTTCCTCGTCCCAGGCCTCGCCCAGGGCGAGCGAGAGCTCGTGGTAGACGGCCGACGGGTCGCCGGCGCCGGATTCGTAGGCGTAACGGATGCGGTCCTCGGACACCATGATGTTGCCGTGGACGTCAGTGGTGGCGTGGAAGATCCCGAGCTCCGGGGTGTGCGACCAGCGGCCGCCGTCGACTCCCTGGCTCGGCTCCTCAGTGACTTCATAGCGCAGGTGCGCCCAGCCTCGCAGAGCGGACGCCAATTGAGCCCCCGTGCCCGGCGTTCCGGTCCACGACAGCTCGGCCCGGAACATTCCGGGCGCGGCAGGCTGAGCGGTCCACTCCAGGTCCGTCCGCTTGTCCACGACAGACCCTATGGCCCACTCGACGTGGGGGCACAAGGCAGTCGGGGCCGAGTGAACGAACAACACACCTCGGGTCAGTGCAACAGACATTCCATCCTCCATAGCTGTAGGTACGTCTTCCCCAACGACCTGTGCCTGGATGTCTGTCTGTTGCGCGGATCCGAATTTATGCCGGCGGTCCCTGCCAGACTACTAATATACAGCCGGTTTCAAAGCTGGGACGTGGTGCATTCCAGCTTCAAGTTCAACTTGAAACTTCCCGGGCGTGAGTTTTATTCTGCCCTACCCCTCCTAATTACGCCAGTGCGATTCGGCGCGTCTTTTCCGGCGCGCCGTGCATGCTTCGGCAGTCCCGCAGGTGGACCCTGGTCCGCTTGGCCCTAGGCAGGTATGCGGGCGAAATCCCGTGCAGGAATGCGGGCCGAATTGTGTGCCTTTTCCGGCCGGCCGGACGCGCCGGACCGGTAATCCTCAGGCCCGGGGGTGCGCCTGCTGGTAGCTCTGCCGGAGCCTCTCAACGGACACGTGGGTGTAGATCTGGGTGGTGGCAAGGCTGCTGTGCCCCAGGATTTCCTGCACGGCGCGCAGATCCGCCCCGCCGTCGAGCAGGTGGGTCGCTGCGGAGTGCCGCAGGGCGTGCGGCCCGGTGGCGGCGGTGTCTCCCAGCCGTTCCAGCATCTCCTTGACCACGCTGCGGATCTGGCGCTGGTCCACTCTTCCGCCGCGCGCGCCCAGGAAGAGCGCCGGGCCGCTGGTCCCGGTGGCGAGGGCCGGCCGGCCGCGGCGGAGCCAGTCGTCGACGGCGAGCGCCGCCGGCAGCCCGTAGGGCACCGTGCGTTCCTTGTTGCCCTTGCCAAGCACCCGGAGCGTCCTGCGGTCCGGGTCGAGGTCGTCGACGTCCATGCCGGCCAGCTCGCCAACCCGGACACCGGTTGCGTAGAGCAGCTCCACCATGGCACGGTTGCGCAAGGCCAGCGGTTCCCCCTCGGCCGAGGCGGATTCGGCGTCGTCCACGAGCCGCCGGACCTGTTGCTGGTGCAAGACGCCGGGCAGGGACTTCTCCCGCTTTGGCGCCTTGAGCCGCAGGGCGGGGTCGGCTTCGATCAGCTCCTCACGGACAGCCCAGGCGGTGAAGGCTCTGGCGGTGGCGGCGCGGCGGGCCAGGGTGGCGCGGGACTTCCCGGACTCGCTCTGGGCACCAAGCCAGCGCCGCAGGGTCCCGAGCTCCAGCCCGGCAAGGTCGTGGACGCCCTCGGTTGCGGCGTGCGCGAGCAGGCTTTCGACATCAGAGAGATAGGCCCGCACGGTATGGGCGGACCGGCCCCGCTCCGCTTCCAGGTAGCGGCCGAAGCGTGCGGCGACGAGCCGGATACCGCCGTCGAGCGCGGCGGGCGAGGCAGCGGGGGGATCCTGTGTAGACACCCTCTTACTCTGGCAGTATTCCCCCGGCATTCAAGGAGCCGGTCGGCGAGCCGCTTCTTCCCGGTGAAGCAACCCATCTCAGTCCGCCTTCCCTGAGCGTTTCCAGCCGCCGTGCCGGGATTCGGCCAGCCCCAGCAGCCCGAGCCGGCCAAGACCCGCGCGGACCGAGTCCGGGCTCAGCCCGGCCACCGCGGCCAACTTCTCAACCGAGGTGGTGGTCCGCAGCGGCAGGGCATCGAGCAGGATCAGGTCCTCCAGGGTCAGGCCATCGTGGGCCTCGGACCGGCCTGCCTTGTCCGGGGGCATCGCCTCGCCGCTCGGGGAGGCGAGCTCGGCGATCTCCCCGGCATCCGTGACGCATACCGCGCCGCCTTCACGGAGAAGCCGGTGGCAGCCGGCGGAGTTGGCGCTGTGGATGGATCCGGGCACGGCGCCCACGGCCCTGCCCAGGCTCTCGGCATGGTGGGCCGTGTTGAGGGCGCCGGAGCGCCACCGGGCCTCGACCACGACCGTGACGGAGGCCAACGCCGCAATGAGCCGGTTCCGCTGCAGGAACCGGTAGCGGGTGGGAGCGGACCCGGGCGGCACCTCGGCCAGGACCGCGCCGCGGTTCGCCACGGTCCGCAGAAGGTCCTCATTGCCGGCGGGGTAGAAGCGGTCCACTCCCCCGGCCATGACGGCAATGGTGGGCACGCCGCCCGCGCTTCCGGCCAGGGCCGCCCTGTGGGCGTGGGCATCAATCCCGTAGGCCCCGCCGGAGACGATCGTGAAGCCGCGCTGGGCCAGCGAGTAGGCGAGGTCGCCCGTCACCGATGCCCCGTAGCTGGTGCTGTCCCGGGAGCCCACGAGGGCTACGGACCGGGCCGCCGGGGGCAGCTCCTGTTCCACGCCGCGCCACCACAGGCACAGGGGCTCCTGCAGTCCGAGGTCCGCCAGCTGCCGCGGCCACAAGTCATCCGTGGGAATGATGAGGCGTCCGCCGAGCCGGTTCATGGTGGCCAGGTCCCGCTCCGGGGCGAGGTCGGGCACGCGCGGGGCCCAACGCTTCAGCGCCTCGCTGAGCCCGGACCAGCCGCTGCCGCACCCGCTGTCCGCCAGGATTCCGGTGATCTCCTGTTCGAGCCCGGGACCGGCGGCCAGCGCGCCGCTGGCAATCCGCAGGGCGTCCTGCGCCCCCACTGCCTGGACCAGTGCCAGGGCCGCCGCGTCCTGCGGCTCGAACAGGCGAGCCAGGGCGGCGCGGGCTGTTCGTTCGTCATCAATCATGGTGGTTCCTTTCGCACGGCTGGGGTGGGCTTCGTGCCGGCAGGCTCAGGGTGAGACCGCGGCGGCCTGCCGGAGGCCCAGCGCCTGCCCGACGTCGTCTGCGTCCGGGACGTCGTGCCGGGACAGGTCCGCAAGGGTCCATGCGAGGCGCAGTACGCGGTCGTAGCCGCGGGCGGTCAGCACTCCGCGCTCCAGTGCGTAGTCCAGGATGCGGGTGGTGGGGGCATCGAGCCGCAGGGACCCGCGCAGCAGCCGCCCCGGCACCTGCGCGTTGGTTTCCATCCCGAATGGCAGCAACCGGTCCAGCTGGCGGGTCCGGGCCGCCCGGACCCTTTCCGCGATGCTGGCTGTTCCTTCCTCGGCCGCAGGTTGGCCGAAACCGGCGAGCGAGACCCGCTCGACTTCGAGCTGGATGTCGACCCTGTCCAGCAGCGGCCCTGACATCCGGGCCTGGTACCGGCGGCGCATGATGGGCGTGCAGATGCAGTCCACTCCTTTGCCCGTTGCCTTGCCGCAGGGACAGGGGTTGGCTGCAAGGACCAGCTGGAACCGCGCGGGATAGGCCGCGGACCCGGCCGAGCGGTGGATGACCAGCTCTCCGCTTTCCAGCGGCTGCCGCAGGGCGTCCAGGACGCCGCGGTCGTACTCCGGGGCCTCATCCAGGAAGAGCACCCCGCGGTGCGCGCGGGATGCCGCCCCGGGCCGCGGCAGCCCGGACCCACCACCGATGATGGCAACCGCCGTCGCGGTGTGGTGCGGGTTCTCGTAGGGCGGGCGGCGCAGCAGCTGCACGGTGCCCGACGGCAGCGAACACAGCGAGTGGATGGCGGTCACCTCCATGGCCTCGGTGTCGCCCAGATCCGGCAGCAGCCCGGGCAGCCGCTCCGCGAGCATGGTCTTCCCGGCACCCGGCGGTCCGGTCAGCAGCAGGTGGTGGGCACCGGCGGCGGCCACTTCCAATGCACGCCGCGCCGCCGCCTGGCCGGAGACATCGCACATGTCCGGCGCCAGGGCGGGACCGGTGCCGGGTTCGGGGTGGCCGGAGTCCTCGGTCTCGGGTTCGAAGTCGAGAGCGAGGTCCTGCGGGTCCGCGCCGCAGTCGAACGCGAGCCGGGCCAGTGTGGCGTAGCCCCGGACCTGCGCGCCGGGGACCAGTTCGGCCTCCGCCACGTTGGCCCGGGCCACGACGACCTCCGGGTAGCCGGCCCGGACCGCGGCCATCACGGCCGGAAGGATACCGCGCACTGGCCGCAACCGGCCGTCCAGGCCGAGCTCGGCGATGAAGACCGTGCGGCCCGTGGGCCTGATGTCGTTCGCCGCCAGCAGCACGGCCATCGCGATGGCGAGGTCGAAGCCCGAACCGCGTTTGGGCAGGGATGCCGGAATGAGGTTGGCCGTGATCTTCCGGCGGCTCAGCGGGATCCCCGAATTCTGCGCCGCCGAGCGGATCCGTTCCTTGGCCTCGTTCAGTGAGGCGTCCGGCAGGCCCAGGATCACGAACGCCGGCAGGGTCTGGCCAATGTCGGCTTCGACCTCCACGATGTAGCCGTTGAGGCCCACGAGGGCGACAGAATAGGTCCGGCCCAAGGCCATCTACCCCACCCCCTTGAGGTGCTCGAGGGCGGGCTCGCCGATGCCGTCGTCGACCACCGCGATCACGTCCACGCGGCACAGCGGCATCCACAGCCCCTGGGCACGGCACCACGCCGCTGCCAGCCGGTGGAGCCTTGCCAGCTTGTCCGCGCCGACAGCCTCAAACGGATGCCCGAAGGCCAGGGATTTCCGGGTTTTCACCTCGGCGATGACCAGCGCGTCGCCGTCGAGCGCGACAATGTCGATCTCACCCTCCGGGCAGCGCCAGTTCCGCTCCACGATCCGCATGCCGTGGGCCTGCAGGAAATCCGCAGCGAGGTCCTCCCCGCGCCGGCCCAGCACATCCTTAGCTCTCATGCCTCCAGCGTGAAGCGCCGCCACGGACGAAGACAGGGCCCACCTCGGCTATGTGGAAAACGTCGCCGGGCTGCAAGAGCACATGCGTGATGAGAAGAGTATCCGCAGCCCGCTCAGCACTGCTGATCGCATAATCAAGGCAGAACGAAACAACTGCAGGAGGAACAAGGAATGAAGGTACTTTTCCTCGACATTGACGGTGTCGTCAACCG
Source organism: Arthrobacter sp. 05T410 (assembly GCF_056396505.1). Lineage (NCBI taxonomy): Bacteria > Bacillati > Actinomycetota > Actinomycetes > Micrococcales > Micrococcaceae > Arthrobacter > Arthrobacter sp. 05T410. The sequence continues at coordinate 66,387 of NZ_JBFTLP010000018.1, read as the reverse complement.
CGTTGGTACGAGACAGAGCTTTCGCGGCTTCATGGGCATCGATCCTTTCCTGGCGTCCAAGGTCTGCAAGATCATCTTCGACACGGACGCAGCCGTTGTTCTAACGTCCACATGGCGGCATATCGAAGGCGGCCGTGAAGAAGTCGACCGACACGTTTACAAGACCTTTGACGTTACTCCGACAGCAGACACAGGTTTTCGTGGCGAGGAAGTGAAGATGTGGCTGGACCGGCATCCGGAAGTTACGCGGTATGCAATCGTCGACGATGACACTGACTTCTATGCCGATCAGCCCTTGTTCAAAACGAGCTGGCAAACGGGAATCTCCAACGAGGTTGCGCAGCAGGTAACCGAATTTCTCAACAGTGGAGATAACCCATGAGTGCACATCTACCAACGTTGGGACACTTCGCCGCAACGCCTGCCGACGGCCCCGGATCTGGGCGGATCCCGGGCGGCCACTTCCGGCGATCAAATCCGTGGCGGCATTGACAGGACGTGTTGATGGGATTGTCAGGTAACGAAACGTAGCCAATGCCCGCACGGCCCACCTAGGCTTTTCCCAACCCCCTCGAATTCCGCGGGGCGTCCGTAGTCTCTCCTGAGGATCGGCCAAAGGATCGGCGTATGGAATATCGAGCGGCCCAGCCGCTGGGAACGCAGCAGCTTACGGAACCAGGTCCGCCCGGCAGGCAGGCGGGCCCCAGCTGGCCCCCACCAGCGCGTCCTGAGACCGAGACCGCACCAGCGCGGCCCGAGCCAGGATCCTGGCCCCTACCAGCGCAGACTGAGCCAGGATCCGGGCCCGCGCCAGTGCGGTCAGAGCCAGGCCCCGCTCCAGAGCCCGAGCCGGCGGATCCAGCGGTAAAACGCAAGCACCCGGTCCGGCGTCTGCTCGCCAGGATCTTCAAGTTCGCCCTCGCCATGGTGGTCATCACAGAGCTGGCCGCCGTCTCCTTCATCTGGTTCGCTCCCCCGCGCACTGCCTACATGCTGCAGACCGGCGGCCCGATCGCCTACCAGTACGTGTCCCTGAACCACATCAGCCGCTATGTCATCGCCGCGGCCGTCGCCCACGAGGACCAACAGCTGGGAACGCGTGTTGGCGCGTTCTCCGTCGATGAGTTCCGGGACAGGGCAGTCGCCTACCTGCAGGGCAAGGATGACCCGAGCGGTTCCACGGTCCCGCAGCAGCTGGTCAAGAACATCTTCCTGTGGCCTGATACGAATGCCCTGAGGAAGGGGCTGGAGGCCGGGCTTGCGACCGAGTTCAGCCTCACCCTGACCCCGCAACGGATCATGGAGCTGTATCTGAACTACGCGCAGTTCGGCCCGAGGCTGTACGGCATCTGCGCGGCGAGCTGGTACTACTTCGACGAACCCCCGTGGAACATGTCCGAGTATCAGGCCGCGCAATTGATGGGGGTCCTGCCACTGCCCACACTCGTCACCCGGGCGGCGGGAGGCGGCATCTATCTGGGCCCGGGGGTCCACCCCAAAGTGTGGGACTACGTCAACGGTGCGGCCAACGTGTGGGTCCCCAAGCAGATCGGGGGGCTCGGCGGATGGAAGGCGGCCGTCGCAACCATCGGCATCGGCGACACGGCGTCCGACCACGCGGCCGAGCGGGGATCCGCGAACACGGATGGCTGCGGTTCGTATCCGGAGAGTGTGCTGGACCTGCTACGGCAGCAGGGCATTGCCCTGGACCGCAACGGAAACCCTGCGCCACTCAGGGGCTAGGAAACGATGGTCAGTTGCCCAGGTCCTCGACCTTGGGCAGGGCGAGTTCCTCGCTGCGGGGCAGTTCCTCGACGTTGACGTCCTTGAACGTGATGACGCGGACGCTCTTGACGAACCGGGCGGAGCGGTAGACATCCCACACCCAGGCGTCCTGCAGGGTCAGGTCGAAGTAGACCTCGCCGTCGGCGCTGCGGGCCTGCAGGTCAACATGGTTGGCAAGATAGAAACGCCGCTCGGTCTCGACCACATAGCTGAACAGCCCGACGACGTCGCGGTATTCGCGGTAGAGCTGTAGCTCCATGTCGGTCTCATAGTTTTCAAGGTCCTCGGCACTCATGGTTCCATCTTGCACCATCCGACGCCGGCCGCGCGCCACCGGCCGTCGTGCCCGAGCGGCCAGAACAGCCAGAACAGCTAGAGCAGCTGCCAGCTGACCCGGTGGTACGGCGTGGGACCGGAGGTCCGCAGCGCCTCCTTGTGCGCTGCGGTGCCGTAGCCCTTGTTCACGTCCCAGCCGTAGGCCGGGTACTGGGTGTGCAGCCCGCACATCATCGCATCGCGCTCGACCTTGGCGATGATGCTGGCCGCGGCGACGCTGAGGCACTGCATGTCGGCTTTGACCAGTGTGTGCACCGGGGCATCGCAACCGGGTTCGGCGGGGGCATCGTCAAACAAGGACGGCTGCAGATCCGGCGAGAGCCAGTTGTGGCTGCCGTCCAGCAGGACAACCTCGGGCCTGACGCCGGCGGCGAGCACGGCAAACCAGGCCCGGTTCCCGGCAAGACGGAGCGCCGCGATGATCCCGAGTTCGTCGATCTCGTTCGCGGACGCATGCCCCACGGCGGAGGCGACACTCCAGTCCCGGACCAGCGGCACCAGCCGCTCCCGGTCCGCGACCTTGAGCAGCTTGCTGTCCCGGACATCGGCCAGGAGCTTCTGTTGCTGCAGGTCGACGACGGCGATCCCCACGCTGACGGGACCGGCCAGGGCGCCGCGGCCGACCTCGTCGATGCCCGCGAGGAGCCGAGCGCCGGAGCTGCGGAAGCGGCGTTCGTAGTCGAGGGTGGGGGCTGCTGACATGACGGGCGGATTACTTTCCGGACGGGGCGGGGACGCTGCGGAAGACGTCCGGGTAGTTGTCCAAGGCCGACATCCTGTTCAGCGGCCAAGCGATGACGGCGGCCTTGCCTTCAATGTCGGATTCGTTGACGAAGCCGCCGTTGGTGTCCATATGGGCGCGCGAATCCGCGGAGTGGTTGCGGTTGTCGCCCATGACCCAGACCTTGCCCGCGGGCACGACGACGTCAAAGTCGCGGACCTGGGGAATCTCTGCGGCATTGATGTATTTCTCGTCCAGCGGCGCGCCATTGACGGTGAGCTGTCCGCCGGGGTCGCAGCAGACCACGTGGTCACCCGGGAGCCCGATGACGCGCTTGACCAGGTGCTGTTCGGAGTTGTCCGGCAGCAAACCGACGAACGTCAGCCCGTCCTGCACCCAGGTGAAGGGGCCCTTGGCCTTTGGAGCCGCGGGGGCAAGCCAGCCCTGGCTGTCACGGAACACCACCACGTCCCCGCGCTGGAGCGCCATGGGCTCGGGCACGAGCAGGTTCACGAAGATGCGGTCGTTCACATCGAGGGTGTTGACCATGGATTCGGACGGGATGTAAAAGGCCCGGAACAGGAAGGTCTTGATCAGGAAGGACAGCACAATCGCCACGACGACCACCGTGGCAACCTCCTTGAGCCACAGGAAGAGCGGGCTGCGCCCTTCACGGGCCTTGGCCTTCCTGGCCCGGCGGGAGGTCGGATCGGCGTGGGCGGGGCCGTCGGCCCGCTCCTTCCCGGTCGGCTCAGGCGTGGTCGGCCCAGCCGCGATCGGCTCAGGCGCGGTCGGCCCAGCCGCGGTCGGGGCAGTCTCGATACGGGCAGCCTGGATACGATCAGCGCGCTGCGCACCGGCGCTGTCGTCCTGCGACGCAGGAGCAGGAGCAGGCGCACCAGCCGGTGGATCCGCCGGCTCATCCGCGGGAATCGCCGAGGCGGTAACCCGGGGTCGGTCCTGGCCCTGCGGATCAGGAGTGCGCGGTTCGGTCTCGGGCATCTACTGTCCGTTCGTCGTCGTCGTTGTCGCAGCCGGTTCGGGCCGCGCTACTGCTGCAAATCTATCAAGCGGCCAGATGATCTGTACCGGCCTGCCAATGACGCGTTCCAGCGGCACCATGCCCCCGCCAGGGGCGCCCAGGAGGCTCCGGGAGTCGGCGGACATCGAGCGGTGGTCCCCCATGAGCCAGAGCCGCCCGGCAGGAACCTGGACGGCGAACTTCACATCGCTCGGGGTGTCCCCCGGATACACATACGGTTCCGCAACTTGCTGGCCGTTGACTGTGAGCCGGCCGCCGGCGTCGCAGCAGACCACACGGTCGCCGGGCAGTCCGATGACGCGCTTGACATACGTGGTGTCGCTGCCCGCAAGGCCAAGCCAGCGTCCGGCTTCGGCGAGGGCATCCACCACGGGGCCGTTGCCACTGTTGAGCGGGGCAAAGGAACCGCGGCCGTCAAAGACGACGACGTCGCCCCGGCCCAAGGGCTCAGCTTGGAAGCCGGTCCGCGCCACCACGATCCGGTCCCCCGTGTGCAGGAGCGGCTCCATGGAGGCTGACGGGATGAAGAAGATGTCCACCCACAGGGAGCGGACCACGGCGCTGATGGCCACGGCGAGCACCAGGGCCAACAACGCAAAACGCCAGCCCGGTTTCCTGGGCTGGCGTTTTGGCTGTTCCATGTTCCGTATCCCCTGGCGCTGTCGTGAACTAATGTGCGCTGTTGCGGATAGCTCCGGCGCCGCACTAGCTGACGCACCGGATACGGTCCGTGGATCCGCGGTGGAAGCCTGTCGTGGAAGACGAAAAAGGCTTACTTGGCGGTCTGGAAGTCGCGCTTTTCCTTGATCTTCGCGGCCTTACCACGCAGGTTGCGCATGTAGTAAAGCTTGGCGCGGCGCACGTCACCCTTGGAGACGAGCTCGACCTTATCGATGATCGGGGAGTGCACCGGGAAGGTACGCTCTACGCCGACACCGAAGGAGACCTTGCGGACGGTGAAGGTTTCGCGGACGCCATCGCCCTGGCGGCCAAGGACGAAGCCCTGGAAGACCTGGACGCGGGAGTTCTTGCCTTCGATGATGTTCACGTGAACCTTGATGGTGTCACCCGCGCGGAACTCGGGAACATCGGTGCGCAGCGAGGCTGCATCTACGGAATCGAGGATATGCATTGATCCACTCCTGGTGAACGCCACAGGTCACTCACGTTGGGTTACGGCGGTCAGGGCCGGTGGCATGCGCCGCCCGGAAATTTCCGCCGAAAGTTTGTCAATCCGGCCCTGTCAGGAGTAGACGGGGCCGGGGTGCCGGGCTGTTGGTAGCGCTCCCCCTGTGGCAGGTTCGCAACCCAGCAGGCACAAGGACTAATTTTGCCACATTTTGTGCGGGTTAGCCCAATCCCGGCGGTTAGGCGTCGGGACGGCGCAGCAGGCGGCCGTCGACGACGTCGTACCCCAGGTCGGAGAAGGCCGTACGGTCCGCGCGCGGCAGCTTGCCGGCGTCGAACTCCGCGAGGAGGTCGGGACGGCGTTCGGCGGTGCGCCGGTACTGCTCATGCCGGCGCCACTGGGCGATCTTTCCGTGGTTGCCGCTCAGCAGCACGGCCGGGACGTCGCGGTCCCGCCAGCTGGAGGGCTTGGTGTAGACGGGGTACTCGAGCAGCCCGTCGGAGTGGGATTCCTCGACGAGGGACTCGGGGTTGCCGACGACGCCGGGCAGCAGCCGTCCGATGGCCTCAACCATGGCGAGCACGGCGACCTCGCCGCCGTTGAGGACGTAATCCCCCAGGCTCATCGGGCGCACCGTGAAGTGCTCCGCCGCCCATTCCAGGACCCGCTCATCGATGCCCTCGTACCGGCCGCAGGCGAACACCAGCAGGTCCTCCTCGGCGAGCTGATGGGCGGTGGCCTGGGTGAAGCGCTCCCCCGCCGGCGACGGGACGATCAGGACAGGCTTAGCGGCAGTTTCCTGGCCGGCAGACTCTGGAGTGCCGGGGGTGCCGGCGTCGTCAGGTGCGCCGGCGTCCCCTGCGTCCCCGGACCGCCCGGCGGCCACGGCGGTGAGGGCCTGAGCCCAGGGTTCGGGCTTCATGACCATGCCGGCGCCGCCGCCGTAGGGGGTGTCATCGACCGTGCGGTGCCGGTCGGTGGTGAAGTCCCGCAGGTCATGGACCTTGAGGTCCAGCAGGCCGTCCTGGCGGGCCTTGCCGATCAGCGACAGCTCCAGCGGGGCCAGGTACTCCGGAAAGATGCTGACGACGTCGATTCTCATCTACGCGATGCCCTGCTCTTCGGAGTTCCGGGCCGCGGCACCCTCGGCTTCAGGATTCTCGTCGGTGTTGACCTCGAACAGTCCGGGCGGCGGGGTGACGAGGACGTACTTTTCACCCACGTTGACCTCGGGCACAATCTGTTCGACGAACGGGATCAGGACTTCCTTGCCCTCATCCGTGGTGACCACCAGCAGGTCCTGGACCGGCAGGGTGTGCAGTCCTGAGATTTTGCCGACCACGTTGCTGCCCACCCGGACCTCCAGGCCAACGAGCTCGTGCTCGTACCAGCCCTCGTCGTCGTCCTCGGCGCCGATGTCTTCGGTTTCGATGAACAGCTTGGCGCCGCGCAGGCCCTCGGCCTCGTTGCGGGTCTCGATCTCGTCAAAGGCCAGCAACAGGATGTCCTTGTTCCAGCGGGCGCTGAACACCGTCAGCGGCCCGGCCGAGGCGGGTTCAACGATGAACTGGGTGCCGGCGACAAAACGGTCGCCGGGCGCGTCGGTGAGCACCTGGACGGTCACTTCGCCGCGGATGCCGTGGGGCTTGCCGATTCGTGCCACCTGGAGCTGCATCTGTTCCTCTGTTCGGGGTTGGTGATTCTGTATTCTCTGGTGCGGAATTACGGGAAAACAGTCCGGCCCCTCCACCATTATCTGGTGAAGGGGCCGGACTCAAGACAAGTAGTGCTGAAAGCGTTACCGGCGGCGGTCGGTGTCGACGACGTCGACCCTGACCGGCTCGCCGTCCGCCAGCGCCGCAACCACAGTGCGCAATGCGCGTGCGGTCCGGCCCTGCCGGCCGATCACCCGTCCGAGGTCGTCCTGATGAACGCGCACCTCGAGGGTTTCCCCGCGGCGGTTGTTCTTCGCACTGACCTTGACGTCCTCGGGGCTGTCAACAATCCCGCGGACCAGGTGTTCGAGCGCTTCTGCCAGCAATTTACTCAGCCTCGGTGGTCTCTGCTTCGGCGGCGTCGGCGGGAGCCTCGGCAGCTTCGTCCTTCTTGGCCTTCTTGGTGATGGCTTCCGGGATGATCACGGAACCCTTTTCCGGGGTAACGAAGGCAGCCTTGGGAGCCTTGGTCTTCAAGGTTCCCTCCTGGCCCGGGAGACCCTTGAACTTCTGCCAGTCACCGGTGATCTTCAGGATCGCGGCGACCTGCTCGGACGGCTGTGCGCCGACGCCGAGCCAGTACTGGGCACGGTCCGTGTCGACCTCGATGTACGAGGGCTCTTCGGTCGGGTGGTACTTGCCGATCTCTTCGATAGCACGGCCATCACGCTTGGAGCGTGAGTCCATGACGACGATGCGGTAGTACGGTGCGCGCATCTTACCGAAGCGCTTAAGGCGAATCTTTACGGCCACTTTTGTGGTCACTCCTGTTTCTGAAACGGGGTCGAGCCCGACGTTCTGCACCCGTGGGGCGGGCCGTACTTGGGGGTTCTAAAGGACAAGATCCAGACGCGGAGAGAGGGGCCACGCAGATCGAGTACCTGTTCATTGTGCCAGATCACCGGCAGGATTTCGACTTGACACGTGCCCGGCGCACCAGCGCGCGGCCTGGAAGCGGCCTCGAGGGCCGGTCAGGACGTCCAGACGTAGAGGCCGGACCTGGTGGCGGGGTCGACGCCGGCGGCGAGCTCGGCGATCCGGCGGACGTAGTCCCGGGCCTCTTCGGGGCCGAAGGGCATGTCCTCCTCGGCGGCCCAGTTGGCGGCGACATCCTCCAGGACCTCGCCCTCCCCTTCGGTTTCATAGTTGAGCAGTTCCGCCAGCGTGCGGACCATTGCCGCCGGGACGCCGAGCAGCGAGTCGCTGGCCACGTCGACCATGGCCAGTTCATAGTCCGCGCCCGGGGCGTGCACGGCGACGCCGGCGAGGTCTCCCAGCCGCTCCACCTCGAAATCGCTGATCTCCGGGATGCGGACGGCGCCCGGGGCGGCCGGGCCGCCGCCTTCCAGTGCGCCGGCGCGCTTGAGGGCTTCTTCGTGGGTGGACACAAAGAGTTCGGTGAATCCCATGCAGCTGGTCCTTAGGGTTCGGCGGTCCGCAGACCGCTGTTTTCGGCGTCGCTTCAGCCTAGCCGCTTCAGCACGACCCCGCCCCGCCCGCTGGACATGCCATCCTCTGACCCTGAGCACTGGGCATGTGGCAACTATGTCCATTTCCGGCTGCGAGCAATGGACATGTTCCGACGTCCTGCCTGGAAACAGTGGACATGTCCCTCGCTGGCCCGGGAACCCGACCAAGGCCCGATGGGCATGCCCACTCCTGGCCGTGAGTACTGGACATATGGCAACCATGTCCATTCCCGGCTGCGAGCAATGGACATGTTCCGGAGTCCCGGCCGCGAGCAGTGGACATGCCCAGCGTTCCCGCCGGCGAAGAGTGGACATGTCCGGGGGGAGCTGTGCGCGCTGGACATGTCCAGCGACCAGCTTGCCTAGGGGAGAACTTCTAGCGCACGGCGACGCGGATCCGGTTGCGCCACGGATCCTCGAAGCGCAGCTCGGCGCCGGTGTGGTGGGATTCGACGCCGGCAACCTTGAGCCGGTCGGCCAGGGCCGCGACGTCGTCGCCGGAGGGCACCTCGATGAGGACCTCGCCCAGGCCCAGCGTGTCGCGCCGGGGGCCCGCGCCGCGGCTGTTCCAGACGTTCATGGCCATGTGGTGGTGGTAGCCGCCGGCCGAGACGAACAGCGCCTGGCCGTGCCAGCCCGCGGTCTTTTCGAAGCCGAGCGTGCCGACATAGAAATCATGCGCCGACTGGACGTCGCCGACCTGCAGGTGGACGTGCCCGACGCCGGCGGCGGCCTGGCGCTGGCCGGCCACGGACTCCTCGGTCAGGTATTGCTGCAGGTAGCGCTGCGGCGGCAGGGCGAGACTGTCCATGACGACGTTCTTGCCCTCCCAGGACCACGCCGCCCGCGGCCGGTCCCAGTACAGCTCGATGCCGTTGCCTTCGGGGTCGTTGAAGTAGAACGCCTCGCTGACGAGGTGGTCCGCGCTGCCGGTGAAGGACTGGGGCTCGTACTGGGCCGCGGTGGCGATGGTGGCCGCCAGGGAGTGCTGGTCCTCGAAGAGGAGGGCGGTGTGGAAGAGCCCGGCCTCGCCGCGGGAAGGTAGATTCAGGCCCGGGGCAGGCGCCAGATGCACCAGCGGCTTCTGCTGGCGCCCAAGGTAGAGCCCGCCGTCCTGTTCGGCCACAGTCTCCAGGCCGAGGGCGCGCTGGTAGTAGTCGGTCATGAGCTTCATGTCGCCGACCTTGAGCATCACGGTGCCCATGGTGAGTTCGGCAGGAAGGAGGTCCTGGGTGCTGGCTTCTGCGGTCATGGCAATGCTCCGTGGATTCTGTAGCCACCGGCCTTCGGCGACTCTACATAAAGATAAATTACTTGAAGCTTCAATTTATTCCAAAACATGGACTGGCACCCGGTCTACCGGCAGCCCACGCAGCACGATATGCCGGATCCGGCGGAGCGTGGCCGGATTGCTCCGCGGATCTTCGGCCGTGACGAGGACATCAGCGCTTGCCCCTTCACCGATGGACTCCGCGCCGAGCCAGGTCCGCGCGGACCAGCTCGCGGCGTTGAGGGCGGCAGCGGCGGAAAGGCCGGCGGCGTGCAGGGCCTGGATCTCGTCCACGATCCTGCCATGGCTGATCACGCTGCCGGCGTCGGTACCGGCATAGATCGCCAGCCCGGCCTCGTGGGCTTCGAGGATCCGCTCCGCCCGGCGCTCCCACAGCGAGCGCATGTGGGCTGCGTAGCGGGGGAACTTGGCCGCCGCCCGGGCGGCGATGTCCGGGAACGTGGCGATGTTGATCAGGGTGGGCACGATCGGAACACCCTGTTCGAGGAAGCGCGGCAGGTGCCGCGGCAGCAGCCCGGTGGCGTGCTCGATGCAGTCGATCCCGGCGTCCAGCATGTCATCGAGGGTGTCTTCGGCGAAGCAGTGTGCGGTGACGCGGGCCCCCTCATCGTGGGCGGCCTGGACGGCGTCCCTGATGGTCCGGGCGGGAAAACTGGAGGCGAGGTCGCCGGCGTCGCGGTCAATCCAGTCCCCCACGACCTTCACCCAGCCGTCGCCTGCCCTGGCCTGCTTGCGCACGGCCTCGACGAGATCCTCCGGTTCGACCTCGACGGCCAGGCCAGGCAGGTACCGCCGGGTCCTGGCGAGATGCCTGCCGGAGCGGATGATCCGGGGCAGGTCCGCGCGCTGCTGCAGCCAGCGTGTGTTGTGGACGGCGCCGGCGTCGCGGACCAGGAGTGTCCCGGCGTCGCGGTCCGCCAGGGCCTGGGATTCCGCGGTGTCCTCGGTAACGTCCCCGCCCGGGCCGAGGCCGATGTGGCAGTGCGCGTCCACGAGGCCGGGCATGACCCAGCCGTCGAGTACGAGGTCAGGCGCGGCGGCCGGACGGTGGAAGGTCAGCAGGCCGCCCACCGACCAGAGCCCGCGGCGTTCCTGGTCCGCCGCGGTGAGGATGGGGCCGCTGAACTCGATGATGCCGGTCATGACCTAAAGCCTAATCCGCATGACGATCCGCCGGCCAAGACGGTCCAGCCCCAGCTGCGCTTCGTGGATCCGCAGGGCGCCCAACGCCTGTCCTGGCTGGGCGAGTTCCTCGAAACCGCAGCTCGCATAAAACGGCGCATTGAACGGGACGCCTGCGAAGGTGCAAAGCGTCATCGATAAATAGCCACGGCTCCGGGCCGCATCAAGGGCCGTCTCCACCAGGGACCGTCCTATCCCCCGCCCGGCGGAGTCCGGCTGCACGGAGAGTTGTTCCAGATGGGCCTGGCCGCCGACCTCGTCAACGCGGGCAAACCCTACGGGCGGGTTACCGGCGACAAGTATGAAGAGCGGCTCAACCGGCGTCGTCAACTCCGGAGCCGGGAGCGTCTGGTTCCCCAGCTCCGCTTCGAGGATGCGGTCTGCTGAGGCCTCGAGAACCGGCAGCGCCTTGAGGTCTTCCGGCGTCGCCATCCGGATGCGGGGCACGGCCCTGGGCAGAGTCACAATGCCACGCTAACACCGCGGCCCGACCGCACTCCGTCACACTCGAGGGCCGGCCGGAGGTGCGTGGTAGTTTCGTCTACGACCACACGGGTGCCCCTGCAGGGGCTGAGATCGGGCTGACGCAGCCTGCGACCGTTGAACCTGTCCGGGTAATGCCGGCGAAGGAAGTGAGCTTTTCCGTGAACACCCAAGTGACACAGCACAGCCCTGTCCAAATTCAGTCCGCAGCCACCACGCAGTCGCTGAAGTCCCACTCGCTGGCCTTCAGCACGGATCCGGAGCATGGCATCCGCGTGCCGGTGACCGAGATCGCCCTGGAACCCTCCCCGGGCGACGTCCGGAACCCGCCGTTCCGGGTGTACCGCACTGCCGGCCCGGGCAGCGATCCGGTCCGCGGGCTGGAGCCGTTCCGCACCCCCTGGATTGAGGCCAGGGCGGACACCGAACCCTACGCCGGCCGCGAACGGGAGCTGCTCGACGACGGCAAATCGGCGGTGCGCCGCGGTGCTGCGTCGGCCGAGTGGCGGGGCGGCCGGCCGGTGCCGCGCCGGGCCGTTGAGGGCAGGACCGTCACGCAGATGCGCTACGCCCGGGACGGTGTCATCACCCAGGAAATGCGGTTCGTCGCGCTGCGCGAGAACTGCGATGTGGAGCTGGTGCGCAGCGAGGTGGCCGCGGGCCGCGCGATCATTCCCAACAACGTCAACCACCCCGAATCCGAGCCGATGATCATCGGCAAGTCGTTCCTGGTGAAAATCAACGCCAATATCGGCAACTCCGCCGTGACCAGCTCCATCGCCGAGGAGGTCGACAAACTCCAGTGGGCCACGCAGTGGGGCGCGGACACCGTCATGGACCTCTCCACCGGGGATGACATCCACACCACGCGCGAGTGGATCATCCGTAATTCCCCCGTCCCCATCGGAACGGTCCCGATCTACCAGGCGCTGGAGAAGGTGAACGGTGAGGCGAACGCCCTGACCTGGGAGATCTTCCGGGACACCGTGATCGAACAGTGCGAGCAGGGCGTGGACTACATGACCATCCACGCGGGCGTGCTGCTGCGGTATGTGCCCCTGACGGCCAACCGGGTCACCGGCATCGTGTCCCGCGGCGGTTCCATCATGGCTGGCTGGTGCCTGGCGCACCACCGGGAGAACTTTCTGTACACCCACTTCGATGAGCTGTGCGAGATCTTCGCACGCTACGACGTCGCGTTCTCGCTGGGCGACGGGCTGCGGCCGGGCGCGACGGCGGATGCCAACGACGCGGCACAGTTCGCCGAACTGGACACCCTGGCCGAGCTCACGCAGCGGGCCTGGGACTTCGACGTGCAAGTCATGGTGGAGGGCCCCGGGCATGTGCCCTTCCACCTCGTCCGGGAAAACGTGGAGCGCCAGCAGGAACTCTGCAAGGGCGCCCCGTTTTACACACTCGGGCCGCTCGTCACGGACATCGCACCGGGCTATGACCACATCACCTCGGCGATCGGCGCCACCGAGATCGCCCGCTACGGCACTGCCATGCTCTGCTACGTCACGCCCAAGGAACACCTCGGGCTGCCGAACAAGGACGATGTGAAGACGGGCGTGATCACTTACAAGATCGCCGCCCATGCCGCGGACCTCGCCAAGGGCCACCCCGGCGCGCACGAACGCGACGATGCCCTGTCCAAGGCAAGGTTCGAGTTCCGCTGGCGGGACCAGTTCGCGCTGTCCCTGGACCCGGTCACGGCCGAGGCCTTCCATGATGAGACGCTTCCCGCGGAGCCTGCCAAGACAGCCCACTTCTGCTCGATGTGCGGTCCGAAGTTCTGCTCCATGCGGATCAGCCAGGACATCCGGGACGAATACGGATCAGCAGATTCGCAGGCGGCCCTAGCGCAGATGGCGGCCGGAATGCGGGCGAAGAGCAACGAGTTCCTCGCCTCGGGCGGCAAGGTCTACCTGCCGCAGCCCTCGGTGGGAGAACCCGCAGCTTCCTAGGACGCCCGGGCGTGCTGGTGCCGGCTGACCTCGGCGATGTAGGAGCGGATGGCCCGGTCCCCTTCGGCTGAATCCTGGGGCCGGTGCCCTCCCGGCGCCGTGCGGTGCAGGGCGCCGGTCTCGCGCAGGTAGCCGGCGATTTCCTCATACAGCGGTTCCCAGCCGCCGGTCAGGACCAGGGTCGGCACGCCCGGCACGATCTGCAGCGGGGCTTCCCACGGCGGCGCCTGCAGGCGGAGCCGGCGCGCAGCCCGGAGGGCCTCCGGCGTAGTGGCCCCGGGGGCGTCCGCCGCGAACGCGCGGCGGATGAACTCCCGCTGGAAGTCGTCGTCGCTGAGGTTGTGGCGGACGTCGAAGAGCGGCTGCATGAGGGCCCGGTGCGCGGCGGTGGCCGGGAGTTCCGCGGTCAGGGACAGGCAGGCCGGTTCCACCAGGGTCAGCGACTGGACGAGGTCGGGCCGTTCGACGGCGGCCATCATCGCGGCGATCGCGCCCTGCGAATGGGCCACGACATGGCCGCCGGCCTCGCCGCGGCCGTCGTCTGCCAGCGAGGCGAGCACGATGGCGGCGTCGGCGGCGAAGCTGGATTCGAGCGGTTCCGCGACGGCGTCAAACCCGTGCCGCCGCAGGAACAGGGCGTCGTAGTCCAGCGCCATTCCGTGCTGTTTTGGCCACGCGGCGGCGCCGAAGCTGCCGTCCCCGTGGACGAAGACTACGCGCTGCTTGAACATTGTCTAACCCTATGGCACTTCAGTGCTGATGCCGCCGGCGACACAGTGCCGGCGGCCGTCAGCACTTGCGGCTACTTGCTGCCGCCGAGGAACTTGTCGAAACCCTTGGGCAGGTTCAGCTGGGACGGATCGAAGTCGCCGCCCTGCTGGCCGAACGACGCTCCGGTGGGCAGCGCCTTGGGGCCGGCGGCACGCCGGGCCTCGGCGTCGCGCAGTTCCTGCGCCGCCTTGGCCGGGTTGCCGGAGCGGGCCTTCTTCTTGGGCGCGGACTTGGCTCCCTTGCGGGCGCCGCCCCCGCCGCCCATGCCGGGCATTCCCGGCATGCCGGGCATCCCGCCGCCGGCGGCCATCTTCTTCATCATCTTCTGGGCCTGGGCAAACCGTTCCAGCAGTCCGTTGACCTCGGAGACGTGCACGCCGGAACCGCGGGCAATACGGGCCCGGCGGGAGCCGTTGATGATCTTCGGAGCCACGCGCTCGTGCGGGGTCATCGAGCGGACAATGGCCTCGACGCGGTCGATCTCGCGCTCGTCGAACTGCTCCAGCTGCTGGCGGATGTTCTGCGCACCCGGCATCATCATGAGCATCTTCTTCATGGAGCCCATGTTGCGGATCTGCTGCATCTGGGCGAGGAAGTCATCGAGGGTGAAGTCTTCCTGGTCGGCGAACTTCTTCGCCATCCGGGCGGCTTCATCCTTGTCCCAGGACTTCTCGGCCTGCTCGATCAGGGTGAGGACGTCACCCATGTCGAGGATGCGCGAGGCCATGCGGTCCGGGTGGAAGAGCTCGAAGTCGTCCACGCCTTCGCCGGTGGAGGCGAACATGACCGGCTTGCCGGTCACCGACGCGACGGAGAGCGCGGCGCCGCCGCGGGCGTCGCCGTCGAGCTTGGAGAGCACGATGCCGGTGAAGTTGACACCCTCGTCAAAGGCCAGGGCAGTGTTGACGGCGTCCTGGCCGATCATGGAGTCGATCACGAACAGGACTTCGTTCGGGACGATCGCGCGGCGGATCTGGCGCGCCTGCTCCATCATCTCGGCGTCGACGCCGAGACGGCCGGCGGTGTCCACGATCACGACGTCGTGCAGGGTGCGCTTGGCTTCCTCGACGCCGTCACGGGCGACGGCGACGGGGTCACCGGCAGGGTGGTCCAGTTCGGTGGACGTGGCGCCCGGGTGCGGGGCGAACACGGGTACGCCGGCGCGCTGGCCGACCACCTGCAGCTGGGTGACGGCGTTGGGCCGCTGGAGGTCACAGGCCACCAGCATGGGGCTGTGGCCCTGGGACTTGAGCCATTTGGCGAGCTTGCCGGCCAGGGTGGTCTTGCCGGCGCCCTGGAGGCCCGCCAGCATGATGATGGTGGGTCCGGTCTTGGCCAGGCGGATCCGGCGGGTCTCGCCGCCGAGGATCTCGACGAGTTCCTCGTTGACGATCTTCACGATCTGCTGGCTCGGGTTCAGCGCCCCGGAGACCTCGGCGCCGAGGGCACGCTCGCGCACGCGGCCGGTGAATTCCCGGACCACGGGCACAGCGACATCGGCGTCCAGGAGGGCACGCCGGATCTCGCGGACTGTGGCGTCAACGTCCGCCTCGGTCAGGCGGCCCTTGCCACGCAGATTCTTGAAGGTTGCTGTCAACCGGTCAGAGAGTGAATTGAACACGCGCCGTGCACTTCTTTCAGTGGATCTACAGGTGGCGGCCGGTGCGGCACGCCAGCGTCGCGACTGGTATTCGCCTGGACGAACCGCCACGACAACAGGACTCGACTATCTAGGGTACCAAGATGCGCCTTCAAGATGGCATGCTGGCGTAGGTGACCAGCCAAACAACTGTAAAAACCCTGCTCATCCTGGGCGCTTCCGGCGATCTCACCGGAAGGCTCCTGTTACCGGGGCTTGCCCGCCTGGTGGCCCGGGGCCGCGCAGACGGCCTCGCCCTGGCGGGAGCGGGATCGGACCCCTGGACGCCGGAGCAGTGGCTTGGCCGGATCGAGGAGTCGTTCGCGGACGAGGACTCCAAGGCCGACGCCCACGGCAAGCGGGAGCTCAAGCGGATCCGCAAGGAGAGCACCTACCACCAGCTCGATGTCACGGCCGAGGGCCAGCTCGCCGGGCTCCTGGCGCAACTGGAGGGACCTGTGGCGGTCTACTTCGCCCTGCCGCCGCGGGTCAGCCAGCTCGCGTGCGAGGCCCTGGCGCCGGAGGACGTGGCCGCCGGCACCCGGCTGGTCATGGAGAAGCCGTTCGGCTCCGACGAGCAGTCGGCGCGCCACCTGAACAAGACGCTGGCCGCGCTGGTCCCGGAGGACCACATCCACCGCGTGGACCACTTCCTCGGCAAGGCAACGGTCCTGAACATCCTTGGCCTGCGCTTCGCGAACACGTTCCTGGAGCCGGTGTGGAACCGGCAGAACATCGAAAAAATCGAGATCATCTTCGACGAGGACCTCGCCCTCGAAGGCCGCGCCCGCTACTACGACGGCGCCGGGGCGCTCCGCGACATGATCCAGAGCCACCTGCTTCAGATCATGGCCCTCATGGCAATCGAGCCGCCGGCATCCGTGGACGAACGCGATCTCCGCGATGCCGTGGCCACAGTGCTGCGGGCCAGCAGCATCAAGGCCCCCTACCGCCAAAGCAGCCGCCGGGCCCGGTACACGGCGGGTTCGATCAACGGCCGGGACATCCCGGACTACGCCAAGGAGGAGGGCGTGGACGCGTCCAGGGCTACTGAAACCCTCGCCGAGGTGCAGGTGGAGATCGACAACTGGCGCTGGCAGGGCGTGCCGTTCATCCTGCGCTCGGGCAAGGCGCTGGGCCAGAAACGCAAGGAGGCCGTGGTGACCTTCCGGCCGGTGCCGCACCTTCCGAAGGGGTTCACCGGTGTGGACGCCCCCAACCAGCTGCGGATCGGCTTTGGCCCGGACACGCTGCAGTTCGACGTCGACGTGAACGGCCCGGGCAATGTCCTGAGCCTGGACCGGGCCACGCTGCAGGCCGAACTGAGCGCCTCCGAGCTCCTCCCCTACGGTGAAGTGCTCGAGGGCGTGCTGACCGGGGATCCGCTGCTCTCGGTGCGGGCGGACACGGCCGAAGACTGCTGGCGCATCCTGGCGCCGGTGCTGAAATCCTGGACCGCCGGACATGTCCCGCTGGAGGAATATCCGGCCGGGACCCCGGGGCCGGAGGGCTGGCCGGCCTAGATTCGTCGCGGCAGGGCCAGCGCGGATCCCGCGGCGCGCCGGGCCGACACAGCAGCAACGACACAGCACTAACGACACAGCACTAACGACACAAGCAGCAACGACACAGCGGGCCGGATACCTTCTCAGGTATCCGGCCCGCTGTGTCAGTGCCGTGTCAACGCCGCTGTGTCTGTTGGCCCTAGCGGCATGGAGCGGGGGCAGCTAGATCGCTGCCGAACCACGCTCTCCGGTACGGACCCTGACAGCCTCGAACACATCCATCGTCCAGACTTTGCCGTCGCCGGCCCGGCCGGTGTTGGAACTGGCGATGATGACATCCAGGATGTCGTCCGCCTGTTCGTCGGTGGCCAGGACTTCCACCCGGATCTTTGGCAGCAGGTCCACGTTGTACTCGGCCCCGCGGTACACCTCGGTGTAGCCGCGCTGCCGGCCGTAGCCGCTGGCTGCGCTGACCGTGAGGCCCTGCACACCGTAGGCTTCCAGGCCTTCGCGAATAGCCTCAAGCTTTTCCGGTCGGACGATTGCCGTGATCAGTTTCATGCCCCCACACTTTCCTTGCCCGTTGCGTTCTGCTTGCCGTTGGACGCGGCGTCCACCGGCACTTCGGCGGCTGTGCCTTCCTCCTGCGGCTCGCCGCCCATCGGCTTGCCCGTGATCAGTTCGTGCAGCGGCTGGAAGCTGCCGCCGTGCCCGCCGACGCCGAACTCGTAGGCGGTCTCTGCGTGCAGGCTCAGGTCCACGCCGACAACTTCCTGTTCCTGGGAAACCCGGAAGCCCATGAGCTTGTGGATCGGGAAGGCAATGATGAAGGTCATCACGGCGGTGAAGACGATGGCCATCATTGCCGCGAGGCTCTGGGCGACCAGCTGCGTGGTGCCGCCGCCGTAGAACAGGCCCGCGGCGCCCTGGGTCGGGGTGGCCAGGAAGCCGATTGCGACCGTGCCGACAACACCGGAGACGAGGTGGACGCCGACGACGTCGAGCGAGTCGTCGTAGCCGAACTTGAACTTCAGGCCGACGGCGAGCGCCGAAGCCACACCGGCAACGACGCCGAGGGCGATCGCACCCAGCGGGGAGACGTTGGCGCAGGCCGGGGTGATGGCGACCAGGCCGGCGACCACGCCGGACGCGGCACCGAGGGAGGTCGGGTGACCGTCGCGGAAGCGCTCCACGGCGAGCCAGCCGAGCATGGCTGCGGCCGGGGCGGCCAGGGTGTTGATCCAGATCAGGCCGGCCTGCTCCACAGTGGCAGCGGCACCGGCGTTGAAGCCGAACCAGCCGAACCACAGGATTGCGGCACCGAGCATGACGAACGGAATGTTGTGCGGGCGGTGGTTCGGGTCCTTGCCGAAGCCCTTGCGGTTACCGATGATCAGGACCAGAATCAGGCCCGCGACGCCGGCGTTGATGTGGACCACGGTGCCGCCGGCGAAGTCGATGACCGGCGCGAACGTCTGGCCGAACCAGCCATTCGCGGAGAAGAGTCCGCCGCCCCAGACCATGAAGGCCATCGGCGCGTAGACCAGGGTGGCCCAGATGGGGGTGAAGACCACCCATGCGGAGAACTTGGCGCGGTCGGCGACCGCACCGGAGATCAGGGCCACCGTGATGATCGCGAACGTGGCCGCGTAGCCGACCTTGAGCAGGTCGGCCGGTTCGGTGAAGTTGTGCAGGCCGAAGTGGCTGAACGGGTTGGCGAAGATCTGGTAGAAGTTGTCTTCGTTGGTCGTAGCCATCGAAGCGCCCCACAGGATCCACATGATGCCGACGGTTCCAATGGCGACGAAGCTCATCATCATCATGTTCAAAGCCGACTTGGCGCGGGTCATGCCGCCGTAGAAGAATGCCAGGCCCGGGGTCATGAACAGCACGAGTGCCGCGGCGACCAGGAGCCAAACGAGACTTGCGGTGAGTTCCATGGTCTACGTCCTCTCTTGCTATTAGGTGCGGAGTAGTCCGCCGGTCCCAACGCATTTATTTGCGTTCTAGAAAGAGTTTCGCGGGGCCGTGTTTCGCTGGCGGAGGATTTACATTGCCGGGTTGTTACAAGAACCTCCCGGACGTAAATGGTGCATCTCACACTTGTTACGGTTATGTTTCAGCGGATTATTCCCGCACTTGTTGGACCCGCCGCCAGCCGGCACCGCATCTTCCCAAGGACGAACGCATTATGAGCAAGACCTCCCGCCCCGCCGGCGACGCCGCAGCCGAGGTGCCCTCCCGGGCCCCGGGCCGTTCCCGGCTGCCCCGGGACATCAAGGTGATGCTGGTGGCGGCCTTCCTGATTGCGATCGGCTTCGGCCTCGTGGCACCGGTTCTGCCCCAGTTCGCCACCACGTTCGACGTCGGGGCGACCGCCGCGGCCGTGATCGTGAGCATCTTCGCTTTCATGCGGCTCGTCTTCGCACCGGCCGCGGGCACCCTGATCGTGAAGCTGGGCGAACGGCCGGTCTATGTGGCCGGGCTGCTGATCGTCGCGGTGTCCACGGCCGCCTGCGCCTTCGCCCAGAATTACTGGCAGCTGCTGGTCTTCCGCGGCCTCGGCGGGGCTGGCTCGGTGATGTTCACGGTGGCGTCCATGGCGCTCGTGGTCCGCCTCGCGCCGCCGGAAAGCCGCGGCCGGGTCTCCGGGGCCTATGCCTCCGCCTTCCTGATCGGCAACGTCTGCGGCCCAATCGTCGGCGGGATGCTCGCCAGCTTCGGCTTGCGGGTGCCGTTCCTGGCCTACGCGGCGGCCCTGGTGCTGGCCGCCGTCGTGGTGCAGACCCAGCTCAGCCATGTCCCCGCCGCCTCGCGGCAGCCCGGCGCCACGGCCCCGGCGATGGAACTGCGGGACGCGCTGCGGGACAGCGCCTACCGGGCCGGCCTGTTTTCGAGCTTTGCCAACGGCTGGGCCACCTTCGGGGTGCGGATGGCCACAGTGCCGCTCTTCGCCGTCGTGGCGCTCGGCGCCGGTCCGGAATCGGCCGGCTGGGCCCTGGCGGTATTTGCCGGCGGCAACGCGGTGGCGCTGACGTTTTCCGGCCGGCTCGCGGACAGCCTCGGCCGCAAGCCGCTCCTGCTGGCCGGGCTGCTGGTCACCGGCACCGCCACGGCGGCCATCGGCTTCACGCACGAGTTGCCTTGGTTCCTGCTCGCCTCCGCCTGCGCCGGGATCGGCTCCGGACTGCTCGGACCGGCCCAGCAGGCCGCCATCGCCGACGTGATCGGCAACGAGCGCTCGGGCGGCCGCGTCCTGGCCGTCTTCCAGATGGCTTCCGACAGCGGCGCGATTGTCGGACCGGTGGTGGCCGGGCTGCTGGCGGACCGGCTGGGCTACGGCTGGGCCTTTGGGGTCACTGGCGGCATCCTGTTGGCCGCCGCCGCCGTGTGGTTGCCGGCCCGCGAAACGTTCCGCCGGCCGGCCCCGGTCCGCCCCTGACCTGCGGCGTTGCCGCCGCTGGCCCGATCCGGGCAGCGCCTCCACCGGGACCTTGTCCGGGACCGTGCACAGGACGTTGTCCAGGGCCTTCCGGTCAGCGGCGGCCTCCGCCCTTGGCTAAGCTGGGGGCACGTGCACAAACTTCCGGAGGTAATCCCCCATGGCCAAATTCGACTCTTCCCCCGGGAAAGCCGAAAGCCCCGACCCCGCCCTACCCGCAAACCCCGGTAAGAGTGCGGGCACAAGCGCGGGAAACAGGAAGCGCGCAGGGCTGATCGCCGGCGCCGGAATTGTCGCCGTCGCCGCAGCAGTACTGGTTCCACTCGCCCTCGGAAACCCGACGCCGGCCCCGCCGGCCGCTTCTTCCCCCGCCCAGTCGGCACCGGCGCTCGCCCCTGCCGAGGTGGGACCGACCGTCACCTACTACGCGCAGCCGGGTCCGCCGGCCGGGTCGCCGCTGGAAAAGGTTGAGCCCCTCAAGGTCGATGTCTCCAGCGACCTCGTGGGCACTTCCCTGAACAAAGGCATGACGGGAATTTCCCTGGAGGCCACGGATCTGGCCGATCCCGACCTCAGCAGCGACAACGCGTCCATGGTCAAGCTGCTCAAGGAGATCGACCAGCCGGTCCTGCGTTTCGGCGGCAACGCCGTGGACCGGCGTTTCTTCTGGACCTCCAGCGGCGAGGCCGTCCCTGCCGACTACAAGGGCGACAAGACGCACCCGGTCAAGGCCGTAGGCCCGGCAGACCTGGTCCGGCTCAAGACTCTGCTGGAGGCCGGCGACGCCAGGGTCAGCCTCACAGTGGACCTGGGCCACTACAACCCGGCGCGGGCCGCGGACATGGCCAAGAACGCCTCGGCAATCCTTGGCGACCGGCTGCTGAGCATCACCGTGGGCAATGAGCCCAACGGCTTCGTGTTCAACGATGTGAAGTCCGGCAGCGGCTACAGCCTGGATCAGTACATTCGGGAATTGAAGGACTACGCCAACGCGATCTATGCAGTGGCGCCGAACGTGCCCATCTCCGGCCCGGGCGCCTACGACCAGAAGTGGTGGCAGCCGTTCGTCGATGCGGACCTCCCGCAGAAGAAGATCCTGACGTTCCACCACTACCCGCTCTCCAACTGTGACGGCAGCTTGCCCCAGGACTCGCCTACCTTGGCAAACGCGATGAGCCGAACGATGCACGACCGTGGCGTCAACTACCAGAAGGCGGCCCTCGCGGTGGGCCAGGCCGCCGGCCTGGAAACCTGGATTCCGGAAACCGGGATCTCGGCGTGCCCCGGTTCCAACGAGACCTCCCGCACCCACGCATCTGCGCTGTGGGCGGCAGACTATGCCCTCACCGCCGCCCAGCTGGGCATCACCCGAATCGGCTTCCACAGCTCGCTGCTGACCTGCAAGGGCGGCCCGCCCCTGTCCGCCATCTGCAGCGCCGGGGCCTACCCGTTCGGCAACGGCCAGATGTCCGGCCGGGCCAACTTCTTCGGCATCTCCATGGTGGCCGAGCTCGAGGCCGGCAAGTTCATGAAAGTGAACAGCACCGGAGGCGGCCCGGCGTTCAGCTACGCGCTGCAGAACGCCGATGGCAGCACCAGCGTGGTGATCATCAACGAAAACGACCCCGAAAAGGCCGCGCAGACTTCCGTCACCCTGAACCTTCCGGGCAAACCGGTCACCGGGACCATGACCCAGCTCAGCGGACCCAGCTACGCAGCCGAGGACGAGACCGTCATCGATGGCGCCAAGACCGAGCCCACGCCCCTCGCCAAGCGCGCCACGGTGCCCGGCTTCGCGTTCAAGTCCCAGACGCAGCAGTTCAAGCTGACGGCCGGCACAGTGACGGTCCTGAACTTCAAGTACTAGCCGCTCGAACAAAGAGTGCCCCGGTCCCGTCTGAACTGGCCAGACAGGACCGGGGCACTCTTTTTGTTGCGGTGCGGGCTAGTTCAGCAGCGCATCCACGAAGCCTTCGGCGTCGAACGGCGCGAGGTCGTCGGCGCCTTCGCCCAGGCCGATCAGCTTCACCGGGACTCCGAGGGATTTCTGGATGGCGACGACGATCCCGCCCTTGGCGGTGCCGTCCAGCTTGGTCAGGACGATCCCGGTGATGTTCACGACCTCGGAGAATACCCGGGCCTGGTTGAGTCCGTTCTGGCCGGTGGTGGCGTCCAGGACCAGCAGCACCTCGTCCACCTCGGCCAGCTTTTCGATGACCCGCTTGACCTTGCTGAGCTCGTCCATGAGGCCCACCTTGTTCTGCAGGCGCCCCGCGGTGTCGATCATGACGACGTCGACTTCCTGGTCGATGCCGGCCTTGACGGCCTCGTAGGCCACCGAGGCCGGGTCCGCGCCGTCGATGTCCGACTTCACGGTGGGCACGCCGACGCGCTGGCCCCACGTGGCCAGCTGCTCGGCGGCGGCGGCGCGGAAGGTGTCCGCCGCGCCCAGCAGCACGTCCTTGTCCTCGGCCACGAGCACGCGGGCCAGCTTGCCCACGGTGGTGGTCTTGCCAACGCCGTTGACGCCGACAACCATCATGACGGCGGGCTTGTCGCCGTGGCGCTCGACGTTCAGGCTCCGGTCCATGGTCGGATCCACGAGCTTGATGAGTTCCTCCCGGAGCAGGGCCTTGACGTGCTCAGGGTCCCGCGTGCCCATCACCTTGACGCGTTCGCGGAGTGAGTCCACGAGCTGCATGGTCGGTTCGGTGCCGAGATCGGCCAGCAGCAGGGTTTCCTCGACCTCATCCCAGACGTTTTCATCGATCTTGTCTGCCGAGAGCAGGGCCAGGAGCCCCTTGCCGAGGATGTTGTTGGACTTGACCAGCCGCTCGCGCAGCCGCATCAGCCGCCCGGCCACCGGCAGCGGGGTTTCCACCGGGACGGTTTCCAGCCCGGCTGCGTCGTCCGGAACTTCGAGGGTTGGTTCTTCGAGTTCGACGCCGTCCGGCGAGGTCCGTGCCGGTGCCGGCGCCTGCGCCTGCGCGGGACGGTCCTCCACAAGGGTTCCGGCTCCCGGGGCCTGCACGGGGTCGTTTGCGTCACGCGGGCCGGTGTAGGTCTTGGCGCTCTTCCGGGTCTTCGTGAGCACCGGGATCAGCACACCGAGGACCACCAGGACAGCGAAAATGGGCAGAATGATGGGGAGGATATCGTTCACTCCCCTAGCTTCTCACAAACCCCAAATGGGCCGTGGCCAGCGCTTTTGTTGCGCGCGGGCGCCGTCGTGCCGGGACCTGGACGTTTGCCTAGATCTCCGCACTGAGCCGCTGGCTGATCACCGTGGAGACGCCGTCGCCGCGCATTGTGACGCCATAGAGGGCGTCGGCGACTTCCATGGTGCGTTTCTGGTGCGTGATGACGATCAGCTGGCTGGATTCGCGGAGTTCTTCGAAGATGGTGATGAGCCGGCCCAGGTTGGTGTCATCGAGCGCGGCCTCGACCTCGTCCATGACGTAGAAGGGCGAGGGCCGTGCCTTGAAGATGGCCACCAGCAGCGCCACGGCCGTCAGGGAGCGTTCGCCGCCGGAAAGCAGCGAGAGCCGCTTGATTTTCTTGCCGGCGGGGCGGGCTTCGACTTCGATGCCGGTGGTGAGCATGTCGGTGGGGTCGGTCAGGACCAGCCGGCCCTCGCCGCCGGGGAACAGCCGGGCGAAGACGCGGACGAACTGCCGGGAGGTGTCCTCGAAGGCCTCGGCGAAGACCTTCTGGACGCGGTCGTCGACTTCCTTGATGATGTCCAGCAGGTCTTTGCGGCTGGACTTCAGGTCTTCGAGCTGGGTGCTGAGGAACTGGTGGCGCTCCTCAAGCGCGGCGAACTCCTCGAGCGCCAGCGGGTTGACCTTCCCCAGGGCCGCGAGGTCGCGTTCGGCGCGTTTGAGCCGCTTTTCCTGTTCCGCACGGACGAAGGGCTTGCCGTCGGAAATCTCGCGTCCGTCCTGGTCCACCGGGGCGCGCAGTGCGGCCCATTTGTCCGCCGAGTCGCCGGCAGGGACCGGGACGGGCAGGTCCGGTCCGTAGTCGGCCACGAGCTGCCCGGCAGTCAGCCCGAGCTCCTCCACGCTCTTCAGTTCCAGCGCCTCGATCCGCAGCCGCTGCTGCGTGCGGGCGAGCTCGTCGCGGTGCACGGAGTCGGTGAGTTCGGCCAGTTCGCGGGCCAGTGCGTCGTTGCCGCTGCGGACCCCGGCCAGTTCAAGGTCCATGGCGTCCCTGCGTTCCTCGGCGCTGTCCCGCTCGCGGCGGGCCAGCTCGACGGACACGTCGATGAATCCGATGACCTGCTGCACGGCGACGGCGACGGCGGCGGCGCGCCGGGCCTGGAGCCGGCGGCGGCGGGCCCGTTCCGCCGCTTCCTCGCGGGCCCGGCGTTCGGTGGCGGCGGCCCGTTCCAGCGACGCCGCCCGGTTGCGGGTGGCCGTGAGCTGTTCCTCGGCGCTGCGCAGGGCGAGCCTGGCTTCCATTTCGGCCGTGCGGGCCAGCGAGGCGGCCAGTGCCAGGGCATCCCGGTGCTCCGGGGAAGGTTCCTGCTCCGCGGGGGCCTCTGAGGCCGCGGCGAGCCGGGCCGCCACCGCTTCCAGCGCACCTTGTTCGCTGACAATCTGGGCCTCAGCCCTGGCCAGGGACGCGGCCAGCCGATCACTTTCGGCGACGGCGCTGCGCAGCACCGCGTTCAGGTGGCCCAGGCGTTCGGCGACGGCCGCGAGTTTCGCGTCGGAGTCGTGGAGTTTCGCGAGGGCCGCGTCGGCACGGTCCCGGGCTTCGGCGCGCCGGGTCCGGGCGGTGGAGAGTGCGAAGCGGTTGCGTTCGAGCGCGGCGGTGACGGCGGCCAGCTTCGACGCGGCGTCGTCGACGGCGGCCTGGACTTCCAGCAGCGACGGCGCCGACGCGGAGCCGCCGGTCACGGTCAGCGCCGTGAAGACGTCCCCGGTCCGGGTCACGGCGGTCAGCTCGGGACGCGCGGCGATCAGCTGCACGGCCGCATCCAGGTCCTCGACAACGGCGACGCCGGCCAGCAGGGCGGGCAGCGGCAGGCCGGCGGCATCCGGTGCCGCCGCCGACACAAGATCCACCAGATCCACAGCCCAGCGCGCGCCCGCGGGAAGCGTGCTGCCGACGGCTACTGCATCGGCCGACAATGCATCGGCCGTCAGCGCATCGGCCACCGGCGGCGGGGACCCGGCCGGGGGGCCGGCCAGCAGCAGCGCGGCACGGCCGGCGTCGTCCGCGCGCAGCAGCCGCACGGCAGCGGCGGCCGTCTGCTGGTCCCGGACCACCACGGCGTCGGACGCGCTGCCGAGTGCGGCGGCGACGGCGGCCTCGAATCCGGGATCCACGGCGATCATGGATGCCAGCGATCCCAGGACCCCGTCAGCCAGGTCCCCGGCTGCCACACCGAGCACATGCCCGGAGCCGTCTTTGCGGTTCAGGCCCAGCTGGAGGGCATCGCGGCGGGCCATGAGGGCGCCGCGTTCCCGCTCGCCTTCACGCTCGGCCGCCTTCAGGGCGTCAATTTCGGCGATGATGGTTTCGAGGGCCTCGCTCGCGGCCTCGTAATCGGCGTCGAGCGATTCCTCGCCGTCCTCGACCCCTGCGACCTGCGCTTCCAGGGCCGTGAACTCGCTGTGCGCCTGGCGGCGGCGCTCCTCGCCCGCCTTTTGCGATTCGCGGAGGCGGCCGAGCTCGGACTGGGCAGACTCGACGCGGGACCGTGCCGCGCCGACCTGCCCGGCGAGCTTGGCCAGGCCTTCACGCCGGTCCGCGGCGGCGCGGAGCAGGGCCGCGAGCCGCTTGTCCTCGGCGGCGGCGGCCTGTTCGGCGTAGTGTTTGGCGGCTGTCGCGGCGTCCAGGGCCTCGGTGCGGTCCAGGATCTGCCGTTCCAGCCCGGCCTGCTCGTCGCGGACGCGGGCGGCCTGCTGCTCCAGCTGGTCCGGGTCCCGGCCGGTGTCCGGAACCACGTCCGCGGCGCCGAGCAGGCGGCGGCGTTCCTCTGCGAGCGAACCGAGGGAACGGAGCCGTTCGCGCCCGGTGGAAAGCGAATACCAGTTCTCCCGCGCGGCGTTCAGCGCGGGCGTGGCCTCGGCTGCGAGCCCTTCGAGGACGGCCTGGCGCTGCCGCCCGGCCTCGAGGTCGCGTTCGACGACGGCGCGGCGTGCCTTGAGCGCCGATTCATCCGCCACGTCCTGCGCCAGCGCGGACTGCAGCGCAACGAGGTCGTCGGCCAGGAGCCGTGAGCGGGCGTCACGGACCTCGAACTGGACGCTCTGGGCGCGCCGGGCCACCTCGGCCTGTTTGCCCAGCGGGGTCAGCTGCCGCCGGATTTCGCCGGTGAGGTCGCTGAGCCGGGACAAGTTGGCCTGCATGGCTTCGAGTTTGCGGACCGTCTTTTCCTTGCGGCGGCGGTGTTTGAGGATGCCGGCGGCCTCCTCAATGAAGCCGCGCCGGTCCTCGGGGGTGGCGTGCAGGACCTTGTCCAGCTGGCCCTGGCCGACAATCACGTGCATCTCGCGGCCCAGGCCCGAGTCAGAGAGCAGCTCCTGGATATCGAGCAGCCGGCATCCCGCGCCGTTGATGGCGTATTCCGAGCCGCCGGTCCGGAACAGCGTGCGCGAGATCGTGACCTCGCTGTATTCGATCGGGAGGGCGCCGTCGCTGTTGTCGATGGTCAGCGAGACGTGCGCCCTCCCCAGGGGCGGCCGGCCCGAGGTGCCGGCGAAGATCACGTCTTCCATCTTGCCGCCGCGGAGGGTCTTGGCTCCCTGTTCGCCCATGACCCACGCCAGCGCGTCCACCACGTTGGATTTGCCCGAGCCGTTGGGGCCCACCACGGCGGTGACGCCCGGTTCGAATTCAAAGGTCGTCGCCGAGGCGAACGACTTGAATCCCCGGACGGTCAAACTTTTCAGGTGCAAGGCGCTTCGGTTCTCCTGGTCGGCGGACTGGTCCGCTGTCCGGCGAAAGCATGATTCGGACGGACACGGGGGTTCCGGGGCGGCCCCGGATACTTACAATCTACTGCGCATCTGCGGCCATTCCGCGCAGAACCAGCGCGAAGCCGCCGCAGATGGCTGAGGCCGCATATGCGGGAATTGACCTGCACGGGGCATAGTTAAGCTCTCGGGCTTGTGAGCGGCCACCGCCGGAGCGCAGGACGGACATGAAGAGGGGCTTGAATTGGTAGGCAATGCAACATTCCGGCACAGCAACACCGCTCTACTTTCGGTAAGCAGCGTCGAAGCTCCGACGATCATCAGTTCCATGGATTTCGACCGCAGGCTGGCTTCGACCCTGCGGCGGCTGAGGGTCCCCCCGAAGCTGCTCGAACGGGTCGCAGGCATCACACACCGGCGCTGGTGGGCCCCCGGGACATCGTTCGACGACGCAGCCATCGAGGCGGGCGCAAAGGCCCTGGCCGAGTCCGGCATCGAAGCGTCCGAGATTGGCCTGCTGATCAACACCTCCGTGACGCGGCGCAACCTCGAACCGTCCGTCGCGGTGAAGATCCACCACGGACTGCGCCTGCCTTCGTCGGCCATGAACTTTGATCTGGCCAACGCCTGCCTTGGATTCGTCAACGGCATGACGCTGGCGGCCAACATGATCGACTCCGGCCAGATCAAGTACGCGATGATCGTCAACGGTGAAGACGCGCAGCCAACGCAGGAGGCCACCCTGGCCCGGCTGCAGCGGCCCGAGACCACCCGCGAGGACTTCAACCGCGAGTTCGCCACACTGACGCTCGGCTCCGGAGCCGCTGCGGCCGTCCTGGGCCCGGCGGACGAGCACCCCGGGGCGCACCGGGTCCTCGGCGGCGTGATGCGTGCCGGAACCGAGCACCATGAACTGTGCGTGGGCAGCATTGACGGCATGGCCACCGACACCAAAGGCCTGCTCGACGGCGGCCTGCAGCTCGTGGTCGATGCCTGGCACGAGGCCCAGCCGGAGTGGGACTGGGCCTCGATGGACCGGTACGTCACGCACCAGGTGAGCAATGCCTATACCCAGGCCATCATCAACGCCATTGACCTGGACCCGGACAAGGTGCCGATCACGTTCCCGCATTGGGGCAATGTGGGCCCGGCCTCCCTCCCCATGACCCTCGCGGCCGAAGCGCAGACTCTCGCCGCCGGGGACCGCGTGCTGTGCATGGGCGTCGGTTCCGGCCTGAACACCGCCATGGTGGAAATCGTTTGGTAGCCGCCGACTGGCCCGGCGTCGACCCCGAATGGTCGCGCGAGATCGATGTGGCATCCACCTCCGCCGCGGATGAGCCCGGCACCGTGCGCCGCTGGCACCTGCTGGACAACGGTGCCCAGCTCACGCGCCGCGGCCTGACTCCTGCCGGCACCCTGCTGTGCGTGCACGGCAACCCGACGTGGTCCTACCTGTGGCGGACCCTGCTGGCCGCCGGATCCGACCCCGCACACCCGTGGCGCGTGGTGGCCGTGGACCAGCTGGACATGGGCTTCTCCGAGCGCACCGGCACGTTCCGGCGCCTGGAGGACCGGATCAACGACCTGGGCGACCTCACCGCGGCGCTCGGCCTGGACGGGCCGGTCGTCACCGTCGGCCACGACTGGGGCGGCGTGATCAGCCTGGGCTGGGCCGTGGCCCATCCGCAGCAGCTCGCCGGCGTGGTGCTGACCAACACGGCCGTGCACCAGCCCTCCGGCGCCCGCATCCCGCCTGCACTGCGGCTTGCCTTGCACCCTGCCGTGCACCGCTGGGGAACGACGGGGACGGACAGCTTCCTGCGCGTGACGCATGCCCTGGCCCGCCCGCCGCTCGCCGCGGATGTCCGTGGCGCCTTCATGGCCCCCTACCGCGGCGCCGGCCGACGCGCCGGCGTGGGGAACTTTGTCGCGGACATTCCCGCCGACGCGTCCCACCCCAGCTTTCCGACGCTCAGCCGCGTCGCGGAAGGGGTGCGCGGGCTGGGGGTTCCGGCCCTGATGCTCTGGGGCCCGCGCGATCCGATCTTTTCCGACCGGTACCTCAAGGACCTCATCGGCCGGCTGCCGGACGCGAAAGTTCACCGCTTCGAGGGTGCCGGCCACCTGGTCGCGGAAGACCGGGACATCGCCGCGCCCGTCTTCGAGTGGCTTGCGGAGTGCGGGCCGGACAGCGGGCCGGCCGACGGCCCGGCCGACGACTCGATGCTGGAATTCGGGGCCGGGCCCCTGAAGCCCGGCGCCGGGGTCCCGCCCCTTTGGGCGCCCCTCGCCGAGCTGGCGGCGGGACCAGCGGCCGGGGATACCGCCGTCGCGGAAATGGCCACGGACGGCAGCGTCGCCCGCTCGCTCAGCTGGCAGGAGCTCGAACAGAACATCGCCGCCCTCGCGGCGGGCCTGCAGGACGCCGGTGTAGGGAACGGCACCCGGGTGAGCCTGATGGTTCCCCCGGGCGTGGACCTGACCGTGGTCCTCTACGCCTGCCTGCGGCTCGGCGCGGTGGTCATCGTGGCCGACGCCGGCCTGGGCACCCGCGGCCTGAGCCGTGCGGTGAAGGGCGCCACCCCGGACTTCTTCATCGGAATCGACAAGGCCCTGGCGGCCGCCTCGGTACTTGGCTGGCCGGGACGGCGCATCAGTTTGCGGGACCTGCCGGCCCGCCGCCGCCGGCTCCTCGCCGTCGAGACCTCCCTCGCTGCCCTTGCCCGCCGCGGAGCCGGCCTCAGCCCCGGACTGCCCCGCCCGGGCACGGCCCCGGTTCCGGACCCGGGCGCCCCCGCCGCGGTGCTGTTCACCTCCGGTTCCACCGGGCCCGCCAAGGGCGTGGTCTACACGCACCGGCGGCTGGCGGCGATGCGCGATGCCGTGGCCGCGACGCTGGGGATCCGCCCGGGCGCACGCCTGGTGGCGGGCTTCGCGCCGTTCGCCCTGCTGGGACCGGCGCTCGGAGCCGTTTCGGTGACGCCCGCCATGGACGTCACCGCCCCCCGCACCTTGACGGCCAGCGCGCTGGCGCACGCCGCAGCAGCCATCGACGCCACGGTGGTCTTCGCCTCGCCCGCGGCGCTGCGCAACGTCCTGGCCACCCGGGCCGGCCTGAGCCGGGCCGGACACGAGGCGCTGGGGCGCGTGGAGCTGCTGCTCTCCGCCGGCGCGCCGGTCCCTGAAGCCCTCCTCGCAGAGGTGCAGCGGCTGCTGCCGCGCGCCTCGCTGCACACCCCGTACGGGATGACCGAGGCGCTGCCCGTCACGGACATCAGCCTCGAACAGATCCGTGCCGCCGCGGCCGACGCCGCCGCCGGAACCATGGCAGGCGCCGGCAACGGCGTGTGCGTGGGCCGGCCGGTGCAGGGCGCCCGCGTGGCCATCATCCCGCTGGCCGCGGACGGCACCGCACCCGGGAACGAGCCCGTCAGGGAGGCCGGAGTGAGCGGGGAGATCCTCGTCAGCGCCCCGCACGTGAAAGAAGCCTACGACCGGCTCTGGCTGACCCAGCGCGAGAGCGTCCGCACGGCCGGATGGCACCGCACCGGCGACGTGGGGCACCTCGACGCCGCCGGCCGGCTCTGGGTGGAAGGACGCCTCGTGCACGTCGTGACGGCCCCGGGCGCCGTGGTGACGCCGGTGGGCGCCGAGCAGGCCATCGAACGCCTGGACGACGTCGGGATGGCAGCCGTCGTCGGGGTCGGTCCGTCCGGGACCCAGGCTGTCGTCGCCGTCGTCGAAACAGTTCCGCCGGTCCGCCGGGCCGGTCCCGCCGCGCCGCAGCTGGCGGGCCGCGTGCGGGACGCCGCCCGCGCGGCAGGGGTCGGCGTCTCCGCCGTGCTCGCTGTCCCCTCCCAGCCGACCGACATCCGCCACAACGCCAAGATCGACCGGAGCCGCCTGGCCCGGTGGGCTTCGGCGGTGCTGGCCGGCGGCCGTCCGGGCACGCCATGAGGGTCCTCGTCACCGGCGCGAGCGGACTGCTCGGGCGGGAGGTGGCACGGCTGCTGGTGCGGCAGGGCCACGCCGTCAGCACGTTCCAGCGCCGCCCCTCCGGCGTCGACGGCGTAACGGACCTCCAAGGGTCCGTTGCGGACGAGGCCGCCGTGCGCCGCGCCGTCTCCGGCGCCGAGGGCGTCATCCACCTGGCCGCGAAGGTGTCCTTCACGGGCCGTGCCGCGGAGTTCGACGAGGTCAATGTCGAAGGCACGCGCCGCCTGCTCCGGGCCGCCCGCGAGGCCGGTGTGCGGGAGCTGGTGTTTGTTTCCTCCCCGTCCGTGGCCAATTCCGGGGCCGCCATCGCCGGGCTGGGCGCCGAGGCGGCGGACCCGGCCCGCGCGCACGGTGACTACTCCCGCACGAAGGCCGAGGCCGAACTGCTGGCGCTGGCCGCGGACTCGCCGGGTTTCCGGGTCACGGCGGTGCGCCCGCACATCGTCTGGGGCCCGGGTGACACCCAGCTGGTGGAACGGGTGCTGGAACGTGCCAGCCGCGGCCGCCTGCCGCTGCTCGACGCCGGTGCGGCCCTGATCGACACGACCTACGTGGACAACGCCGCTTCGGCCATCGTCGCCGCGCTTGACCGGATGGAGCACATCCACGGCCGGGCGCTCGTGGTCAGCAACGGCGAACCCCGCCCGGTCGGTGAGCTGCTGGCTGGCATTTGCGCCGCGGGCGGCGTCACTGCGGCGTCGTGGACGGTGCCGGGCAGTCTCGCGCGGGCTGCGGGATCGGTGGTGGAGAAGGTGTGGTCCCGGTCCGGCCGGGCCGGGGAACCGCCGATGACCAGATTCCTCGCTGAGCAGCTCTCCACGGCCCACTGGTTCGACCAGCGCGAGACCCGTGAACTCCTCAACTGGGCCCCCGCCGTTTCGCTTGACGAGGGCCTGGCGAGGCTGGCCGGGCACTACGCCCGGACGCCCCCTACCAGCGTCCGTTCCGCGGCCGGGGCTGGCAGACGGGGCAGGTGTACGAGGACCGGTTCATGAACTGTTCCCGCAGGAGCCGGCTGACCCGGCCGGCGGCGGCGCAGCGCTTGCACTCGAGCCCCTCCCGGCCGTAGGCGTTCAGGGAACGGTCGAAGTACCCGGAGGCTCCGTTGACGTTGACGTAGAGCGAATCGAAGCTCGTGCCGCCGGCGGCCAGGGCATCCGTCATGACCGCACGGGCGGCGTCGAGGACCCGCAGCGCATCGGGTCGGCGCAGGGTGTCGGTGGGCCGGGCGTAATGCAGCCGCGCCGTCCAGAGGGCCTCGTCCGCGTAGATGTTGCCGATCCCCGAGACCAGGCCCTGGTCCAGCAGCGCCCGCTTGAGCCCGGTTTTGCGGGCCCGCAGGCGCCGGTAGAAGGTCTCGAAGGAGAACCAGGGATCCAGCGGGTCACGGGCAATGTGCGCGGCTTCCTCGGCGATGAGCGGCAGCGGCGTTTCGGCGAGGCCGCCGGGGCCGCCGTCGTCGGTGGGGATCAGCGTGGTCAGGAACAGGCCGCCGAAGATGCGCTGGTCCACGAACCGGAGCTGTTCGGGCATGCCGTCGGCCGGGCTGAGCCGCAGCCTGACCTTCAGGTGTTTTTCGTCCGGAACGCCGGGGTCCTGCATAAGCAGCTGGCCGGACATGCCCAGATGGGCCATGAGCGCGACAGCGGGGGCGGGCTCGCCGGCCGGGGTACCGTTTCCGGGCGGGGCGGGCGTGTCCGCCAGCGGCATCCACAGGAATTTGCCGCGGCGGACCACGTCCAGGACCCGCGCGCCTTCAAGGTTGCCGGCAAAGTCGTCCGGTCCCAGGGCGTGCCGGCGCAGGGAGCGCGGGTCCAGCACCTCGACGGAGGTGATGGTCCGGCCGCGCACCCAGCTCACCAGGCCGCGCCGGACCACCTCGACCTCGGGCAGTTCAGGCAACGCCGCTGCCTAGCTGCCGGTCTGGGACTGCAGCTGCTGCGGATCCGGCGCGGACGGGGCGGTCAGCCGGCGCCAGGCGTCGGCGGCGGCTTCCTGTTCGGCCTCTTTCTTGGAGTTGCCGGTGCCGGTGCCGTAGTCCGTGCCGCCGATCCGCAGCACGGCCTCGAACGTCCGGGCGTGGTCCGGCCCGGAGCCGTCGACCGCGTAGTTGATGGTCCCAAGCTGCCGGCTGGCGGCGAGCTCCTGGATGGAAGTCTTCCAGTCGGTGCCCGCGCCGAGGGCGGCGGCGTCCTTCAACAGCGGGCCGACCAGCCGCATGACCAGCTGCCGGGCCGTCTCGATGTCGTTGGAGAGGTAGGTGGCGCCGATCAGCGCCTCCATGGTGTCCGCCAGGATGGAGGCCTTGTTCTTGCCTTCGGTGAGCTTTTCGCCCTGTCCAAGGTAGATGTACTCCCCCAGCCCGATGCTGCGGCCGATGCCGGCCAGCGCCCGGGTGCTGACGACGGCGGAGCGGCGCTTGGCCAGGTCGCCTTCGGGCAGCGTGGGGTTGTCACGATACAGCGCGTCCGTTACGGAGAACCCCAGGATGGAGTCGCCCAGGAACTCGAGCCGTTCGTTGGTGGGGATGCCGCCGTTTTCGTAGGCGTAGGAACGGTGTGTGAGCGCAAGACGAAGCGTCCCGGCGTCAATAGTGACACCGAGACGCTTCAGAAGCTCTTCAGTTGAAGACATCTTTTTCAGCCTGTTGGCGGATTAGACGTCTGCGACCTTGCGGCCCTTGTACTCAAGGAACAGCGCAGTGCCAGCCGAGTCGGTAACGACCTTTGCCTGGTGCGGCAGGCTGTACGTGACCTGGCCGTTCTCGACAGTCTTCACCAGGTGGGGGGCAGTTGCCTTCCACTGGGAGCGGCGGGCGCGGGTATTCGAGCGAGACATTTTCCGCTTCGGGACAGCCACGGCTAACTCATTTCTCTCTAGAAAAACACTTACAAATCAGTTTTGCCGGTCAGGCTTAGCCAAGTCAGCCAGGGCGGCCCAGCGAGGATCTACGACCTCGTGGTGATGCCCCGGCTCGTCTTCCAGGCGCACTCCACATTCGGAGCAAAGGCCCTGGCAGTCTTCCCGGCACACCGGCTGGAACGGCAGTATGGTGACAACTGCGTCCCGCAACACCGGCTCAAGATCGATCAGATCGTGCTCGACTCGACGTTGCTCTTCTTCGTCTTCTTCGTCGGAGAACACAGCATCCTCGTAGAAGAAAAGTTCTTGCACATCAACCTCTTGGTCATACGCAAGGGGATCCAGGCATCGGCCGCATTCGCCAGTAACTTCAACGTGCGCGGTTCCTGATACCAGAATTCCTTCGTGTACGGCCTCAAGCCGCAGGTCCAGCTCGACATCCGAGCCTTCCTGCACGCCAATGAGCGCCACGCCAAGATCACTTGGCGCGGGTACATGTTCCGTCAGCGTCCGCATGCTTCCCGGACTGCGTCCAAGGTCCTTGACGTCGAACGCCAAGGGCGAACTAGCATCTCGTTTAATGAGAACTCCTGTTGAACATATGACCGACGTACTATCTTAGCCTGAACTTCCGGACGGACTCAAACCGGGGGCACGCCGGCGGTTCACACCACAAGCGGCCTCGGATTCGGGCCCCGCAACCGGCAGCAGGCCGCCGAGTACCGGTCAAGCTTACACTTTGCGCGCCCGGTTCGGGACCGGCTCGCCCGGGGCCAGCCGTTTCAGCACGGAGCGGGGAACAAAGTCCGAGACGTCCCCGCCGAGGGCGAAGACCTCTTTGATGAGGGTGGAGGACAGGTGCAGGTAGTGGCTTTCCGCCGGCAGGAACACCGTCTCGACACCGGTCAGCTGCCGGTTCATCGTGGCCATCGGCAGCTCGTAGTCGAAGTCCGAGGACGAACGCAGGCCCTTGACGATCGCCGATACACCGCGCTGCCGGCAGTACTCGGCCAGGAGACCCTCCCCCACGGGTTCAACCACGATCCCGCGCAAGGACGCGAACGTTTCCCTGGCCATGTCGATCCGCTCCTCCAGGCTGAAGCGGTACTTCTTGGAATAGTTCGTGGACACGGCCACGATCACCTCGTCGAAGAGGCCCGCGGCACGCGCAATGACTTCCAGGTGTCCATTGTGGATGGGGTCAAAAGAGCCAGGGCAAACAGCGCGTCTCATGCTCCGAACCTACCGTATCCGCGCCGCAGCCCGGGATAACATGGCTGAATGTCAGCATCGAACAATCGCGCGACTTCTCCTTTCACTGTGCGGCCTGTCACTGTGCGGCCTGTCACTGCGCCGCCTTTCACCGTGGACGGCGGCGTGGTCCTGGTCACCGGTGCCGCCAGCGGCATGGGCCGGCTCTACGCCCTCCGCGCCGCCCGGGAAGGCGCCGGGGTGGTGATCCTCTGGGACGTCGACGCCGATGCCCTGGCCGGCACCGCCG
Organism: Arthrobacter sp. 05T410; assembly: GCF_056396505.1. Classification (NCBI taxonomy): domain Bacteria; kingdom Bacillati; phylum Actinomycetota; class Actinomycetes; order Micrococcales; family Micrococcaceae; genus Arthrobacter; species Arthrobacter sp. 05T410. The sequence continues at coordinate 30,619 of NZ_JBFTLP010000018.1, read as the reverse complement.
CTGAAGTTGCCGCCCTGGGCGCCCGCGCCGTCCCCCGCACGGTGGACCTGGCGGATCGCGCCGCGATTGCCGGCGCCGCCCGGGAGGCCCGGGCCGAGGGGCCGCTGGCGCTGCTGGTGAACAACGCCGGGATTGTCCGCGGCGCGTACTTCTGGGACCACGCCCCGGACCGTGACATCGCCCTGACCATGGACATCAACGCCCTCGCCCCCATGTACGTCACCCTGGAGTTCCTGCCGGACATGATGGCCGCCGCCGGCCGCCCGCGCCGGATCCTCAACGTTGCCTCCGCCGCCGGCACGGTCTCGAATCCGCGGATGAGCGTGTACGCGGCCTCGAAATGGGCCGTCATCGGCTGGAGCGACTCGCTCCGGCTCGAGCTTGAGCAGCGGGGCTACGGCCACCTGAAAGTCACCACCTTCTGCCCCAGCTACATTTCCACCGGCATGTTCGAGGGAGCCCGCGGTCCCCTGCTGACCCCGCTCATGACGCCCGAGGACGCCGTGGACAGGGCATGGCGCGCTACGGCCGCCGGGCGGCCGCTGCTGATCGCCCCCGCCATGGCCACGCTGGGGAAAGTACTCAAGGGCATACTGCCGGTGCGGGCGTGGGACTTCGTGGGCGGAAAGGTCTTTGGGATCTACACCACCATGGACAGCTTCACCGGCCGGGACGAGAAGGCGGGCACCCGATGAGCCCCCTCATGCCGTTGCCGTGGCAGCGCGCCGCAACCGGCGCCAACCTGCTCTCCCCCGATGGCTCGCTGGGCGTGACGATCTTCGAGGAGATGACCACCCTGGCCCTGAGCACGGGCGCCATCAACCTTGGCCAGGGCTTCCCGGACGAGGACGGCCCCGTGGAGATCAAGGAGGCCGCCCAGGCCGCGATCGCCGCCGGAGCCAACCAGTACGCGCCCGGCAAGGGCATCCTGCCGCTGCGGGAGGCGATCTCGGTGCACCAGCAGCGGTTCTACGGGCTGGACCCGGATCCGCAGACCGAAATCATCGTCACGACCGGCGCCACGGAGGCCATCGCCGCCGCCCTGCTCGCGCTGGTAGGTCCGGGAGATGAAGTGCTCACCTTCGAGCCGTTCTACGACTCCTACGGCGCCATCATCGGGCTCTCCGGCGCCACGCACGTCACCGCCCCGCTCCTGGCCCCGGATTTCATGCCGGACCTGGTCGCACTCGAGGCCGCATTCAGCAACCGCACCAAGGTGGTGCTGATCAACAATCCGCACAACCCGACCGGGGCGGTGTTCCCCCGCGAGGTGCTCGAGCGCGTCGTCGAACTGGCCGCGAAATACGACGCCGTCATCGTCACCGACGAAGTGTACGAGCACCTGACGTTCGGTGTGCGGCACATCCCGGTCGCGACGCTGCCCGGGGCGGCGGAGCGCACGCTGACCATTTCCTCGGCCGGCAAGACGTTCTCCTTCACCGGCTGGAAGATCGGCTGGCTCTCCGGGCCGGAGGAGCTCGTGGCCGCCGCCCGGACGGTCAAGCAGTTCCTGAGCTACAGTTCCGGCACGCCCTTCCAGGCCGCGATCGCGGTGGGCCTGGGGCTTCCGGACGAGTTTTACGCCGGCATCGCCGACACCCTCCGGTACAAGCGCGACATCCTCAGCGAGGGACTGCGCGCGGCCGGCCTCGACGTGCTGACCCCGCAGGGGACCTACTTCGTCAACGTGGACACCTCACCGCTGGGGATCACCGATTCCGTGGAGCTGGCCCGCAGGCTGCCGGCCCTCGTGGGCGTCGCCGCGATCCCGGTGCCCGTCTTTTGCCACGCCGACGGCGCCGAACGCACCCGCAGCCTGCTCCGCTTCGCGTTCTGCAAGCAGCTGCACGTTCTGGAGGAGGCCGCCGAGCGGCTGGCGACCTTGCGCGACAGGCTGTGAACATGGCCGGGCAGCAACCCGGGGCCTCGCGGTTCCTGCGGACCACCGGGCAGCACGCCGTAATCGAACCGGATCCCTTTACCGACGGCGGCTTCGTGCTGAGCATCGGCGGCGCCGAGCAGTCCCACGTCAACCTGGCCGACCCCGCGGACATCTTCTACGAATACCTGCGCAGGATCGGGCACGTGGTGGACCTCGCCGCCCCGTGGGGCGAGCCGATCACGGCGCTGCACCTGGGCGCCGGGGCCCTGACGCTGGCCCGCTACATCCAGGCCACCCGGCCCGGCTCGGTTCAGTACGCCGTAGAGCTGGAGCGGGAACTGCTGGACTTCGTGCTCGCGCAGCTGCCCCTGCCGGAGGGAACCGAGCTGCACACGGTGATCGGCGATGCCCGCGACGCCCTCGCCGGGCTTCCGGCGGACCTGCGCTTCGACGTCGTGATCCTGGACATCTTCTCCGGGCCGGAGGCGCCGGAACACATCGCGTGTACCGGGTTCTACCAGGAGGCGGCGGCCCGGCTGACGCCGCGCGGCGTGTTGATCGTCAACGTGGGCGACGAACCCGGACTGACCCTGGTCCGGAGCCAGATCGCGGCCATGCGCCGGGCCATGGCCGACGTCTCGGCCTTCGCGGAGGCCGGAATGTTCACTGGCCGGTACCCCGGGAACATCATCCTGACCGGGACGCAGGGGCCGTGGCCGGAGGTCTGGACGGCGGCGCTCACGGCGCGCGGTCCGCATCCGGCCCGGCTGCTCGCCGGCGTCGATTTGGACGCGCTGGCCGGCTAGTCCCCGGCTTCCAGGCCCGCTGCGTCCACAGCGTCCGCGGCTTCCAGGTCCACGGCTTCCACAGCGTCCGCGGCTTCCACGCCGGGCTCGGTGAACCACAGCCGGGTTTCGCCGTACTTCTTCTCGGCAAACCGTTCCATGCCCTGGGGCCATGCCGGTTCGGGGCTCCGGGACGAGCGTTCCACCACCACGACCGCTCCCTCGCCCAGGTGCGGCACCAGCTTGGCCAGCACGGCAGCGAGGGCCGGCTCGTCCAGGGGGTAGGGCGGGTCCAGGAACACCAGGTCCCAGATCGCGTAGCCGGCGGCCCGGTCGAGGAACGATTCGACCTTGGAGCGGTGCACGGAGACCACCTTGCGGCCCGTGACGGTGTTGACAAGAGCGGCGTTCCGCTGGCAGACGGCGCTTGCCTTGGCGTCGAATTCGACCAGGTCCACGGAGTCCGCGCCGCGGCTGCCGCTCTCCACCCCCAGCGAGCCGGATCCCGCGTACAGATCGAGCACGCGGGCGCCGGCGATGACGTTGAAGGCGTCCAGCCGGGAGAACAGGGCCTCCTTGACACGGTCGGTGGTGGGCCGTGTCAGGTTCCCGGGCACGCTGTTCAGCGTGCTTCCGCCGGCCGCACCGGCAATGATCCGGCTCATGCGCGGACCCCTGCGGACGTGTTTGCCTGGCTCGTGGTCCTAGCCGCGTTCAAGGAACGCCTCCTTCTCGGGGTTCAGGTATTCATCGATCGCGGCCGCAAGCCGGGGCTGGCCCGCCAGCGCGGGATCGGCGGCCACGATCCGCTGGGCGTCCTGCCGGGCCCGGGCGATCACGTCCTCGTGTTCGAGGACGCGCAGCAGCTTCAGCGTGGAGCGCCCGCCGGACTGCGAGGCGCCCAGGATGTCGCCTTCCCTGCGGAGCTTGAGGTCTTCCTGGGACAGTTCGAAGCCGTCGGTGGTGGCGGCTACGGCATCCAGGCGGCGCCGGCTCGGATGGCCCGGCTCCAGGGTGGTGACCAGCAGGCAGGTTCCGGGCAGCCCGCCGCGGCCCACCCTGCCGCGCAGCTGGTGCAGCTGGGAGATGCCAAAACGGTCAGCGTCCAGGATCACCATGAGCGTGGCGTTGTGGACGTCCACGCCGACTTCGATCACGGTGGTGGAGACCAGCAGCTTGGTTTCGTTGGCCGTGAAGGAGGCCATGGTTTCGGACTTCAGGACGGGGTCCTGCCGGCCGTGCAGCGGCGCCACAGCCACCCCGGCCAGGGCCGGTTCGTCCTGGAGATGTTCCACGACGCCGGTGACCGAGGCGAGTTCCCGGGAACCGTTCTCGCCTTCGAGGTCCGCGGCGGACGGTTCGGCCTCGCCCGGGGTGAAGTCGCCGTCGTCGTCCGTGCCGATCTTGGGGCAAACGACGTAGACCTGGTGGCCGGCGTCGATCTCCTCCCGCGAACGGGACCAGATCCGGGTGGCCCACCCCGGGTGTTCCGCGAGCCCCACCACGTGGGTGGAGATCGGGGCGCGGCCGGCGGGGAGCTCATCGAGCACGGAGGTTTCGAGGTCGCCGAACACGGTCATGGCCACGGTCCGGGGAATCGGGGTGGCGGTCATGATCAGCAGGTGCGGCGGTTTGCTGGCCTTGGCCCGGAGGGCGTCGCGCTGCTCCACGCCGAAGCGGTGCTGTTCGTCCACCACGATCAGGCCAAGGTCGTAGAAGGAGACGTTGTCGCTGAGCAGGGCGTGGGTGCCGATCACGATTCCGGCCGTTCCGGAGGCGGCGTCGAGCATGGCCTGCTTCCGCGCCGCGGTGGGCATGGAGCCGGTGAGCAGGGTGACCTGGACGGCGTCCGGGCCGAACCCGCCGAGCATCCCGTCCCGGGAGAGCGGTCCGAGCGTGCGCCGGATGGATTCATAGTGCTGGGCGGCGAGGACTTCGGTGGGCGCCAGCAGGGCAGCCTGTCCCCCGGCGTCCACCACCTGCAGCATGGCGCGCAGTGCCACGATCGTCTTGCCGGAGCCCACCTCGCCCTGCAGCAGCCGGTTCATGGGCGAGTCCTGGGCGAGCTCATCGGAGAGCGTCTTGCCGACGGCGGCCTGGCCGGCGGTCAGCGTAAACGGGAGCTGGCGGTCGAAGGCGGGCAGCAGCCCGTCCGGTGCCGGGCGGCGGGCCGTCGCTTCCTCGGCGGCGAGCTGGGCGCGGCGGCGGGCCAGGGCCGACTGGAGCACCAGGGCTTCCTGGTAGCGGAACCGGTCGCGGGCCCGCTGGTAGTCCGCCGGGGTTTGCGGGGCGTGGATCAGCCGGTAGGCGTCCGCGACCGGCAGGAACTTCTCCCGCGCCGCGATCTCGGCGGGCAGCGGGTCGCCGAGGGTTTCCAGTTCCACGGTGTCCAGCAGCGTCGAGATGACCTTCTGGATGGACCAGCTGGTCAGTTTCGCCGTGGCCGGGTACACCGGGATCGGCATGGCGGCGAGCTTCTCGGGGTCAATGCCCGGCGTTTCGGGGTCCTCGTCCAGCAGCAGGAAATCCGGGTTGGTCAGGCCGAGGGATCCGGCGTAGCGCGTAACCTTGCCGGAAAACATGGCGCGCCGGCCCGGCTGCAGCTCGGCCTTGGCCCGGAACCCGTTGAAGAAACTGACCTTGAGCGTACCCGGCGGTGCGCCAGCGGCCCGCGTGGAAGCGGCACCGCCGGCGTCGTCGGAGATCACGACGTCGGTGAGGGAACCGCGCCTGGCGCGCATGGGCCGGGTGCTGTTGGAGACCACCCGGGCGATCAGGGTCACTTCCTCGTCCAGCGGAACCTCGCTGATGGGCGTGAGCTCGCCGCGGCTGAGGTAGCGGCGGGGAAAATAGTTCAGGAGCCCGCCGACAGTGGTGATGCCAAGGTGTTTTTCGATGACAGCCGCGGAGCGCTTGCCGATACGGCGCTCCAGGCCCAGTTCAAGTTCAGCGTGCATGTCCGTCGGGGTTTCGGGTTTCGGCGGCACGCGCAGTGGCAACTGTAGGGGCAGCGGTGGCGGCAACTGTGGCGGCCGGTGCCTCCGGGTCGCGCGGGACTGCGAGCTCGCTCACGGAAATGTCCGTGGGCTCGCCCAGGGAACGGATCAGCGCGACGGCGAGGTCCGCATCCAGGACGTGGACGTGGACGCGCCAGCGGTAGAGCCCGGCGGCGTCGGCGCCGCCGCCGACCTGGCTCATGATCACCGAGTCGCCCATTTCGTCGAGCCGTTGGCGCATCATTGCGGCGTCCAGCGGGGACAGGGAAATGGTGCACATGACTTCGACACCTTCGTCGCGCGGCATGCCGACGTGGATATGCGGATCCTGGACGTCGTAGCCGTGCAGTCCGTCCAGCAGTTCGCTCTGGAGCTCCTCGCCCAGCACGGCCGAGCGGAGGCAGTCCAGGATGAGCAGCATGCCCACGCCGCCGGCGTCCACCACGTGGGCGGCCTGCAGGGCAGCGAGCTGCTCCTCCGTGCGGACCACGGCGGCCAGGGCCGCCTCGACGGCGGCGTCCAGGGCCAGGCCCAGGGTCTGGTTGCTGTCATCGCCGTCGTGTGCGGAGTCCACCGCGGCCGCGGCCCGGGCGGCAGCCTCCATGACGGAGAGCATGGTGCCGGGCACGGGATCACTCAGCGCGGACCAGGCCCGGATCTGGGCCCGGTTCAGGGCCGCAGCCAGCAGGGGTGAGCTGATCCGGGTGTGCCCGGCCAGGGGTTCGGCGGCAGCGCAGAGGAAGACGGCGAACAGGGTTCCCGAGTTGCCGCGGGCCTGCTCCATGGCAACCTGGCCGGCCAGCGCCAGGACGGCGCCAACGTCATGCAGGGTCGGGTCCGGCGCCGCGTGCGCCGCCCCGTCCGGGTGTCCCGGCACGGCGGCGTCCGCGGCGTGGGCCGCGGCGCGGACAGTCAGGTAGAGGTTGGTGCCGGTGTCGCCGTCGGCTACCGGAAAGATGTTGATGGCGTTCAGGCGGTCGCTGTGGTTGCCGAGCGTGGTTTCCGCCTTGCCCAACCACCGCTTCATCGCTTGCGCGTTGGCGGCAATCTTAGTCTGCAAAGTGATCCCATCCCACAGCGTCAGCGGGCCTGCCCGCGATCGTTACTCCCATGCTTTCGGTTGGTGCAGGGGCCTCTACCGAGCCTATCGCAGTGAACCCGGGAGGGAGCGGAACCCCTGCCGGGAAAGTGGCGAGCAGCCCGTGGTCTTCACCGCCGCCGAGGACCCAGGCCAGCGGGTCTGCCCCCAACAGCTCCGACGCCGGCAGCAGCGGGGCGGCCAGCTCCTTCAGGGCGGCGGCGTCCAGGTTCAGCACCGCGCGGCTGGCGGCCGCCATGCGGTTTCCGTCCCGGACCAGGCCGTCCGAGATGTCCATCATGGCGGACGCCCCCGCCTCACGGGCCAGCGGTCCGGCGGCGAGCGGCGGCTGCGGCCTGCACTGGGTGTCCAGGAGGGAACGCTGCCCGGCGGTCAGGGCGCCCACTGGGACGTTCGACTCCAGCAGCGCCAGCCCGGCGGCGGCCCGGCCCACTGTTCCTGCCAGGGCCACGGTGTCCCCTGGCCGGGCCCCGGAGCGCAGGACGGGTTCCTTGCCGTCAAGGGTCCCCAGGATCGCCACGCTGACCGCCAGTTCGCGGCCGCGGCCGAGGTCGCCGCCGGCCACCGCGCAGGCCGGAGCCCCCAGGCCCCTGATGCCGGCCACGAGGCCGTCCGCGAAATCCTCCACCCAGGAGACGAGGGTCTCCGGCGGCATGGTCAGGCTGACCACAACGGACGTGGCCCGGGCGCCCATGGCGTTGATGTCGCTGAGGTTTTGCGCCGCGGCTTTCCAGCCGACGTCGTACCCGGTGGTCCGGTAGCCGTTGTTCCATTCGAGCCGGAAATCCTGGTCCGCCACTTGGGTGTCGATGCTCAGCACGGTCCGCCCGTCCGGCGCGGCGACAATCGCGGCGTCGTCCCCCGGCCCCAGCAGCAAGTACGACGCCGCCGCCGGTCCGCCATTGGGCTGCGGGATCGTGAGCCGCGGAAAGATGCGTCCCAGCAGCTGGGACTCCGAGAGGCCGGCAACGGTCAGTGCGGCGTCCGCGGGCAGGGCATCGGGCACAGCGGTTTCGGGCACGGCGGTTTCGGGGACAGCGGTTTCGGGCACAGGTTCGGGCACAGTTTCAGGCACAGCCCTACGCTACCGCGAGGGACTGACCGTGCCGGACCGGAGGGTTCGAAGGAACCCTCCGGTCCGTCAGTAGGTAAGGGACTGGCACCCCAGCGCGGACACCCCGGTCCGCAGGACGCCGGCCCCGGCGCTGGAGACACAGACGGTGTACTTGCCCCGCGCCTTGATGGGAATGGCGGCACGGTAGCCGTGGTTTCCCGTCACGCCCAGCGCGCTGTTTACATCCGGCCGGGCCAGGTTGGCCGTGACGCTGTAGCTCTTGGAGCTCGAATCCGGTGACTTCACGGTGACGCGGACCGGAACACTCTGGCTCGTGAAGCCCGGATCCATGGCCCAGCCGGTCGCCACGATCGATTTATTCGTGCTGGTCCCGGAGAGGCGGGCGGTGTCGAGGTAACCCCGCACCGGGGCTGCGGGCTGCGCAACCACATCCCGGCAGCCGAGCAGCGTGTTGCCCGCACTCAGCGGGCTCACGGAGATGCCGTATGCGCACACGCGGTAGCGGCCGGACAGGGTGATCGGGATGCTGTTCTGGAATCCGTGGCTTCCGGTCAGCGAAAACGCGGCATTGACGTCCGGCCGGGTCCCGTTCGCGGTGAAGGGGTAGCCCTTGGTCTTGCCGTCCGGGCCCGTGACGTAGATATGTACGGCGTTGGAGGCCGCCGGTGTACCGGGTTCGTAGGTCCAGCCGGAAGCCGTGATAACCGCCGACGGCGTCCTGGTCTGCACCACAATGGAGTCCACGTAGCCGACCGGCCGCGCAGCAAGGGTCGCCGTAGCGTTCACGCAGCCCAGGAAGCCGTTGCCCTTGGTCAGGGTCGCGACCGCGATTCCGGTGGCGCAGACGCGGTACGTACCGGCCTTCGTCACGCTCACGGATGTCTGGTACCCGTGCGAACCGGCGATCCCCATGGCGGCATTGACGTCGCTCCGGGCAGCATTGGCGGTGGTGGTCACTGACTTGGTGCTGCCGTCGGGCGCCGTGACACTCAGCTGGACGGGGATCGACGCCGACGGTACGCCGGCGTCGAAGGACCAGCCTGCGACGTCCAGCCGCGCCGAGGACCCGGCGTTGATGAACGCCACGGAATCCAGGTATCCGGTGGGCGGGTCACTGACAGCCACCGGGACGTTGCGGCAGCCCAGGGTGGTGTTACCGGCAGCAAAAGGGGCGACGGGGATGGCGTAGGCACAGACCCGATACGTGCCGGTCTCGGTCGCCGGGACGGTGACCGCAAACCCGTGCGTGCCGCTGACCCCCAAGGCCTGATTGACGTCCGGGCGCTGCAGGTTGGCGGTGAAGGCCTGGCCGGTGGTGGCCCCTGCGGGGGTGGTCACGTAGACGTGGACCGGGATGGACGCGCCTGCCTGGCCGCGGTCCACGGCCCAGCCCCGCAGCTTGATGGACGGTTTGCCAGACACCATGGCGGTGGTGACCTCATCGAGGGATCCCTCGGGAGCGGGAGTGCCGGCCAGGGTGAGGGTCCGGCAGCCCAGTGCTGTGTTGTTGAAGATGCCGATCGCATAGGCGCAGGCCTGATACTGTCCGGCCGCTTTGACGGTGATCGACTCCTGGAAGCCGTGGTTTCCGCTGATGCCCAGCGCCGCGTTGACGTCGGCGCGCGGCTTGTCCGCGGTGAAGGCGTGGCCCGTCGTCGTCCCGTCAGGTGCTGTGACGTAAACGTGCGTCTGGGTGGAGGTGGAGGCCGCCGCCGGATCCACCGACCATCCGCGGACGTTGATGGTGGCGCCGGACGAGGTGACCGCGAAGGCTGCGCTGTCGAAGGAGCCCTTCGCGGGCGCACCCGGCGGACGGATCGTCACGGTGGCCGCGGTGTTGCTGACAGCGTCAATGGAGACCCTGGTGCCGGCGTGCGTTGTAAAAGTCTGGCCGGCCTGCCAGGCCTGGGTGTTGCTGTAGTAGCCGTTGAATGCGGTCGCCCGGGTATTGGGAGGAAGCAGAATCGAGGAGTTGCCGCCGCCCTGCTGGGTGATCTTCACGCCGCGGTTTCCGTCCTGCGCAATGACGGAGTCGTAACCGACCGGGGTGCGGAGTTCCAGGAAGTACACCTCTCCGGACTTCGGGTCAGTGAACTTCGCTGCGCGGTTGGCACCTGCTCCGGCCCAAGGCTTGAGGTTCACCGTGCGGGGGGCGGATACCGTGCCCAGGTTGGCGATCTCGTTGCCGTTGCCGAACCGGCCCATTTCCCAGAAGCTGGCGCTGATTTCCGGCATGAGGTCGAAGTGCGAGATACCCATGAGGTCCAGGTTGTCGCCGTAGGTCTTGATGCTGCAGGTGGCATCCGCGAACCCGGCGAACGGCCCGGAGGCCACGTCCATGGCGCCGCTGCCGCACAGCAGGCTGTTGGCATGGTCCATGCCGAGGGCGTGCCCGAATTCATGTGCCAGGACCGGCGTGGAGAGCCGGCTGTTCTGCGGCATCAGGATGCGGCCGCCAATGTTGCCGTTGCTGTAGGTCATTCCCGCGGCGCCGTTGGTGAGGTAGGCGCCGGGGATGAACATGACCAGCGCCGTGTAGGAACTCTGCGTCCAGCCCAGCTCCTGGGAGACGATGTCCACGATCTGCGCCGGCGACTGCTTGGAGGTCGCGGCGGACTTGTGCAGCTGGCGCGAGGAGGCCAGCGCAATGTCCACCCGGCCCGCGGTGGCGTAGGCCCAGTAGCGGTTAGCGGCGCTGAGCGAGGCCTTCGCAGCGGCCATGGGGACGGCCGCGTCCGTTTCGGCTGCAGTCTTGTCGGCCAGCTGCACCGTCACCAGTGTGGTTTTCAACGTGCCGGCCAGCGGCGCGCTGACGTAGGTGTACTCGGACTTTGCCCTGCCTGCGGGAGGTTCCGGGCGCACAAAGTCATCCACCTGCCCCTGCAGGCTTGGATCCGACACCGCCGGCACGGCACCAGTCTGCATGGCAGCCGCCGGCGCCAGCGCTCCGGCGGACACCTGTCCGGCGGCCGGCACCTCGACAGCGGCCACGGCGGCCTGCGGCAAGGTTGCTGCCAGCATCACGGCGGCAATCACGGTTGCCGCTATGTTTAGTTTTCGCAAGATTGCTCGCTTAGGGGTGAGACCGCAGGTGGAGACCTGTTGGTGGGAGCGACGTAAGTTGCCTACAGCATAAACGGCAATCCACATCTGTCACCCCAGTAACTTTGATCTCCAAAATCACAACTGCATCACGCATTCTTTTATGCAAGTTTTGGCGCAGTACCGGCGCACCATTTCGCCACCTGAAAACCGCGTGCCAAACTCTTAGCCGTGCTTCCTTCCGTTGCCGCGGTGAATACCGCCACCCGCAGGGTGCTCGCCGTCGCCGTCGGAGGCCTCCTGTTGTGGCTGATCATCGCCCTCCAACTGTTCGTCAACGTGGACCCGCTCAGCGTGCACCGGACGGACGCCGTCATCATGCTGGGCGGCGCGGCGTCCGAACGCCTGCCGGTGGCGCGCCAGTTCCAGGCCGATTTCCACGTTCCGGTCCTCGTGATCTCGCACACGGACACGTTCGGCAATCGGGTGGCGGACGAGGCGTGTAATTCAGCCGTCTTCCCCAACGCGGCCGTCGTCTGCTTCCGGCCCCCGGACCTGGACACCCGCGGCGAAGCGCTGGCAATCTCCAACCTGGTCAAGGCCAACGGCTGGAAGTCCGTCACCGTAGTGTCGTCCAGTTATCACCTCACCCGCGCGGGGCGCCTGATTGGCCAGTGCACGACGGCGGACGTACAGATGGTTGCCTCACATCCGGACTTGGATTTGGCCCAATGGCTGCGGCGGTTTGTGATCGAAACCGGAGGACTGATCGACGCTTCCTTGCGGCCGGAATGCGCCAATCAGTGAGCGAAAATGTAACAATTGAACCTCAGCCGGCTGAACTGGTCAGCCGGTTCTGGCATCTGACCGAGGCGAGGAGGACATGCTGGAACGCTCTCCTGACGGCCCTCCCCCGCTGGTTGCCGCGCCCCGGCACCTCCGCAGGCGCCGCATGCACACTGAGATCCCGGACACCCTCCTGGTGCCCGGGGCGGAGCCGCTTCCGTTCAAAAGGGAACCGTCGGCCGAGGCGCCGGCTCCTGCAGAACCGGAAACCGCAAACCACGACGCTGCGGATCTGGACACCGCAAGCCGGGATGCCGCAAACGCGGCGACAGAAGCCCAGGACAAGGAATCCCAGCAGCTCCTCCGGGACACGCAGTACCGACGCAAACGGCGGGTGGCACTCCTAGGCGTTCTCTTTGTAGCCATCGCTGTGCCGGCCATCGTGCTGGCGCTGCTGCTCGGCTGAATCCGGCCCATAAACCTTAGTAACCGCTCGCACACCCTTGGGGAAAACCATGCACAGCATCATGCCGATCTTCGGAACCAGGCCGGAAGCCATCAAGATGGCCCCGATCGTCAGCGCGCTCCAGGAGTCTCCACTCTTCCGCTGCATCGTGACGGTCACCGGGCAGCACCGCGAGATGCTGGACCAGGTCAATGACCTCTTCGGCATCGTTCCGGACCACGACCTCAACATCCTGCAGCAGGGGCAATCCCTCTCGGCCATCATGACGCGGACCATCGACGGGCTGGAGAAGCTCTTCGCCGGCACCCGGCCCGACGCCGTCGTCGTCCAGGGCGACACCACCACCTCCACCGCCGCGGCCATCGCGGCGTTCTACCACGGCATCCCTGTGATCCATGTCGAGGCCGGGCTGCGCAGCGGCGACCTGCTCTCGCCCTTTCCGGAGGAAGCCAACCGCAAGATCACGAGCCAGATTACGCACCTGCACCTGGCCCCCACCTCCACCAGCCGGGAAAACCTGGAAAGGGAAGGCATCAGTCCGGAGGACATCGTGGTGACTGGCAACACCGTGATCGATGCCCTCCTCGCCACGGTGGACAAGCAGCTCCCCTTCACGGACCCACGGCTGGAAGAACTGGACGCGAGCGGCCGCCGGATCCTGCTGGTCACCACGCACCGGCGCGAAAACCAGGGCGAATCCATGCGCAACGTGGGCCGGGCGCTGGCCCGAATCGCCGACGCCGAGCCGGACCTTGTCATCGTGCTGCCCGCTCACAAGAACCCGGTGGTGCGCGAGGCCGTGCTTCCCGCGCTGGAGGGCAAGGCCAACGTCCTGGTGACGGAGCCGCTGGCCTACGGCGAGTTCACCCGGCTGCTGTCCCGGGCGCACATCGTCCTCACCGACTCCGGCGGAGTGCAGGAGGAAGCGCCCAGCCTCGGCAAGCCGGTCCTGGTGATGCGGGAAAACACGGAGCGGCCGGAAGCCCTGGAGGCCGGGACCGTCAAGCTGATCGGCACGGACGAGGAGCGGATTGTTGCGGAGGTGACCCGCCTCCTGCACGATTCCGCGCACTTTGCCGCCATGGCAAACGCAGTGAACCCCTACGGCGACGGCAAGGCCGCAGCCCGCACGGTGGCGGCCATCGAGGAGTTGCTGGGCGTCGGCTACCGGACGGCGGAGTTCAGCGGGGCTTAGGCGCGCGGCCCGCACCGGGTCCGGACCCCGGACGGCGAGTCGAATCAGGTCGATCATTCGTGGAAGAATGAGTGTTCAGCGGGCAAGGATGCGGGTTGGCAGAGTTGCGTTCTCCTACTGCAGCTCTGGCTCCCTTGGATTCTGACCGGATTCCGCCACTATGCCAGGGGGGTGCATATGGACCGCAGGACCTTTCTTACCGTCCCCCTCGCCGCCGGTGCCGCCGCCTTGGCGGCTTGTACCCCGGATACGCCCCCCGGGCCCAGGCCGCCGTCGGCGCCGCCAACGCCACGGGTTGCTCCGACCACACCAAGAGCCACGCTGCGGCCCCGCCGGCCCAAGCCCGGATATGCGAGCAAGGGCGTCGGGATGCCCCGTTTTAACGGATTCGACTTCGATGAGCTCGATTCGCTGGACTTGGACTGGTTTTACAACTGGGGAGCAAGCTACCCGTCCCTCCAGCCGGCTTCGAGGCAAGCCGCTGAATATGTACCGATGATCTGGGGCCGTGGATCTTTGGAGCGGAACGCCATCGCGCAAGTGCGCTCGGAGGCGCAGTGGACGGGGGCCAAACATCTCCTCGGCTTCAACGAACCGGACTACAGTGCCCAATCGGACATGTCAGTGGGTACTGCCATCAAGCTGTGGCCGCAGCTGGAACAATCGGGGCTCAGGCTGGGGTCTCCGGCACCGTTTCAGGCGCTGGGCGACTGGCTCAAAAAATTCATGGACCAGGCAGCAGCGAAGGACTTGCAGGTGGATTTTGTCACGATGCACTCCTACGCCTCGCCCCGTGCAGACTCATTCCTGAAGACGGTGCAGAAGCTGCATGAACGCTACGGAAAGCCAATATGGATTACTGAGTTTGCCGTGGCCGACTGGAAAGCCACGGCCTCGTCGCCCTCCCGGTTCACGGAGAAAGAAATTCTGGCTTTCATGAAGGAAACCGTTGCCGGGCTCCGGGAGATGTCCTACGTGGAGCGCTTCGCCTGGAAGACCCGGGTCCACGGCGATCCCATCATGGGAGCCTCCGCCCTGTTCCGGAACGACGGGTCACTGACCCCCACGGGCGAGCTCTACCGTTCCCTTTAGCATTTGCCTGCATTCGACCGACAGCCTGACGAAGGCGTGCAAATCGACATGCTGTTTATCAAGGCTAGAACGCCCACTAAGCTGCACATTCGCTGCGCCTGAGTGCCCCTTTGGCTGTGGCGCAGACTGCTATTTTTACAGGCGTCACAACTGCATCCGAGTTCATACCAACCGGAGCAGTTATCTGTCCAAAGTCGGGAGGAGTGGGGGACCCGACGAATACTGGGCTTTTCGAGACGAATGCCTGGACCGCCGAAAGTTTCTCTTCCACACAAACGTATCGCTGAGCACGACGGGCAAGTTCTACGCGTCACCCTAAGGCGAAGTGGCAGGGCGACCGGCTGCTAGTCGGACTTGTACTCCAATATGAGGAGAGGTTCAGCTGGCGGAATCACCGCCCGGGGCTTGTCACCGTTCACAGGCATCGAGCGCCACCGCAGGATGTAGAGACTCTTGTCCGCCTCCGTCAAAACTTGGTGGGTCACCAGCTTGGAGTCCTTTCTCAGCACAGGCAGTACCGGCTTGCCCACAAGCGGTGACACCGACGGGGCGTCCGACTTTACGGCAAGCGACTTCTCATCCAGTACTACCGTGCGCCCCTTGCCAGAGCAGCTGTAGCTGAGTTTTAGCGTGCCAGGTGCTCCTGGCTCAGCAGATCCGACAGCGAAGGGAAAGCGTATGCTGCCGGTTCCCGTTACAGGAAAAACGCCGTTCCAACGCGTTATCTGCGTTCGATACCACGTTCCCAAGGTGTCCGCCCGGGCGACGAAGAGCTGATTCCCCCGCGCAGCGTCGTAACGCGTATAACTGATGACGGGCCGTCTGGCCCCGTCAAAGCCAATGCGCATTATTGGGTTACTCAAACCCGAATCAACCGGTGCCGGGTCGACAATCGTAGGGCTCTGCTTTGTCAAGGGAAGGGTCAGGTTGGCGCCTTGGGCATTCTGCCAGTGAATAAAATCCTTGGTTTTTGCGTAAGACAACGAATGGTTGGTCGATACATCAGGTGTGTTCCGCCACATCCACACCATGTGGAAAAATCCGTCCGGTCCGGCGATCGGAGCACTGGAATAGGCATTGCTGCTCCCTTGCCCGTCCAGAAGACCCTGAGGAGAAATAACCTGCCATTTTCTGCTTGCCGCCACAAAGCGGTACATATAGTCGCTGCCGTTCCCGCTTCGGCCGTACCTGAACTTGAAGAACAACTCACCCGATGTACTCTTCAAAAATTGGGGATAGGTAACCGCAGATTCCAACCTTGAATCAGCGAGAGTGGGGACCCTGGCAAGGGAAGCCACGTTCCCGGGTGAGGATGTGACGTAGTAGTTCAGTTTCGAGTTATGCATGTTACCGGCAACATGCAGGTTTCCCATATTGTCCAACTCCATGGTGATGCCGTCGTGACTGTCCCAGCCGACGCTGGTATCCAGAACCTTGGTCCCCCAGGGGCCGGCGCCCACTCGGCTTTTCACCACTAACCTACGGCTGGCATCGTAGTAGGCAACGTACTGCGTGTTTCCGACGACCAGGATGTCCTGACCCACGGATTGGCCCGCCCATGTAGTTCCGACCGGCGTGGCTGAGACAAAGCGATACGTTGGCGACGTACCGGCGTCGTCGGGAATCCCCTGGTCCCTGCTGCAGGCAAGAGCAGCGTTCGTCAGCAAGTCTGGTGCCGACGGAACTGGAGGTTGGCTGCGAACCTCCGCGGGGCCAAGTGCATTACTCGTCGCAAGGATTACCGCGGCTAAGGCTGCGGCTACGCCACCCATCGTCATGTGCGTAACGTAACACAGTGGCATATTTTGAAATAGGTGATTGTGGCCCAAAAAGTCCCTTTATTGCTGACCGTTCAAGAGGCGCTGGACGGGATCGCCCAGCGCCCTCTAGCTGGCCTTGAGTTCCGAGCTGGGGGTGGTGCCGGCAAACACGAGACGCCGCCTCGG
This sequence comes from Arthrobacter sp. 05T410, assembly GCF_056396505.1. NCBI lineage: Bacteria > Bacillati > Actinomycetota > Actinomycetes > Micrococcales > Micrococcaceae > Arthrobacter > Arthrobacter sp. 05T410. The sequence continues at coordinate 14,255 of NZ_JBFTLP010000018.1, read as the reverse complement.
ACCGGGCGACTACGGCGGCAGAATTGTCGCTGTGTCTGGGCCGCCAGTTCTAAGGACCCACTGCACATGGCCAGACTGCTGAAACCGGACCAGATCATCAAGGTCATCGTCCCGGACTTCCCCGGTGACCACCTGCAGCCTCCCTCTCTAAAGCGGGAACTGGATCCGCTTCACCGGTCCACGATCAGCGCCTCGCTCCGGCTGGTCCCGTCCGAGATCTCCTCCGGCCAGCAGCGCGCCTAAGACGCGATCTCGAAGCCCGGCAACACCCGCGCACGCAGGCTCCCTGCAAAAAGCGCCTGGTATCATCGCTTGCCCGTCAGCCCCGCCATTCTGCACCTCCGGACAACGCAGGCCCGGGCCTTCCAGCCAACACCTCGCCCATGCGGTAACCAACCTGCGCAATTGGTCCGACCACGTCGCCGCCTGCGACACGCTGAAACACCCCAAGCCGAACTCCGGGCCAAAAGGAAGTGGCCCCGGAACACCGAACCGGGACCACTTCCTCCTGCCTATTGACAGAACGAACTACAAACTAGATGACCGAAGCGAGGTCCAGCAGTTTGCTTTTGTGACCGAGCGAGACGATATCCCAGCCGGCTGCGGTCCACTTCTCGTGGTCCAGGACGTTGCGCCCGTCGAACATGCGCTTGTGCGAGACCGCTGCCGCCAGCTCGGCGGGATCGACGTTGACGAATTCGTTCCATTCCGTCAGCACCATGACCAGGTCGGCATCCGCCACGGCGGTGGCCAGCGAATCGACATAGTTCAGGCGCGGGTACCTCTTGGCAGCGTTGGCGTTGGCCGCGGGGTCGTAGACGCTGACATCTGCTCCGCTGTTGAAGAGCCTGGCAGCCACGTCCAGGGCCGGTGAATCGCGGACGTCGTCGCTGTTGGGCTTGAACGCTACGCCGAGCACGGCAATGCGCTTGCCCTCCAGGGTGCCAAGCAGAGTCTCGGCGACGTGCACCGCACGGTCACGGCGGCGGAGGTTGACTTCGTCGACCTCGTTCAGGAACCGCATGGTGCTGTCCAGGCCGAGCTCGGACACGCGTGCCTGGAGTGCACGGATGTCCTTGGGCAGGCAGCCGCCGCCAAAGCCGATGCCGGCGTTGAGGAAGCGGCGGCCGATCCGGGCGTCGAGGCCAATGGCATCAGCCAGGGTGCGGATGTTGCCGCCCACAGTCTCGGTAACCTCGGAGAAAGCGTTGATGAAGGAGATTTTGGTCGCGAGGAACGCGTTTGCAGCCACCTTGACCAGCTCGGCCGTTTCAAAGTCCGTGGCGATGAACGGGGTCTTGCGGCTAATGGCGTCGGCGTAGACCTCACGCAGCGTGGCCTCGGCGGCGGCGGAATCGCTGCCGATCACCAGGCGGTCGGGGCGCAGGGTGTCTTCCACGGCGAAGCCCTCGCGCAAAAATTCAGGGTTCCACGCGAAGTTGACCGTGACGCCATCGCGCGCTTCTTCCGCGACGAGACCTTTCAAGCGACGAGCCGAGCCCACGGGGACGGTCGACTTTCCGACGATCAGAGAGTCCTTCGTGGCCGCTCGGGCAATGGCTGCCACCGATGCGTCAACGTAGGTCATGTCGGCAGCGTGCTCGCCGGCGCGCTGCGGGGTGCCGACGGCGATGAAGTGCACGTCACCGAAGGCCCCGGCCTCTTCAAATGAGGTGGTGAAGCGCAGGCGGCCGGACTCCGTATGCTTACGCAGGAGCTCGGGCAGGCCAGGCTCGTGGATGGGCAGTTCGCCTCGGCTGAGGCTGTCAATCTTCTCTTTGTCGACGTCGACGCCCAGAACTTCGAATCCAAGTTCCGCCATGCATGCCGCATGGGTCGCGCCGAGGTATCCCGTACCGATCACGGTTAGTCGTAGTGTCACTAGTCCCCCAGTAGCCGCGGTTCTGTCAATGTCTTGGGCGCAGGTGGCGCAACCAAACGGGACCACTATATAACCCCTTGGCGCTATATCCGATTTCGCTTTTCCCCCGTGATATGTGTCACGCATCGGCCAACCGCAACACAACTGTCCAACCGAACATTCCCAACAGGGTTACCGAGTACCTGCTAGCCGGTTTTGCCCCGCCGAACGGAACATGGCAGCCCCGCCGAGGTGGATCCGGAGCCGGTACGCCTTCCTGCGCTCGACCGCGCTCACGCTTGCGGTCTGGTTCGGGTATTTACAGTCCCGGGGTCGATTCGGTCTCTCGTCCGTTCAAGACTGAGTATCTTCGTGCTCGTTCACCCAAGCCTGGGCGCGCTCGTAGTCCTCAGGGGTGTTGATCTCGATGCTGCTGCTCACGGCGACGCGGGCGACGATGACGAGGCCATGTTCGAGCGCTCGGAGTTGCTCGAGATTCTCTGCCCGCTCCAGCGGCGTGGGCGTCAGCGTCGGGAATCGGCGCAGCACGTCGCGGCGGAAAGCGTACAGCCCGAGGTGCTGAAAATACGGGTGGTCGACTCCGCGCGGGTTCGCCGGGATAAGGGAGCGGGAGAAGTACAGCGCCCGGCCGCGCGCATCGGTGACGATCTTGACCGTGTTCGGATCGTCGGCGAGCTCTGGCTGGAGCGGCATCCCTACCGTCGTCATATCTGCAGTCTCGCCCTCGCGGAACGGCGCAAGCAACGCGCTGAGGGCGGCCTGGGACACGAACGGCTGGTCCCCTTGGACGTTCGCGACGACGTCGTACTCTCCCGGCATGAGGTCGGCTGCAGCGGAGACCCGCTCGCTCCCGTTTGCCAGAGACGGTGACGTCATCACGGCACTGCCGCCGAACCCCTGCACGGCATCAAAGATTCGTTCGTCGTCCGTCGCCACGACGACGTCGTCGAACTCGCCACTGGCGACCGTCGCATCCCAGACTCTCTGCACGACGGTGCGCTCGCCCAATTTGAGCAGGGGCTTGCCCTCGAGCCGGGTGCTCAGGTATCGGGCGGGAATGACAGCGAGGGCTCGCATGGATGGACATCCTCAATAATTGGGAACTGGAGATGCCCAGTCTAGTAGGATCGGGGGATGTCTAAAACCGTGGCCATCGGGCCGAACATCACCGTTTCCAATGACCGCCCCTGCGTGATCTTCGGCGGGATCAACGTCATCGAAGACCTCGACTCGACACTCCGGGCGGCGTCACGCTATGTCGAGGTGACCACCAAGCTCGATATGCCACTGGTGTTCAAAGCATCCTTCGACAAGGCGAACCGCTCCTCGGTCGACTCATACCGTGGCGTAGGACTTGACGAGGGACTCAGGATCTTCGCCGCCGTCAAGTCGGAGTTTGGCGTCCCGGTGATCACCGACGTCCACGAGCCCGCGCAGGCCGCTCCCGTCGCCGAGGTGGCGGATGTCCTGCAGCTTCCGGCATTCCTCGCCCGCCAGACCGACCTCGTCGTGGCACTTGCAAAGACCGGCAGTCCCATCAACGTCAAAAAGCCGCAGTTCTTGAGCCCGGGGCAGATGGCCCACATCCAGCGCAAGCTGGCCGAGGCGGGCAACGAGCAGGTGATCTTGTGCGAGCGCGGCTCGCAGTTCGGTTACGACAACCTCGTGGTGGACATGCTCGGCTTCCGGGAGATGGTCGAGGCGTGCGACGGTGCGCCCGCGATTTTCGACGTCACGCATAGCCTTCAGCGCCGCGAGGCGGGCGCCGCCGCCTCCGGTGGGCGGCGCCGCCAGGTCGTCGAACTCGCCCGCTCCGGCATGGCGCTCGGCCTCGCCGGGCTGTTCGTCGAGGCGCACGCGGACCCGGACAACGCGCGGTGCGACGGCCCGAGCGCGTTGCCGCTGAGCGCGCTCGAAGGATTCCTCGGGCAGGTCAAGGCAATCGACGATCTCGTCAAGTCGTTCCCCGCGCTGGACATCGCGTGATCGAGCTCGTCCTGCTTGACGTCGACGGCGTGCTCACCGACGGCACCATCTGGATGGACGGGGCCGGCGAAGCGGTCAAAGGCTTCCACGTCCAAGACGGGCTCGCCGTATCGCTCCTGCGTGTACACGGAATCCGTTGCGGCGTGCTGTCGGGAAAGTCCAGCGCCCCCCTTGACGCGCGGATCAAGCAGCTCGGCTTCGATGTCGCGGTGACCGGAACGCTAGGCAAGACAGAGGCGCTAGCTGCTATCAAGGCCGAGCACGGTATCTCCTTCGACGAAATCGCATATGTCGGCGACGACGTCGTCGATCTGCCGCTGGCGGGCCTGGTAGGCCGGTTCTACGCCCCGCGCGATGCGCACCCCCTGGTGCTTGCCGCCGCCGACGTCGTACTCGATCGCCCAGGCGGGCGCGGCGTCGCCCGGGAGGCCGCGGAACATGTGTTAGCATCACACGGCCTCAGTCTCGAGGACATGTACCGACCCCTAATAGAAACGATGACGAGTAGCCATGTCGTTCAGTGACGCCACGTACAGCCCAGCACGAAAGCATGCAGAAGCCGGGCGCCGGGTCCTCGCCGCCGAGGCGAGAGGTGTCGCCGACCTGATTGAGCGCGTTGGCGACGACTTCGATGCTGCCGTCGAGGATATCCTCACCTCACGCGGACGCGTAATAGTCTGCGGGATGGGCAAGTCAGGTCTCATCGGTCGTAAAATCGCCGCGACCCTCGCGAGCACCGGCACCCCGAGCTTCTTCATGCACCCGGCCGAGGCGCTCCACGGCGACCTTGGCATGGCGACGGAGGCCGACTACTTCCTCGGAATCAGCAACTCAGGCGAGACCCAGGAGCTCGTCGCGCTGCTGCCTTTCCTGCTCGACAACGGCAACCGCATCCTCGCGATGACGGGAAACCCCACCTCGACTCTCGCGAGTCACTCGACTTTCCACTTGAATGTCGCGGTCGCCGAGGAAGCATGCTCGCTCAACCTCGCGCCGACGTCTTCCACCACAGCCGCGCTGGCGATGGGCGATGCGCTTGCAGTGGCGCTCATGGAGGCACGAGGCTTCGTGTCCGAGAACTTCGCCCGGCTGCACCCGGGCGGGGCACTCGGGCGCCGTCTCCTCGAACGGGTGAGTGACGTGATGATCACCGACAATCTGCCGTGGGCGAGTCCCTCGGACGGCATCCTTGAGGTCATCCGTCAGATGACGAAGAGTCAGCTGGGCATCGCTCTCATTGGGACATCAGACGGTACGGCGATCATCACCGACGGCGACATTCGCCGTGCCGTGCAAACCTATGACGAGAACCTGTTCTCGCTTGTCGCAAGGGACATCATGTCCGTGAACCCGACGATGGTCGCGCCCACCACGCGCATGGAGGATGCGCTCGCTCTCATGGACAGCCGCCGTATCTCGTCGCTGCTCGTTGCATCCGACGAAGAGGTGCTCGGCGTGGTGACGAGTAAGCCCGCTCCTCGCGGCTGACTCGCCACTGTCGGGTAAGGGTGCGAGCCAGCTGTACTGTCCAAGGACGCTGATGCAGGTGTTTTCAGAACAGGGCGTAGATTTCCGGCATGACGAGGGCCTCCCGGCGTGGAGTGGAGCTGTCTAAGAACCGCTACCCGGGAGGCCCTCCCACTCGCGCCCTGCGGTTGCGCAAACAACCATGTCCGGAGACGGCACGCCGCGAGGCCCTACCGGCCTGTCTCATTACGAGAATCACCGCCGGGGCAGCCGGTAACCAATCTGCCTGGGTAGCCCACTTAGTCGGTGCCTGAAGTATTCCTTCAGCTCGTCCTTTCAAGTGTTTGACAGCTGGTCCAGCTAGTGGCGCCATTGTGAGTTGGTGCCGGCAACCTTCCACCCGAGAAGTTGACCCTCTTCGAACGCGAGACCCTCATGCACTGAACCGTCGCCCCAGTGGTTTAAGACTGGTTGTCACGTGGCCGTGCAGCGAGCCGGCCGGCGGCAACGACCGCCTCAAGCAGGGCTCGGCTCTCGGAATCGATGGCAGCCGCCTGGTCGGACGCAAGGTAATCCGGAAGGCGGCTGATTAGCTTCTGGAATCTTGCCGCCGTGACAATCTTCATTTGCTCTTCCGCGCTGGATACTCCGCCAAGTGTCCGAAGGTAGTCCATCTCCCTACGGAGGCCGGAAGTGACGGACACAAAAGGAAGCGTGGTCGACTCGGCGTCTGCAAAGCACCTCTTGAAGTGATGGAGACGCCCAGGGAAGTCTGCGTTCATCTGCAGGTCTTCGTCTTGGAGAGCGTAATTTCCCCGGTTTCTGGAGTATTTCCAAATCATTTCGGCGAGCGTTCGCAGCTCGAAGTGGTACAGGTGGCATGCATCTTTGGCGGCTCGGACAGCTCGAGTTGGGTCATTCGGCTCGTCGGTGCCGACCTCCCAGAGATGTTGCTCGCCATCTCCATTTGACATGCGCATCGCAAGGCCGTTTGACGCTACGGGGTAGTGCGGGCTAGACGAATCGATCAGCTCGGGTCGAGAGAAGCACTTGATCAGCGGTACCTGCAACGGTGAAGATCGGGTGAGGCGTTGGAGAACAGGAAGGTTGATCCAGTCCTGGACAGCAGTGGTTGTCTCTGCCAACGACCAGGTCAGTGCAATGGCGTCTCCGCCCTTACGGGCGGCCCAGTTGAGGTAGTCATTGAGCATTCCAAATCTGTCGCTATTAATAACGATGAATTCATCGGTATCAAGGAATGCGCACCATTCTGCGGAAATCGCATGGGGCAGTGTACGGGCCGCATGCCTATAAGCTTTCAGTTGGGCATCCGCGCCCGGGCTGACCTCGGACTCGATGAGCGTTATGACGCCCGTTCGGTGAAGTTCTCGTAATAGGTGAAGTGAGCCGTCGGTGTTGTTGTTTGTGTAGATGACGATCCGCTCGAATCCGAGAAGCCTCTGATATGCAATCCATTCCAGCAGGTAGACGCCTTCGTTACGTGCGGTAGCGACCACGCACGACGTGACCTCCTTCGCCAGGCAGAGGCGAATTGCGTCATTGACGATTCGGTCTGCAGGCGTGCTTTCGCTTGCGGAGAGCCAGTCCATATTTCTGCCGATGGTGAGGGGCGCTTCTCCGGGGGATAGCAGGTTGTCGAGCAGTGCGATCGTATAGGGCAACTCGTCGCTCGCCCATTCACGGAATGCGCGAAACACAGGCTCCGTTTCGCCAGTGGCGCGGATCTCGGAAGCAAGCTCAGGTGCGGAAGCCACCGCGTGCACCGCGCAACGAAGCAGTCCTGGTAAGGCTCCGCCGCCAATGACAGCGTCAACGATGCCGCGCGCGCCGGCCGCCAGTAGGTCGAAGCAGGATTCAGTGATATTCTCCGGCGCGGGTGCCTCCTCGAGGTCGAACATCTCCCAGACCTCGGCGCTGGTCCGCGTGGCGGTGAAGCTCTCCACGGCGTCGTAGTCGCGAGGACGGGCGGAAAAGATCTGTCGAGTTGCCACTTCGGTCAGGAATACGAATCGGCCCCTCTCGGAAAGCCGTACCACGGCGTGAGCCTCACCACGGCTCGAAATGATTCCGACATCGCCCAGAACCGATAAAGTCACGGGGGCGTTGCCTACGTACCTATTGCCGAATCTAAGTTCGAGCGGCAGCGAGTTGGATAAGTCTGCAGATACGCCCTCGGTCAACCCGTATAGATAGGCTGGCGAGCGGGAGGTACTGGGATTGGCGGGGTGGCCGGGACTGCGTCGTAGATGGAAATGTTCGATTGTCACCCCGCTTCTGAAACTTTCCGTCAACGACGCTACATGTGGCACGTTCGCGCCTGCGAACCATGGACCGCTGCGGTTCCTTCGTGGTCGGACGGGGCGGTCGTCACCACCGCCTCAAAATCACCTGTCATCGGTGCGTGCCAGCGGCTCCCGGCGACCTGCCGCAAGAGTGCCGTGATGCCAGACCACGATGGCGTACCGAGCGGCCCCTGCTCCACCGCAGGGGAAACAAGGGCGGGCTTGATCGCGTCGGGGGCGGCGCGGAGGGCAGGGTCGAGGCGAGCGAACCGGGGTGTCTCGCGTCGGTCGCCGATAGCCTTCTCTGTCGCGGTCTCCCAGTCGACGACGGGAACGTCCGTCCACATCGAGAGTCCTGTTCGGAACGCACGCGCCAGCAGAGCTGAGATGTCTTTTCCGCCGGCGGAGACGACGACGGCGGCACACTGGGTTAGCTCGGTTCTCTCGACGATCTCAGTCAGAGAGGGCTGACCGGAAACGTGATCGAGCGGCGCGAGGACGAGCCCGGCGTCGGCCAGCCGCTGCGCTCCGTTCGCTCCCATGTACCGCGACATGGTGTCGAGCCAAGCGGATCTACCGGTGACCAGTACAGGCCGGTCAGCGGACTCGTAAAGCTTCTGTGCGAGCCCGAGCAGTTCGCCCTCCACCGTCGCGACAGCACGGTCGTAGGCTTCGCGCACGCTGAGGCGGTCGAACACGAGGCCGTTGAGCAGCAGGTACCCGATCTGCGAGGGGTGGTTACTGCCGTCTATGTACAGTCGTGACAGTTCGTGTATTGGCAGGCGCAATAGCGGCGCCAGATCGACGATGTCGAGCCCGGGCAGCGCGGCGACAATCTCGTCGTAGTTGAACACCGGGTGCCGGTAACGCCCGTCGGCGATGTGGCGGCCCGCAAGACGATCATGGACCTGCCGCCCGAAGACATCCCACAGCACGTAGCGCGCGCGGGCGCCGAACGTCTCATGCCAGGCGCGCATCCCCGCCAGACCCCGCTCCAACATGGCGCGGTCCTGGTCAGGGGTCATCGCGCCAGCGGTGACCCCCATGAATCCGTCGACCAAGACGCCAGGGGGCACCGTGTCCTCCAGGAGGATGCCGTTTCCAAACCGGAAGTCGCCGACGAGCACGGCGACGCTTCCCTCTGCACCTGCCGCGTCAGATGCCTGTCTCAGCAAAGACGCGTGCCATATCGGCGCTCCGCCTCGACCTATGTAGCGGTCCCACTCCAAGGGCGAGCCGACGACGCCGTCGCGCACGTGCCAGCTCCACCGGACACCATGCGACGGGCCGATGACCAACGCGACGTCCGGCGGTGCACCTACCACGCCAACGCCTCAAGCCGGCGCGTCTTGCGCGCCGCCTGCTTCGCGGCGAGGGCGGCTTCCAAATGCTCGTGGATCGAGACAGCGAGAGGCTGAACCTCGGTGATGAGGGGCTTGGCCGGGTCGACGGGTGCCCCGACGATCACTCCGCCGGCGGCCAGCGCCGCGTGGCCAAAAAGCCGCTCTACATCGTGGGCTAGCGCGCCGGTCTCCTCCGCAAAGCTGGTCAGGGTGAGTGCACCTATCTCTACGAGCGGGCGCAAGACGTCCGGCCGGGCCCAGAACATCGCCCCGTCAAAGAATCCCTCCGCGGGGGTCGCCCCTAAGACAACCTCACCGAGGTCGCCCCCATCGTGGTAGGGGTGCTGGGCCAGGGAGAGGTAGTGCGGCTGCGGGCCCACCTCCTGGATGGCCGGGTCCGTGCGAAAGGCGTCGAGAATCGCCGCCACCCGCGCAGGGCTGCCGAGCAGAGCGTCCAACGCCTCGCCGTACCACAGCTCACCGAGGTCCCGGCGCAAACGGCCGGCATGAACGTAGCCGGCCTTGGTCTGCAGGTGCAGGATCGCATCGTAGTCGTGTTCGAGAACTGCGGGGAGCACGTCGAGAAACGGTCCGATGTTGTGGGCGCGCTTAACCGCCGGGTAGAGCAGGGCATCCGGGTAGGCGGCAAGTACCAGCTCCGCGATTCGGCGGTTGCCCCATTCGGGCATCGTCACCACGAGATCGAATCCTTCAGGGATACTCGCCAGCCGCTCGAGGATCTCCGGAACGAGGTCGCGATAATACAAATGCGCAACAACGGCAATTCTGTGGTCGCAGGTGCCGAGGCCACTGCGGATCGTGGCGAGGCTGGTCTGACGGCGCGCTTCGGCGTCGTCGTCTAAGGGGAAGTCATGGACGCCGTCGAACAGCGGCTCGGCGGCGGCGACCAGCTCATCGACCAGCCGCTCGACCGAGCCGACGTTCAAACCGGGCCGAGGCTGGCGTCCTTCACGGAGGCCGTAGCGCGCCCAGTGATATACAGGGTCCTTCGCTGCTTTGGCGACGTCCCTGTGCGTGGTGAGATAAAACGTCTCGTCGACGAAACCAGCGGCGCGAACGAACTTCTCGGCAGTGCGGTGATCGGCGAAGGCTGTCAGCAGTGCGCCGCGGAAGCTCTCAGTATCGGCCGTGCCGGTCAGGGCGAGGAGTCTGCGTGCGGGCCCCGTGAACTCGTTACGGAGCTCCGCCGGCTCGCTCGCTCGGAGGTGCTCTGTGGCGACGGCGGGAACGCCGAACTCGGCCGCTCCAGGAACCGAGCTGCCCCGTACCATTCGCGCGCGGGCCTGGTGCTCCCGGGCCACGCTGAACGCCTCGTACATGCTCTTCGCGATGGCGAAAACGTCGTCGTGGCCACGGCGCGCCGCATCGAGGGTGACAGCGATGCTTCGGAACGCGGGGAAGTCACCCCGAACGGCGTCACTGACCATGTACCCGCCAAGCATGAAACGGCGCAGCAGGCCGATCCCGTGCCGGTACGCGTGCAGGTCGAAAGCGCCGGAGATCGCTGCGTCGAGGTCGGGAAACAGGCCCGACGGCTTGTAGACAGCGTCGCCCAGCACCGAAACGACTTTGTCGTAGTACAGCGACTCGAACCCCACGGAGCTGTTGACCGTTACCACCAGATCGGCCAGTGCAATCAGCTGGGCATTGCTGTACACCCCCTTGGTGGCGTCCAGCCACACGACATCGTCTGCCCAGGGCCGCACCGCGGCCCTGGCGAGGGAGAAAGCAACTTGAGACTGGTGCCGGCTCTTGGCACCCGGATGCGTCTTGATGACCGTCAGGTAACCCGCCGCCGCGAGCTTGGGCACGACGTCGAGCACGACGTCTTCGACAGTCTCGTACTTGGAGAAGCGCAAGAGGTTGGCGTCGTCGTGGAGTTGGAGCGGGAGAAACGCGATCTTTTTGGTAGTGCCAAGGATCCGTGACGACCAGTCCCCGCTGTCGACGGGGAGGAACTGCTGTTCGTAGGGCAGGGCCTCGAGGTTCGCCGAGTAGCCGTAGAGAGCCTCGGCGGCCGTCATCGGGTTGTCGCCGACGATCCCGCGCAGGTCCTCCACCGACAGCCGGGGGACAATCGCGCTGCCGTTGGTGCCGAACGGGTCCATAACGATTGTCCCAAGGAACGGGGCGCGGGTGCAGCCGAGCTCCATCGCGATGCGTGTCACGGGCCGCTCCTCCACGAAGCGGGTTACGGCGCCATTCTCACCCCAGTGGACGACGATGTCGAACGGGAAGACACTCCAGACGCGGCGCAGAACCCCAACGTAGTCGTCGGCGACATCGCCCCCGTCCATGAGGCTCAACCACGCCGGGATGCCCTCGGTATCCCAGTCGCAGACATGCCCGGCGAACAGAGACTCCTCGGCGGGGCTCGCCCGGATGAGGCGCTTCTCCACCCCGGCCAGGGCCTCGACCCCAACGGCGCCCAACAGAGCACGCGACGCATACATACGAACGTCGAAGTCCGGCGTGGACCCCGCGAGCAGCGGAAGGAATTTCCGAGCGACGTCGTTGAAGATCGTCTGGCTGTCCCGGATCGGGTGCGGCTCAACGTAAATCAGTACCCTCATGCTTCACTCCAGAATGTCGTCAGGCCGTCCACGTGGGAGGTGTTACGCAGGAACTCGAAGTTTTCTACTGCCCTTGGGTAGCCACCAGCCTCCGCAGGCGCGGACAAGGCTTCGTACCAGTCGTCGTGCGACTCCATGAGATCCAGGCTTCCTGATTCGATGGCTCGCATGTCCGGGATCGGGCTGGCCAGCAGGCGGCAGCCCGATAGTGCCGCTTCGAGGAACTTCACGCGCGACTTGCACGCATTGAAGTCACTCATTTCCAACGGGGCGATTACCGTGCTGCACAGCGTCATCAGCCCCGGCAGCCGCAGGAAGTTCACCACGGGCGCCGTGCTGACGTTCGGCAGCGCAGCCAGCGCCGGCGGGACCGCGACAGGGCCGATGATCATCAGCGTGAAGTCGGGATTTTCCATGAGCACCCGGTGCAGCGCATCGGCGACGACCGGGAAGTCACGGTCGTGGCTCTTGGTTCCCGCAAAGTAGCCGATCGCCGTATGCGGGCGCGGCGCGAGGTACGTCTCTAGCTCGCCGTGGATCGACAGTATCGACGGCGGGATGATGTTCGGCACGACGTTAACGTCAGCGTCCGCGTTGGACTCCTTCACCCGCTGCGCGAGCGGCGCAGTCGAGACGGTCACCTTGTCGAATTCGCGCAGGCCCGAGCGGTTGCTCGCGAATGCGGCGATGGCCTTCTCAGGCGTCAGTGTGCCGTTCTTCGCCGCGGAGGACTGCAGCGCTATCTCCTCGTCACCGAAAATCAGGTCGTCGTAGTCAGCGATGAGGATCTTGCCAGCACTGCGCAGACGATGGAGGACAGGCAGGAAATTCTTGCGGGCCTTATTTGGCCGGTGAAAGACGTAAACGTCGTAATCGAAATTCGGGTCTTTGTAGAATTGCGCGGCCGAGTATACGGAGGCGAAGTGCCCCTGGCCGGCCAGCACCTCTGCAGGGTGATAGCACCGGTACCGTACCGACGGGTCGTTGATGGGCCTTTCGGTCCGCCCAGTTTCGGAGACGAAACAGATCGACGTCATGCCGAGATGCTCCGGTATTCATCTTCGCGTCCTGCGTCACAGGTATCGGACTTAGCCCCGGCCATGGCGTGATCGACGCACGCATTCCCATCAGCAATTTCCACGCATCCCCCTCAAGGTTGTATTCAGCGTCCAAGTTTAGCGGACGAATCGCCCCGGGTTTGTCGGAGTCCCTGATAGCACGGGCGAGCCGTCTGAACCGCCTTGGCTCTAACTGCGCTTTTCAAACGAGCGCGGCGGCTCTCGCGCAGGAGGCGGCCTCAACTCCTGCGGGGTCTGGTATTCGGGGCTCTCGTGGAGGCGCTCAGTGTTCGACCATGGGGCCCGCTGCGGAGTTCCAAACTCGACCTCGGTCATCGAGGGACAGCCGGCCTCACGTGGATCAGGTTAACCTCGTAGAGACCGTTGACGGCCTCGGCGAGGGCGTTGTCGTAGTTTGACTTTTTAAACGTTTGAGCGCCACTTGTTCGTGCGGTTCAGTGCCGGGGTTCGTGCGGGAGCGCCAGCGGTCGCGTGGCCTGGCGCCGCTGACGCCCTCCGTGACGGTTGCTAGGCGGTTACGAGTGCCGTGTGCTCGTGCATGTTGTAATTGCCCCCGGTTCCGGTCCGTTCGATTCTTCCGCGACCCCGGGTCGAGCACGTGGATCCGGCATGAGCTGTGGATGACAACCATCATTGACCTGGACACAGGGCAGGTCCTGGGCGTGGTCGACGGCCGGGACCACAGGGGCGTCGGGGACTGGCTCTTCGCCCGCCCGCTGGCCTGGCGGCTGGGAGTGCAGGTCGTCGCGATCGACCCGTCAGCTGCGTTCCGCAAGGCGTTGCGGATGTGGCTGCCCCGCACCGCCGTGGCCGTTGATCATTTCCACCTGGTCTCGCTGGCCAACCATGCGGTGACGGAGGCCCGGCAAAACCTGTCTCAGCAGGTCAAGGACCGCCGCGGCCGAGGGATCGATAAGGCCTGGGCGCACGGGATGCTGCTCCTGCGCGCCGGCGACCCACTCACCGAGAAGGCAGCCCACCGGCTGGAGGAGGTCTTCGCCGCCGACGACGCGACCGGCAAGCTTGCAAGCTGTCTGGAAGGTCAAGGAACAGCTGTGGCTACTGCTGCGCACGAACTCCCTGGCCGACGCGGCCGCCGCCAAAGAGGAGCTCAACGTCCTGGTCCAAGCCCCCGGACGGCTAGAGACCAACAAGCTCTACCGCACCGTCTGCAGATGGTGCACGGAAATCGAAGTCCTCATCGTCACCGGCGCCACCATCGGCAAAGTCGAAGCCAACAACACCGGGATCAAGCACATCAAACGCCCCCGTTACCTTTTTCGTAGCCCGTTCCTGTTGCAGGATGAGGGTATGCTGGCCTGCCGACCCCGGCATGATTGCCGCCCCCAGTCGTCAATGATCCGGGGGGTGTTGTCACCGGGGTCCGGTAGGTGCCGGAGAGACCGCTAATAGAGGCAGGACAGTTTGGGATCGTCGTGCGTAACGTGGATGCGGGCTCTGACACCGCGGACAGTCCAGCACAGGTATCAGCTGCTGTGACGGGGAGGTACAGGTGATCGGAAACCGCGAAAGCATTGATGTCTTCATCGGCCTGGACGTCGGCAAGGGCGAGCACCACGCCGTTGCAGTGGACCGGACGG
>NZ_JBFTLP010000017.1:0-80527 GCF_056396505.1 Arthrobacter sp. 05T410 | reverse complement strand
CGTGATGGGCGCTTCGCCCTTGCGGGCAACCGCGACGACATCGCGGCGGAACTCTTCGGGAAAGGCTTTGGGCATGATGAACATCCTTCCACCCGCAAGGATCAAATCCTCACAGGCAAAGTGTCAATCAAACCTTCAGCAGTCCCGTCTCATGGTTCACAACGGACGTTCATCACGTCCGTACCGATCCATGAGCACGAGCCGGCGAGTATGCGTGGATCGGAGAAGTTCATCCGCAGGTAGACCTACATATCCGAGGAGGTTAGTGGCGAGAGCATCAGAAATATCCAGCAACGGGGAGATCATTGACACGAGTAATTGGGACCAAGGACCCGACAGCCCGTGCGTCAGCCAAGAGCTTGAGTGTGTGGCCCCCGAGTTAAGCCCCCACGCGTAATGGACAAGCGGTGTGTACTTAAGGCTCAAATCCGTACTCTTTACATTAACGTTAGCCAGGTTGTTGCCACAGCGAACGTTGATCGCGTCTCCGTTCCCGTTTAGCTTCACTTCCAGCCCGATCCCAACGAAGTGTTCTACTGCCCCGTCTCTGCCCTTCAAGGCCTTCTGGAGATCACCCCTGTCTTCTAACGAGTTGTTAAAAATACGAAGAAGTGGGATGCCACCTTGGACCGTTGCAAGGAAATCTGCAGCGCAGCGGGCTAGCCTCGCTTCCGCAGCGATACCAGGGTCTGCCAGTGAACACATCCGCAATGAGGCGTCGTGTATGGCACGGACGCAATTCATGGCCGGCAAGGCAAGCATCTGATCATCATCGAGTAGCGCCACGATTCCGCGGGAATATTCATCGGCCGCGGCCAGCAGCGCGGCCGCCGTTCCCACCGACTCGGCAAAGGCTGCCACCACCGTGTCAGGATGTTCATGCTGACGGGCCCACTCCTGATCACGCGACGCTGGTGAACCGGCAGGAGGACTACCAAGAATGTCGAGCGCTTGCGTTGCGGCTGTCGCGACAGTTGCTCTTTGCTGCACCAGGATGCGCTGAACTAGAAGGCGCAGATCGGGGGCTTGGACTGACATTGAGTCAACATACCTCTGAATGTCCCTAACGGCGTTGGTGAGGGAGTCAATAACGACCGTTTTCGAATATCGGCTGGTGCAAATCGTCTCGCAGATGAGTTTTGACGTGTTTAGGAACCTACTACGGGACACATCCGTCGGATTGTGCCACGGCATCGGTCCTCAAGCCCAGTCTGCGGGGCTCGTCCCGTCCCGAAATGGCGGCCACGCAAACTTTGCATGATGAGCACCGGGTGGAGCATCTTTCCGGTGGAAACCGTTCTGGCCGTCCTAGCGGACTCCGTTCAGTTGACACATTCAGCCCTCAATTCCTGCCCACGGTGTGTAACCCGCGAGGTCGTTGATCGGGCCGCCAAGGCTACTCAGGACACTTGAGGCGTCGATGGACCAGTCCGTTCCGGCCCATTCCAAGTTCACTTGTCCGCTGACAAGAGAGCCTTTCATGGTTACCGCCATCTGGACTATCGCCTTGTCCGGTCCATCCATGGTGATCCGGTATCCCTTGATCTGTGGAACGGGATCTGGCAGAGATCTCGTCCGGGTGAGCAGGCTGTCCAATACCCAGGCTTTTTCCGGGGAGTCCACAGCGTACTTGGTGACGAGCACTAGCGGCCCTTCCTGCCAAGCCACAGAGAGCATGTGGGCACCGGCGAACAAAGCTCCAGAAGGGTTGTGCGCAAAACACCTGGCCGCGCCATCGGTGATGGTGCCTGGCCCAAACGCGGCTGCGGCGGGGACTGCCACTTTCCCGTCCAGTGACCAAACGGCTTCGGGTGCGGTCAGCGGCACTTCTTGGTCCCCCGGAGGCAGGGTACAAACAGTGCTGGAACCGGGGTTGGCCGGAAGCTCACTAGGGAGTACGTTGTCGTTGTTCAGGCCTGGGCCGCCTCTGTCGGGTCCGATGACGAACTCGCCCACGACCGTTTTGCCGGCCATGTCATAGACGGGGATGGGGAATGACTTGCCGCGGCGTGCCTTTTGCCAATCGACCGCGTCCTGGGGGCTCTTGAACGTTCGCATGGCTGCGGTGCCGTCGGCTTCTTCCAGGTCGGTGCGGTAGGCGTAGCCCCGGGTTCCATTCGTTGCCATCACAGCGATCAGGTCGGGTGTCCCGTTTTCGTTTTGGGCTCCGTAGGAGTTGCCGTTCCCGTTGTAGCCCCAGCCGGTGGTTTCCTCTCGCACGTACCGGGCGGTGAGCCGCCATCGCGCATCTGGTTCGGTCGTAATGGTCACACTCTCCTGCCCAGGGGACAGCGTGGCTGTGTAGCCGCTCCGGTCTCCGCGTGAGCCGACGTCGGCCGCCGCGCAGGAGCTGCTGGCGCCTCCTCCGTATTCGAAACGGCCCGGAGTCAAGCAGACAATTTCCATTTGAATACCGGTTGCTCCGTCCGGCGGCGCGCCGAGTTCTACAGTCGCCGTTCCCGAGTGTGTTTCTGTCACCTGCGATGACAGGGGTGTGACCTGTTGGCTGCCGGGCGTCACGAACAGTCCGGCTGCAGTTGCACCGACTCCTCCCAGAAGTCCGAAGCCGGCAAAGATGCCAGCGCCCAGCCACAGCCGGGTGCGCTTCCGGGTCCTCGCGGATGTTGTTTTTCGGACCCGTGAGACCAGTTCTGCCCGGAGGGCGTTGCTGAACGTGTCATTGACGTGAAGCTTGTTCATGCCAGGTCTCCTTCCAGGGCCGGGGAGGGTTCGGGCGTCCCGGTGAGTGCGGTTTTCATGCGGGACCGTGCCCGGTGCATGCGCGACTTGGCCGCAGCGGGTGTCAGTTGCAGAACAGCGGCAGCGGCGGCGATGGTGTATCCCTCGAAGATGACCAGGCTCACCAGTTGCAGGTCCACGGCGTTGAGCGTTCCGAGTGCCCGGGCCGCCTCCCTATCCAGCTCATCCTGCAGGTAACCAAGTTCGATGGAGGCCTCCTCTGCACGAGGGAGTGAGTTGAGCAGCCGCCGGTACCGACGCGTCGCCCGGCCGCTGTTGCGTCCTACGTTCGTCGTCGTGACGAGCAACCAAGGAAGCACGGATCCTTCCACGAGACGGACCTTGGCCCGGCGTCTCCACAGTTCAAGAAACGCCGCGGACATGACGTCTTCAGCATCATGCCGGTCCGCCGACAACCGGTACGCGTGGCGGAATACCCTGTCACGGTGCCGGTCGAACAAGGCACCGAATGCCTCTCCCTCGCCCTCAAGACTGCGTTGCCACAGCCCCTCATCATCAGATTCACCGTTCCCCATGCCCTGTATTGTCCGCGAAAGGCCAAAAGGTTTCACAAGGAGGAAAGTTTTTTTGGAGAATTCCGGGCGGTCTCACGGCAGGTCCAGGTTGGGATGAACTTAAGACCAAGACCGGGGGTCGGGTCAACCAGACGCACTGGCAGCAATGGGTCTGCCACTCGTACGGTAAATTCCTGATCTTCTTTGAGCCACCACCCGACAACACATCGGATCTGGAAGGATGGCGCAGAGTCGTATCCAACCCGGTCGACTTCATCTCCCCTCGGTACAAGTGGTAGCTCACTGAAAGTCAGGGCTCAATGAAAAGACAGGCCGTCCCTATTATTCTGGGAGTAATCAGTTTCCTGATTTTTGTCGTCGTATCCGTGAGTTGGACGATACGGGCCTACAAAATAGATGCCGGTAATCTAACCGAAGCCACACCGCCACTACAGGCAACTCTATGGACTGTGAGCTTTCTGATACTCGCCGGTTCCGTCATCTGGTCCATCGTGCTCCGGCGTGACTGTGTCAACCTGAATGGGGCCCACCAGGACGGCCCGAACGGTACCCACCAGACCGACTCGCCCCCGGCATCGGGCGCTGCGCGCCACGCGGCCGCTGGATTTTGTCTGCCAGTTGACTTATTGACAACTGGGCCGCTGCCAGTTGCACTTAGCGCATGGCATCTCGAGAGACTGAGGGGAAGCTCCGGGTCGCGGACGGTCTGGTGGTCATAGCTCTCGGCGTGGTTTCCCTCCTTACGATTTGGAAAAACGCCCCTGAGGCATGGTTCGGAATCCTCCAGAGCCTCATGGCGGCTTTGCTGATTGCTTGGGGTGGAGTGATTCTGGTGGGCAAGACCAGGGCCGGGAGACTTGTGCGAACGCGCCGACGGTGGAGATATTTCACGCTCATCGGGGTCGTCTTGGCCACCATCATCGCGATTGTCGTCAGCACCTCCATCAGCACGGAGCGTCAGGAGGCCAACCCGGCTGCGGGGTTGTTGCCGGCCATCATAGGTTTGTTGATTGCCCAGCTGTATGAACAGGAAAGGACTGCTCAACTAAAGGCATCGGACCTCAGCGATCGTGACGCCGGCGTATGGAAAAGGATCGCCCTTGCTGGTGCTCTCGTGGGAATCGTTCTCGGTGGCCTCTCCGGCGTCACATTGGCGGCCGGCGACAGCGGCACGGGTTTTTTTCTCCTGCCGGTTGCGCTGCTTTTCCTGGTCTTGGCTGCGGCGATCTGGATAATGCTGAGGTCAAGGACCAGACAGTTGCGGGCCAAACCGTAGGCTAACTGCGAGGTGGAAGGCACTACGCCCTGTTCGGCAGTCTGAGGCCGCGGTGATGGCAGAGACTAGTTGCCTGTCTGTCGGGCAAGTGTGGCTGCGAGCCGATAAGAATCCGTGCCGGTTTCGATAATGGTGCCGTTGAAGGTGAGCCGGTCCACGATCGCTGCGCACAACCTGGGGTCGGTGAAGGTCTTGGTCCATCCGGAGAAGGATTCGTTGGAGGCGATGGCGACCGAGTTCTTCTCTTCCCGTTCGGTGAGGACCTGAAAGAGGAGTTCGGCGCCCCGACGGTCCAGTTCCATATAGCCGAGCTCATCAATACACAGCAGGTCAACGCGCCCATAGCGGGCGATGGTTTTCGCCAGGACTTTCTCGTCGGCGGCTTCGACAAGTTCATTCACCAGCCTGGTGGCCAGCGTGTATTTGACGCGGTAGCCTTTTTCCGCGGCCGCGGTCCCCAGTCCGATGAGCAGGTGGGATTTGCCGGTTCCTGAGTCACCGATAAGGCATAGGGGCGATCCTTTGCGGATCCAGTCCCCGGTCGCGAGGGTGTGGACCGTGGCGGGGTTGATGTTCGGGTTCGCGTCGAAGTCGAAATCGCCGAGCCACTTGTCCCGGGGAAAGTTCGCTGCTTTGACGCGGCGGATGGAGGAGCGCCGGTCGCGGTCATCGCATTCGGCCAGCAGCAGCTCGGCCAGGAAGCCTTGGTAGGAGAGTTGTTCCTTCGCCGCGACGGTGAGGGCTTCATCGAGCACAGCCCGGATCGTGGGCAGGCGCAGCCGGCGGCAGGCCTGGTCCACGGCCGCGACGGCGGCCTGCTCGGTCAGGCCTCGCCGCCGGCGCAGGGTCGGAGTGATGGTCGTAGAGGGTGCTGCTGGGCTCATGAGATGTTCTCCTTCGACACTGTTCCTGCGGGGTTTTCGGTGCGTTTGGCCAGCAGGTCGTCATATACACCGATCGACGGAAGCGGCCGGGTATCCGGCGGGAGTCCGGCAATGACAGCGGCGGGCTCCATGAGCCGGCGCTGGGTAAGGCTGACAACCCGTTGCACATTCACGTCATCGTGAGCAACGGGATGACGGTCCGAACCGGACCCACCCGCCGTCATGCCCGCAACGTGTCTGCGGGCTTCAACCGCGACGACGTCGGCACTGACAGCACCCACCCCGAGCGCCGAGGTGATTCCTGCAATGACATCGGAAGCGTCCATGGAGCGGTGGAGCAGCAGGACGTCGATGAGTTCACGGGTTCCTTCGGCATCGCCGTTGACCCGCCGTGAAGCGGCCCAGAATGCTTCATGGGCGTTGGTGAACTCCCCGGACTCGCGTGCCCGGGCCAGCGCGGTGGAACCGGGCAGCGCGCCGGGCTTGGTCTTGAGGACCTCGAGATAATGGTCCAGCTGGACTGATTGCCCGTATTTGGCAACGATCCGCTGATGTCTGGCGGTTACGGCACGCCCGTCGAAAACCACGACTTCGGACGCCCTCAACGACACCCGGAGTCTGCGTCCGATGAACCGTGCCGGGACGGAGTACTTCACCATCCGCACGGTGATCATCGAGGACCGGTCCACCCTGGGTGTCAGCACCAGCCCCGGGTCGAAGACCTCTGCGGGCAGCGGCGCCAGGAACGACTGTTCGGCGGCGAAGTCCTGGCCGATCGTGCGGATCCTGTCATTGATCCGCCGGGCATCGTCCTGGGCTTCCCAGATCCGGATCCGGTCGTTGAGCTCATCCAGAGACTCAGTCACAGGCATGGGTGAGAGCCGGTTGCGGCGGAACCAGCCGACCTCTCCTTCGACGCCGCCTTTTTCGTGGGCCCCGTCGATACCGGGCTGGCAGTAGAAGGGGTCGAAGCCGTAGTGCGAGCGGAACAGCACCCACCGGTCGTTCTCCTGCCGCTGCCTGCCCTGCCCGAACACCACTGCCGTGACTGCGCTGGTGAGGTTGTCATACCTGATGTGCTTGGTCGGGATGCCGCCCAAGACGTTGAACGCTTCAACGTGGCCTTCCAGAAAGGCTTCCTGGGCCTGCGTCGGGTAAATCCTGTGGATGGCCTTGCCCGAGTGGGACAGCCGGAGGATGAACATGTGGCACTTCGTTTTCACGCCGTTCAGCACGACCCAGACTTCACCAAAGTCCACTTCGGCCTCAGCGCCCGGGGCGTGTTCCTGCGGGACGAATGCCTCCACACGGCGGCCGGCCTCCACGTCGATCTGGGCCCGGCGGGCCCGCACGTAGTCGCGCACGGTCGAATACGACAGCTCTTCAGCGCCGTGCTCCTCGATGAGCCGGGTCAGGACCCTTCGGGCGGTATGGCGCTGTTTCCGCGGCGCAGTCGTGTCCTCGATGAGCATCGCGTCGATCGCCGCCTTGAACGGCTCCAGACGGGGCGAGGACCGTTCCGGGGTTTTTCGCTCCGGCGGCAGCGGGGAGTCCAAAGCCTTCCGCACGGTCTTTCTCGCCACGTGGTGCCTGCGCGCAAGTTCCCGGATCGAGGCGCCGTCGACTCTGGCGTCCCTGCGAATACCGGCGAACAACTCCACTCTTGACCCCATCCCGGCCCTCCTGCACTTGACCCCGATATTGATGGGATCAACGCTCACAGATGGGTACCATTCAAGCCGTCATTAGGTCCGGTAAGTCGCTGAGGTGGGTACCGTTCAGGCCGTCCTAGTGGGCTCCGATCAGACTGACATATTCACCGGCGAAAAGCATCAAAGAAGTAGCCGCCGCATCCTGCTCCCGGCTGTGTGCAACGGAGCAGGGCACTGCAGGGACCGTTCTCACGAACGATCGTTTAGAGGCGTCGTTTAACCTCGGTGATCAGCGCAGGAAGCGTTTCGGGAATTGTCTCGGTTAGGCTGGTATCCGGCATTTTCGTTACCGTAGTCCCCGAGACAAGCAGGCGACCCGTTGGGCCGGATAAGGCGGTGTAAGTACCATCATCGTTCTTGTGGAGAAATAGCATTGAGGACTCTCCTGGTTGCATCAGGGGATCCGTCACAGATACCGACGCACCTTGTGCGGCCCTGCCAGTTTGTTTCACTGTGATGGTCGATGCCGCTTCTGTCCCCTTGAGCCACGTCTTTACGGTCACGGTGGCGTCCGTAAAGGGGATGCCATCTACCGCTGAGGACGGCGTGGATTTCTCGACGCTTCCGACCAGAATGGCGTCAGCGTCTCGGGTAAGTTCTTGAAGTGTGGGGTACGCCTTTGCCCAGCTTGCACTGGCTCCCTGTGTCTGAGGAGCTGTACAGCCGCCCAACAACACAGCTCCCCCTATTAGTAGGGCGAGTGTTGGAGAAACAGGCTTCCTCATCATGAGGGTCAGACTGCCAGTGGATTAGCGCCGGCGCCATGCTTCCCCGTTACTTCTCAATAACGATCCTTCAACGGGAATGAGTGATTGTCCGTTTTCCACAGCCCTATTTGGCCGGCTCGTCCTTAACGGGTCCGCCTAGTTCCAAAAAATTACTCGACTTTGAAGCTGAGCATGTCTTTCCCGCTCGTCCAGGTCAAAGTGTCTTGTGTATAGGTCATCGCAATGGGATGTTTCAGAAATTCATGAATCCAGGCTTGATCTTGACCGGCAGTACCGATGCAGCCGCTGGCGCCAGTGGCGATCGACCCGATGGTCATGATGTTTCCAGCAATCGTGACCGGCCCACCAACGGGGGCGCAGTCCGTTCTCATGACCAGCTGCAGGGTACCTTCGACGGAGGTCAGTCGCGCCTTGATGGTCCCGGCGGCAGACCAAGGCAGAGCCTTACCGTTCGATGTTGCGGCGACGCTTGCGTAGGTGGCGCAAGGCGCTTTAGGCAGGAACGCCGCGCACGTTTCCTGCGGCGGTCCGGTGGTGACCGGGACGGGACTGTTGCTCCTGAAACTGGTCGGAGTACTCGGTGATGTTGCAGCGATACCGGAAGAGGTGGGGGTGGAGGATGCTGATCCCGGCACTGCGCAGGATGTCGTGAGCAATGCCGCCGCCAGAACTGAAATTCTGATCGGCAGGTGCAAGCTGCGATCCATGGTTCCCCCTTGAGAATGAACGCTGAACCCGACCATAGGCGTCCGTGCTCGCTTTGTCATTGACTTCTGTCGGCGAGGCTGGCAATCCTCGCATGGGCACGTCAATAACGACCGTTATCGACTTTCAGGCGGTGCAAAACTTTTCGCGGATGAGTTTTGACCTAATTTCGGTCGAAACCAAGGCCTGCAAGCGGCAGCTTCGCCGCGACTCACTGAGGTTTCCGCTCCGACAGGGTATTTGTCCAACCAGGTTCTGCCTGCAGCAGCTGGCCTCGCTTGGGCCACAATGCCGCCATTGTGGCTAAGAGTTCCTCGAGTGCGACGGGTTCGTCGGCCAGTGAATCGAGGAATGCTGCGGTGTCCCGGTGTACGCGCTCGGAGACAGCGTTGCCGGATCTGACCTTGGTCCCGCCCGAGCGGCTGGTTTCCACCAGGCCGGCGGTCTCGAGCGACCGGTAGGCGCGCGCGATTGTTCCCGGGGAGATTCTAAGGTCTGCGGCCAGTTGCCGGATCGTTGGCATCCGGTGCCCGCCCGGCAGTCCACCGGACCGGATCAGCGAGGCGATCTGCTCCCTGACCTGTTCGTACGGCGGGGTTGGGTCTGTGGCATCGAGAACGATCATGCCGAGGCTGCCCTCGCTTCTGCTGCTTGACGGTGGCCGGAGGGGCGCGGCTCCAGACGGGCAACCCGGATGCCGAGGATCGCCGCGGTGAATGCAGCGCCTAATCCGGCGAGCAGGCCTCCGGCGCCGAGCAGGATCAGTATGAGGCCGGCTGAGGACACCGCGGCCGCGGACGCACCGGACAGGCCCGTGTCGAGCGCGGCGGCGTTGAACAGGGGGACCCCGGCGGCGCCTAGGAACATGCCCAGCGTGAGCAGGAGAGGCGCCGCGACGAGCCAGACGAGCACGCGCGCTGTGTTCGCACGGAGTGCACGGTCCGCGCCGGCCAGCTCCCGCCATACAGCGGCCGGAAGCAGAATTACACGCCGGAATGCCACCGCCGCTCCCACTGCGAGAACCGCCAGGGAGGCCAGAACGGGAACAGCAAAATGCCATCCCGGGTACAGGTAAGGCCCTCCTGGAGGGCAGGCCGCAGTGAACAATGACGTGCAGAGGAACCTGCCGTCCCCGACGGCAGCTTTGGACGACAGCCCACCGGCCAGGGCTGCCGCCACGGCACCAGCGCCAGCGCCGAAGGTCAGAACGCGCATACCGCGCGGCAGCAGGTCCCGCGCCGAGCGGCGCACAAGAACCGCCGTCCGACGCGATACGTCACCCTCGATGGGTACCGCCGGAAGCACGCCAAAGACGAGCAGCCCGATCCCGGCACCCGCGGTAGGGCCAACGAACACCGGCACGCCCTGCCATTCCGGAAACGACACCTGGACCAGCAACGCCATCGCGAACACCCCAGCGGCGACCAGCAACGCAACGGCGGTTCGGCCGATAACGTTCCGCCGAGCCCGCCGCAGCGAGAGCGAACCGGCTCCACCTCCGGCCCGGGGCATGGTCGTCATTCCCCACCCGGCCCCCAACAGAACAAGGACCATCAACCCCGCGTCAAGCAGCAAAGCAGCAGTCGCCATTATCTTCTCCCCTAAACTTGTACCAAGGAAAAGGTACAAGCATGCCGATGGTGTGTCAACGACTTGATACAAGACGGCGGCGTCCCCTTCGTCCGGAGGCGCTTGCAAGCTCGATCGAACTCACCGTTCGTTGGGTACGCCGGCACAGCTTTCAATGGCAAAACAGGATGCTGATACCTTCCGTTGGACGAACCCGCCACGGGATGTTCCCGGCCCAATCTGGGACTAATAGTGGAACGAACGGAACTGATCTCCGCAACACGGTCTCCCGGCGGCCCGTTCTTCAGAAGCGTTTCGGGGCGTAGGCTCGGTCCATGCGGAGCGTCCGAGCTGACTCTAGTGATTCTGTTGGCGGTGGTGATTCACCGCCAGAGTACCGAGTACGCATCTGGACTCCGCCGCCTGCGGCTCATTTTGCCTGGCTCGTTGACGAGTGGGATGTCACTGACGCCGAGCAGGTCACGGACGTCATTGAATGGGGCGTGGAGAAGGCCAACGGAAATCCCTTCGAGGTCTTTCTTCGCTGGGAGGACCACCACTTAACTAGAGACGGACGGCCCGAGCCATACTCGCGCTATGCGCTGATCTACGGACGGCCTGCCGACGAAGAAACGACGACTGAGACCGTCTTCCTTGAGTCGCGGTAGATGCCTTGCGAGCTCCAGCCTGCATCCCGGCCCAAAATAGCTGCAGAAGATCCGGTCTTGCATAAATCGAATACCTCGGCACGACAACACCCATCCGCTAAGTGTTGCAATCACCGCAAGAACCCAAGGATCCTTCACCGAGCGCTTACGGTGCGGCCGCAGGCCGGGCCTTGAGCAGTCGAGGGCGGAGGGATGTTCAACGGCTGGACCTGGGTCTATCCTGCAACGCATGGATAGACATGTGGTCGGGACCGACGGCTCTCTGTTTAAGTTCGGAGGCACGCGGCCCCTCCATGAAACGGCACAGTGGGTAACCGGTGCCGGGTTAGTCGGCGCCGGAGTCGTAGTTGCTGTCGTCGGGACGGCCTCGGGTTCCTACCTGTCCATGCCTCTGGGCATTGCGGGGGCAGTCCTAGGCGCCATCTTGCTCTTTTTGTATGCCGTCACGAAGAACAAGACGCGCAGAGCGCCCGTTTCCGCCCGTGCCGGAAGGCGTTGGACCAAGAGCTTAGGCAAGGAAAACGCGAACGAATCGATAGCATCTGAGCTTGCTCTCCTGGCAGAGCTCTATTCGCGTGGCACTCTAACCGCGGAAGAATTTGTTGCCGCGAAGCGACGCATCCTCGATAAATAAGCACACGCAAGGCGGCGTGACCGGCTCTGGAAAGGGATCGCTTATCGGGACGCCTCGAAGAGAATGAGCTCAGACCGACCGTCGTCCGCGGTCACTCCGCGAATCTCCGAGAATCGGGCGACCGGCCGGAAGCTGAGAGTCTCGTGCATCCGGATGGATGCCGTGTTGTGTTCGTTGGTGAAGTAGTAAGCGATCGAAGCCCGAGACCAGATCCATTCCAATCTCGCCTGGGTGAGGGTAGAACCGACTCCTCGCCGGCGGAAACCCGGAGCGACTACGACGCCCCCGAGATAGTGGCCTGCGGGAGCGCTGCCTTCGGGATTCGGGTGGAGATGCGTCTTGGCCACGCCGACGACCTCGCCTTGGGTGACAGCCACCAATACGACTCGGTCGATTCTGGGGGCGATCATCTCGCTGGTCCAGCGTGTTCGGTCGCTGGCATCACAGATCGCATTCACATGTCCCAGGTCATCCAGGGTGGATTCACGAATCTGCATGGACACAGCGTACTGGGCGAGCCGAACCGCTCCTTCGTTCCTGCCCGCATGCCGGTCCTCAAGCAATGGCAGCAGGGCTGCACACTTCAGTCTTCCAGGAGCACGGGATTCCGAGCCTGTGGATTCCCGTAAGAAACGCCCGGTTAAAGTGCCCTAATCGCTACGGTCAAAAACGACCCTTTATGCCTGTGTCGACATGGAAGTCCTGGACCCCTCCCAAAAATCGGTTTTCCCAGTGTTAGGCTGTGTCAGAACTCGACTACGAAATCTACGGGACGGCTGTTGGTCAAAACTCCGTGGGTGACGGTTTTTGAATGACGGAAGGAGAGTGCCTTGGCTACGTTGATGGGTTACGCCCGAGTGAGCACTACTGAGCAGTCGGTGGACTTGCAGCTGGATGCGTTGAACGCGGCCGGGTGCTTCCGGATCTGGACAGATTTCGCGTCCGGTGCGACGGCGGAACGGCCGCAGTGGCAGGACTGCCTGGACCACCTCCAGCCGGGGAACATCTTGGTGGTCAACGACTTATCCCGGCTCGGCAGAAACACGGCTGACCTGGCCGGCATCGTGAAGACGCTGGCCGACCGGCATATTGGCCTCCGGTCACTGACGGAGACCTGGCTGGACACCACTACGTCCCAGGGCGTGCTGATGTTCCACTTCTTCTCCGCCATCGCCGAGTACGAGCGGAACCGGCTGCGGGAACGGACCATGGCCGGCCTTGCAGCGGCGAAAGCCCGCGGCCGCGTCGGCGGCCGGCCGACCAAAATGACGCCGGACAAGGCAGCCACCGC
The DNA here is from genome assembly GCF_056396505.1 of Arthrobacter sp. 05T410. Taxonomy (NCBI): domain Bacteria; kingdom Bacillati; phylum Actinomycetota; class Actinomycetes; order Micrococcales; family Micrococcaceae; genus Arthrobacter; species Arthrobacter sp. 05T410. The sequence goes on along the minus strand of NZ_JBFTLP010000017.1, from coordinate 67,785 downwards.
GCACCGGATGCGTGGCGAGAGGCGGACGATCAGCGCCATCGCCAAGACCATCGAGGTCAGTGAAGCCACCGTGGTGCGTGAGCTCGCACGGCAGCGGAAGAGCCTGCAGGTACCCCAAGAGTAGGTGCGGCTGTTAATCCTCCGATGCCTTCGCTAGCGTGGAGGCAAACGGAGGGGGACGGCGCACATGGCACCGAGGAAATCTAAGAACCACATTGAGGGCCAGATGAGTCTGGAGTCCTTGTGGGCCGAACCGGAAGAGGTAGTCAATGAACGAGCACGGCAGACACGCCATGGAAACCATGAAGAATCACGACCCGGAGAGCTTCGCGCAGATAGCGGACCCCGAGACACACTTTTCGACTTTGGGGGAGGAGATCCAGCAGGCGATCTGGGACCTCAGCGAACAGCTGACACCAACCAGGGGATCGGAACCGCCGCTGGAGTACATCGGGTTGGCGAACATGGCCAAGCTCCGGGCACGCGAGATGGTGTACCAGGAGATGATCTACGCCAGCCTTCCCGCGGAGCCGGAGGAGATGGAGCCGACCTACGGGGTCCAGGAGGACGAGGAGAACTAGAGGCCGAACCTCAGCCTGAGCCGGCAGAGGTTGCGGTGGCCGGACGGTTCCGCCCTGCATCCCAGACTGACCTTGCCCCCTCGGGACAGAAAGCCCGCTTCGCAGCAAACGTAGAAGCAATCCGCATCGTCCGGGAGCTGGAGGACCAGCAGAGGCCGGCCACCGAGGCAGAACAGCGTTCCCTGGCGCGGTGGTCCAGCTGGGGAGCGGTGCCTCAGCTGTTCGACAAGGCCGAATGGGCGGCCGAGCGCGCCCAGCTGCAGGAAGTCCTGAGCGAGCGCGAGTATGCCGCAGCGTCGCGGACCACGACGAACGCGTATTACACCGACGCCGCCCTGGTAAGGGAAATCTGGTCCGCCGTCGACCGGCTCGGCTTCACCGGGGGAGAGGTGTTGGAACCCGGATCCGGCGCGGGAACGTTCATCGGGTTCGCCCCGGAAGGCGCCCGGATGACCGGCGTAGAGCTTGATCCGCTGACAGCCTCAATTTCCCGTGGCCTCTACCCCGACGCGACGATCCGCAGCGAGTCCTTCGCGGACACCCCGATCAAGACCAACTCCTTTGACCTCGCCGTCGGCAACGTCCCGTTCAGCAAGAACACGCTTTACGACAAGACCCACAACGCCGACTCCCGGCACTCCATGCACAACCACTTCATCCTCAAGAGCCTGGCCGCGGTGAAACCCGGCGGATACGTCGCCGTGCTGACCTCCAGCTTCACCATGGACGCAACCAACCCCACCTCGAGGCGGGAAATGAGCGCCATGGCGGATCTGGTGGGCGCCGTGCGCCTGCCCACCGGAGCCCACCGCCGCGCAGCGGGCACCGAAGCACTCACCGACCTGCTGCTGCTGCGCAAGCGCGAGCCGGGCCGGGAGCCTGCCAACACGGACTGGGAAACTGTCGGGCCCGTCATCATCGACGGCCGCGACGTGAAGATCAACAACTACTTTGACCTGAACCCACAAAACGTCCTCGGGCAGATCACAGTTGGGAACGGCATGTACGGCGAGGAAACCGTCAGCGTCAAAGCCGACGACCTCGCCGCAATCCCGCAGCTACTCGCCCAGCGGCTCGACGCCGTGGTGCAGGAAGCACTGGACCGCGGCCTGAACCACGCCCCTGCCGAGCCGGCCCCGGGGAAAACCCCAGCCGCGCTGCTGCCGGCCACCGGGCAGCAATGGGACGGCACCATCACCGCCCAACAAGACGGAACGTTCACCGTGGCCCGTGCAGGGGAACAGGTCCCGTTCCCTGTACCCAAAGCACACGCTGCGGAGCTGAGCGACCTGCTGGGAATGCGCGACGGAGCACGCGCCCTGTTGGAGATGGAAGCTTCCGACAGCGAAGACACCCCTGCGATGTCGGCTCAACGAACCGCCCTGGCTGACCAGTACACGGCATATGCCGCTAAATATGGACCGCTGAACCGTTTTACGGAATCTGTCCGCACGGATAAAGAAACGGGCGAGAACATCATCACCCGCCGTGCAGCACCCGCCGTGCGGATCCTGCGCCAGACGGACCCTTTCGGCACGCTGCCGCCGGCCCTGGAGAGGTTCAACGAGGAAACGCAGACCGCGACACCCGCGGCCCTGCTCCAGCACCGGCAGGTGGTGGCCCGCAAACCGCTCATGGGCGCGGACACCGTTGACGAAGCCCTCGCCATCGCCCTGGACACCTACGGGGCCCCCGAGCTGGAACAGATCGCGGACCTGCTGGGCGTCACGGAAGAGGAAGCCCGCGATCAGCTGGGCACGCTCGTGTTCGATGACCCGGAAACCGGCAAGCTCGTCACAGCACCGGAATACCTGTCCGGGAACGTCCGGACCAAGCTCGACGCCGCCCGCGCTGCGGCGGCCGAGGACGAACGCCTGAGCGTGAACGTCACCGCTCTGGAGGAAGTCCAGCCGCCGCGGGTCGGCATGGAAGACGTCGAGGCGCGAATCGGCGCGGTCTGGATCTCCCCCGAGGAACACCAACGCTTCGTCCAGGACATCCTGGCCGATCCCAACGCCAGCGTGACCAGCGTCGGCAGCGGCATCTGGCGGGTCAAAGCCAACCGGGGAACGGTCCGTTCCACGAACGAGTGGGGGACGGGCCGCCGGCCCGCCCCGGATCTGCTGCAAAGCATTCTGGAACAAAAGAGCATTCAGGTCGAGGACAAGAACGAGGACGGCAAACCCGTCGCCAACCTCGAAGAAACCGAAGCGGCCCAGGAAAAGGCCGAGGCCCTGCAGGAACGCTTCGCCGAGTGGGTTTGGGAAGACCCCGAACGCGCCAGCCGGCTCATTGACGAATACAACCGCCGCTTCAACTCCCTGGCCCTGCGCGACTACACCAAGGAGGGCGGCCGCCTGACCCTGCCGGGGCTGGCCAAGACCTTCACCCCGCACCCGCACCAGCGCACTGCCGTGGCACGCATCATCTCCGAACCGGCCGTGGGGCTCTTCCACGAAGTCGGGGCCGGCAAGACCGCCGAAATGGTGATGGGTGCAATGGAACTCAAACGCCTGGGCATGGCCTCCAAGCCCATGGTTGTCGTCCCGAACCACATGCTGGAGCAGTTCACCCGTGAGTGGCTGGAACTGTACCCGCAGGCCCGCCTGCTCTCGGCCGGCAGTGATGACATCAAGACCAACAGCGGAGACCTGACCGCGCGCCGGCAGTTCGTCGCCCGCGCCGCGGCGAACGACTGGGACGGCATCATCATGACCCAGCAAGCCTTCAAGAGCATCGGCGTGAAAGCCGAAACCATTGAGGCCTACCAGGAGTCGATCATCGCCGACGTCCGGCAGACCATCGTCAACGCCCAGGCCGAAGGCGAAGACCGGACCACGGTGAAGAAGCTTGAAACCAAGCTCCAGGCCGAAGAAGAGCGCATGAAGAAGCTCATGGACACCGCACCGGACCTTGGACTCACATTCGAGGACACCGGGGTGGACTACCTGTTCGTGGACGAAGCGCACGACTACAAGAACCTCCGCACTGTCACCAATATCAAGGGCGCAGAAATTGCCGGGTCCATCCGGGCCACCGACATGCACCTGAAGCTCGAATACCTGCGCAGCACCCACGGGGAACGCGTCGTCACGATGGCCACCGGCACACCGATTGCCAACTCCATCACTGAAGCCCACGTCATGCAGCGCTACCTGCGCCCGGACCTGCTCCAGGCCGCGGGGGTGGAGAACTTCGACGTCTGGGGGGCGACGTTCGGGGAAACCGTCACCGCCATCGAGATGGACGCCGGAGGACGGCTGAAGAACAAGCCGCGCTTCGCGAAGTTCAAGAACGTCCCAGAGATGCTGCGGTCCTTCCACGTCTTCGCCGACGTGAAGCTCTCCGAAGACCTGAATCTGAAAACCCCGGACCTCGCCCGCCGGCCCGGCGACGGGGAACGGCAGCCGGAACTGGTACTGATCCCGCAGCCGCCCGAACTGGCCGAATACATGAAGGGCCTCGCGGACCGCCTGGACTCCCTCTCTGGCTGGGCTGAGAAGGGCGCGGACAACGCCCTCAGTGTCTACAACGACGGACGCAAAGCCGCACTGGACCTGCGCATGGTCGGCATCGAACCCGAATCCGCGACCAAACTGGACCAGGTTGTCGCCAAGACCCTGAAAGTCTGGGAAGAGAACCGGGAGAACGAATACGAAACCAGCTTCGAATCCGGCACCATGTCGGCCAACAAGGGCGCCCTGCAGATCATCTTCTGTGACCTCAGCACGCCTTCGAAGAACACCGGACCCGACGGCAAACCGGTCTGGACGGCTTACCAGCAGATCAAGGACCAGCTCGTCGCCGGCGGCATCCAGGCGGAGCAGATCCGGTTCATCCAGGACTCGCCCAAGCCCGAGCAGAAAGCCCAGCTCTTCGCACAATGCCGCACCGGAGAAGTTGCCGTGCTGATCGGCTCCACCGCCATGATGGGAACCGGCACCAACGTCCAGCTCCGCGCCAAAGCGATCCACCACGTCACGTGTCCCTGGCGGCCGGCTGACCTGACCCAGCGCGACGGACGCATCATCCGCCAAGGCAACGCCAACGCGGAGGTCCACAACTTCCAGTACGCCACCGTCGGCAGCTACGACAGTGCCGCCTGGGACGGGATCCAGCGCAAGGCCACCATGATCCAGCAGGTTCTCCGCGGACGCCTCGACATCCGCGAGATCGAGGACGTTGGAGACCTTGCCCTCAACGCTGCACAGATCAAAGCAGCGACCAGCGGCAACCCACTGGTGATGGACAAGATTGAGGCCGACGCCGCCAGGACCAAACTCGAACGACTCAAACGCGCCCACGAGAAAGGACAGAGCACCCTCTCCTGGACCAGAGCCGCGGCCCAAACCAGCATCACCAAAGCCGAAAGCAAGCTGCCCGCATTGCAGGCGGCACTCCCGCGCATCACCCCGACCGCAGGGGAGGCCTTCAGCGCCACTATCGACGGCAAGAGCTACACCAAACGCCCGGAAGCCGTCGCGGCCATCTCTGAATGGGTCCGTACCCACACGCCGGAATACGGAAACTACTACCGCCAAAAACAGGACCACGGCACGATGGCCATCCTCGGCGGCCACGAGCTGCAGGTCCGTAACGCCGCCGACGACTCCCGGCTCGGCTCCTACCAGGACCTCGCAATCACCCTCAAAGACGTGCCCGCACCACCGCTCGTCTTTACCCGACTGGAGCTGCTGGAAGGAAGCGCCGGCATCATCACCCGGCTGGAGAACAAAGTGGCAGGCCTTCCTGACTACGAGGCCCAGTTGCGCCAAACCATCACGGAAAAACAGGCGGTGCTTTCCGACGTCGAGAGCCAGGCAGGGAAACCGTTCAAGTACGAGGACAAACTTGTCACCGCCCGTGCGAAGTGCGCGGAACTGGACGAAAAACTAAAAGCCTCCATCGAACCTCCAAAGCCAGCGCCGGAAACCGCGACCTCGGCCCCCGAGGCGGACGTGGATCCGGCAGTTGCGCGACTGCGCAGACTGCAAGCCGCAAGCTTCCCAACGGCTCCGAAGAGTACGCACCCGGCTCACACCCGCCCGTCGCCCCAAGGACGTACTGGAGCCGCCCCCGATCAATCGCGTGAGGGCGGGTTTGAGCGCTAAAGGCCGAGCAGCCGGCAGCGCTCAGGACATCAACATGTTCACCACCTCCGCGACGGCCGCGAGGGCGCGGAAGATGGGCGCGCCCTTTTCGTGGATCTTCGCCACCTCCATAAAGAGGTGGCATGCCGAATAGAACCTGAGAGCAAGAAAGTCGTTCATAAGGGTTACTGCGAACCGCAACCGGGAATACAGGGCGTACAGGAAAGGGATCATCTTGGTCTCTATGCGCCCAGCTGCCCGACGGCCGTTGTCGGGAGAACAAGCTGGGAAAGCAGGGCCGTGGACGAGGCGCTGGAGGAGGGGGAGGAAAGTATCCTGGGCGGCCACAGCCCGGTAATGGGATTGCTCCTACTGCGGCTCTATTCCGAGGTCTAAGTGGTGTGGAGGCTGACGCCGGATCCCAGGACGGACTCACGCATTCGGGCTGCATTGTCTGCATAAACCCCTAGATTTAGGGGTAAAAACCCTATTCATTCAGTTGAATGATTGTTAGAATTGAGGTAGCAAGTCAGCCAGTCGAACCTAACTAACGTGATACGAAACCGAGGACTGAAAATGACTCTCACCATCTACACCAAGCCCGCCGGATGCTTTGGCTGCGCTAAGACCAAGCAGAAATTCGCCGAGGCCGGGATCGACTTCCACGAGGTCGACGTCACCAGCAATCCGGCAGCTTTCGAGTACATCACCGAAGAGCTCGGCTACTCCCAGGTCCCCGTAGTCGTGTACGACAAGGACGGCACCGAGAACCACTGGTCCGGTCTGAACCCGGGGGGAATCGAGCAAATCATCGCCATCGAATCCGCCGTCCGCGAAGCATGGAGAACGGCCGGGGGAGAGTAATCAATGTCGGGCGATACCAGCATCACAGTGACCGGCAACCTTACCGCCGACCCCGAGCTGCGGTTCACCACAGCCGGCACGGCCGTCGCGAACTTCACCATCGCATCCACGCCCAGGGCGTTCGATAACGAGCGCAACGAATGGGTGGACGGGGAGACTCAGTTTCTGCCTGCGCATATCTGGCGGGGAGCGGCCGAGAACGCCGCAGGGTCCCTGGCCAAGGGCATGCGCGTGATCGCAACGGGTGAATTGAAGTCCCGCAGCTACGAGACAAGGACGGGGGAGAAGCGCACCGTGCTCGAACTCGAAGTCGAAGAGATTGGGCCGTCCCTGCGATACGCGGCAGCGGCCGTGCACGGCTCATCCCGCGCAGCCGCAGATGCAGCGGAAGAAGAACGCCGCAGTGAGGAAATCCACCCCGTTGATCACTTCAGCCTCAGCGCCCGCGGGTACACCGACGACGACCTGTGGTTTGGCATGGATGCCAACCCCGCCGGGCGCATCAGCACCCGCCCCCAGGACCCCGAACCGGCGTACTGACCACAGTCAGAGACAGCAGCTACGCTGACTCCAGGAATCGATGCACCGCGCCCTACGAGACACCAAGGAAACCGCTATGACGCATGAAGATGATCTCCGCAGTTGGGCAAAAGGCTCCTACACTTCCGAGGCCGGAACGGAGCTGCTGCTGTGCGCCTTCGGCGGCCGCTACGCAGCCGTCGGCAACCCCTGGGTCCATGCCAGCGGCATTACGCCCGAGGGCTACACCGAGAACGCGTGGATTGATTTCGAAGCCCTCGGAGAGCACGCCAACAACGGACCCTACTCCGGCGGGGAACGGCGATTCCTGCTGCTCGCGGCGTCCCTGGCGGAGAACGTGCCTGTCGTCCTGAGCGAAGTCGTTCCTGGCCTGGACCGGCAAAACCTTGATCTGGTTCTCGCCGCCATTGCCCACGCCGGCGGCAGCCACGAGCACTCCGATATCCGCGAGAATGACGACGGGAGCATGACGCTTCGTCGCGGTTACCTGGATAGCCTCCACCCGTGGCCACGGAGCCTTCGTGCCGTCTAAAAAGAGCGCTGCTTTCACTCCCTACTTCACGGAGGACGAGGCCGGCCGGGTCCGGGCTGCGTTTCTGGCTGTCGGGCCGTTGGAGGGTGATGTGAGCGTGTCGGACTTCATCGTTCGAGCGACGATGCGCGAAGTGAAACGACTCGAACGAAAGCACAACCAAGGCAGAAAGTGGGAGCCGGCGCCGGCCGGATCCCTCCGCCGCGGACAGCGCACCAGGGACGAGCTGCAACACCGGAACGAGGTGGATTGAGTATGCCGAAACGGACAGAGAATTTGAGCGAGGTACCTGCGCCGGCGGCGGGGACCGGGTTCCCCAGGATGCTGACTCTGGAGCAGGTTCAGGAGATTCTGAACGTCAAGAGTGCGCTGGTCTATTCGCTCGTGCGCAGCGGCGAGCTTCCCGCCGGGCAGTTCGGTGGACGGGGTGTGTGGCGGGTCCGGGAGAGCGATCTATCGGCCTACATCGAAGCTGCGTTCGCGAAGACCGCGGAGCGCATCGCTGCCGGTCAGATCAAGGATGATGACGTCACCGCGGAAGACTAAAGAGAACACGGATACGACGAAGGCCGGCACCTCGAAATGAAGTGGTCCCCGAAAGTTGGACTCGCTAACGTTTACGTTCAACTTTAACTGCCAACGATCGGCCCTGCAGAAGGCCCCGTCCCAATCGGACGGGGCCTTCCCGCATATGGCACTGCCTAAGGCCCTCGTTACCTGTACGCCTCGCCAGTCGTATGGAAGGATGACTGAAATAACCTCCGGGGGGATGGGGAATCAATGATGATCACGCGCAAGGACATGGCAGTCGTAGCCGCAATAGGGGTGGCTATCGGGCTTTCAAGCTGCGCGGGCAACTCGCAGCCTGTTGCTGCACCGCAGCAAACTACAACCACGCAGACCGCAGCCGCATTGCAGCACAGCGAATTCGCTTCCCTCGATAGTGCCCGTCAAGCAGTTGCCAGGGTAATCGGCTGCGATGACAAGCCCAGGACGGATCCCATCATCAATCCCGACCTTGCAGGTTTCACGGCTGAGTACGTAGTGTGCGCAAACCGCGTCCAGATTGCGTGGTTCAAGAACGAAGAGGCCAGAAATGCCGAGCACCAGCTACTCAGCGATTCGGCGCAGCCGCTGACCATTGTTGAGGGCGACAACTGGATGGTAGTGGACATGTCTGAAGCACTAAATGAGCCTCCTAGCGGCAAAGATTTGAGGGCACTGGCTCAAGAAATCGGCGGCAATTACAGATACGTGAGCGGGGTCGGACCTTCCTAATACAGGGAAGAACGGCCTGCTCTTCCGGTTCCTATGCGGCGAGGGCTTGAGCACGGTATTGCACTGGACTTAGACCGTTGAGCTTGGTAGAAATTCTTTCCGTGTTGTACCAGCGCATGTACTCGTGCAGTGCTGTTGCCAGCGCCTCGGTGTTGATGAATCGGACCCGGTGGAAGAGCTCTTCTTTGAGGTGGCCGAAGAAGTTCTCCATGACGGCGTTGTCGTAGCAGTTGGCTTTGCGGGACATCGATTGGACCGCGCCCGCGTTCTGCAGGAGCCTGCGCCAGGAGGTGTGCTGGTATTGAAATCCCTGGTCGGAGTGCACGAGCGGTTGCTGTCCATTCTCCAGGGTGGCCAGTGCGCGGCGCAGAGATGAGTTGGTCAATTCCAGGTTGGGCGAGGTTCCAATGGCGTAGGAGATGATTTGCCGGTCGAAGAGGTCCATGACCGGTGAGAGATAGAGCTTCCTGTCACCGACGCTGAACTCGGTCACATCGGTCACCCATTTCTCGTTCGGGGCATCCGCATGAAATTCCCGCTTCAACAGGTTCGGGGCCACGACGCCCTGCTCGCCTTGGTAAGAGTTGTAGCGCTTCTTCCGCCGAACCTTGCAGACCAGACGCAGTAAACGCATTAGCTTCAGCACGGTCTTCTTCGCGACCGTCCAGCCTTCTTTGACCAGCTCGATATGGATGCGGCGGTGCCCGTATCGGGCATGGCTCTTCTTGAAAATATCCGTGACCGCGGCCTTGAGGTCGGCTTTCGGGTCAGGGGCAAGAATCCGGGCCTGGTGGTAGAAGAATGTCGACCGGGGCAGCCCGGCGACGTCCAGAAGAAATTCCAACCGGTGTTCGGCCCTGAGAGCGATGACAGCGCGGACCTTTAGCGCTGTTCCTCGTCCCTCAAGGCGTTTACTTTTCCCAGAAAGGCCACCTCTGCCCGCAAGCGCTCGTTCTCGCGGCGAAGCCGCTGCAACTCCGATTCTGGCTGGGCCGGCGCCTTCGGAGGTGAGATCGGTCGGCCGGCTGGTTTCAGGCGCAATCCGTCTTCGCCTTCGTTGCGATATATCCGCGCCCACTTCTTGATCAGATCCGGTGACGAGAGCTCAAGCTCCTTCGCCAAAGCGACCTGGCTCTCTCCGGATAGGAACCGGCGGACCGCGTCGAGTTTGAACTCGAACGAGAACTTCCGCTTGGTTGATTTGGTCACCAGCGCCGTACCTCCGCGAACTCTCCACAAGCCATGGATGCGGATGACAGCCTTCGAGCGGACCCCTAGCCTCGTCGCAGCTGCCTTCGCACCCCAACCCAACTCGAACAACGCTACCGCGGCCTCGCGCTGTTCCTCAGATAACGAACTACTGTCCTGCATAAAACTGCTCCCCGTAAGTAAGGATTGATTTCTCAGTCCAACTTTCGGGGAGCAGTTCAAAAAGGTGCCGGCCTTCGTCGTAGCTGCCCACCGGAGCTGCTTGTGGTCTATGGCTGAAAAGAGCCAGCCGCAGCGTCCTGCGACGGCGGAGCGGCGTGTCTTGGTCCATGGGAAACTGGCCGCTGGTGACCGGGCAATGTCCAGGCTGTGCATGATCGCCGGACACGTTGGTGAGTGACGAGTCCCAAGGTTATCTGGCGGTTGTGTGCAGCCGGTCAGCCGGGTCCCGTCGTCCACATGTGTGTGGGAAAGGCAGCGGAGCGATTGGGCTTTTGCCGTGCCCATGAGGGCGAGGGGCAACGCTACTGGGCGCCGTGAGTTTCGTCCTCGGTAGTGGCCGCGGCGCTGTCGCCGGTGGCGCGGTTCGCGGCCTTACGGCGACGCCCTGCAGCGCCGGATTCGAGGCCCAGCTTCTTCAGCTCCTCCGGGCTCCATCCGTCTTTGGTGGCGCGCACGTACGCGCGCTTGTCTTCACGTTCTGCCTCGGCGAGCTGTTCCCGCAGGTCGGTGATCCGCTGACGGGTCTTGACCAGTTCGGTCACGGAATGGATGCGTGAGTTCAGGAGTGCTTTGGCCTGGTTACGGGTCTGTTCAATGTCGATGGTTGCCATGCGACCAGCCTAGCCCGCCGGTATGACGATTCCGGGCAGCGACTCTGCATGCCGGTGACGGCTGCTTTGCAGAACCACCGCCTAGGGAAAACCGACGGGCGGAAGGCGGCAGGGCGGAGCAAGCTATACATTTACACGGGTGTAAATGGCGTGTCGCTCACGCGCCTGCGGCGGTTTGCTTGGCACACTCGGTGGTGTGGTCCCCGGTTTCGGGGTCGCTGCGCTGGGCTTTGAAAGGGATGGGGGAGTGCTTGACTGAGCAGAATGAGTCCCGTCCGCGGCTGTCCAAGCGCCGCCGGGAGAACTCGCCGGCGGGGACGAAGAAGCGCCGCGAAGTGTGGGTGACCGCCGGGGAAGAGGCTGCGCTGGTTGCCCGGGCCGCCCGGGAGAAGGTTACGGTCCCGAACCTGCTGATCACCGCGGCCCTGTCCGAGACTGCTGAGACGCCGACGGAGCGCAGAGCGGCGATGGCGGAACTGATGGCCCTGCACACGCTCCTGGCGCGGGTGTCGAACAACGTGAACCAGATCGCCCGCCACGCGAACGCCGGCGACGAGTTCCCGCAGGACGCGAAGGCGGCGCTGGCCTATGTGCGTGAGGTTGCGATGCGGATTGACCGGACTATTGAGGGGCTGATGTAGCCGATGATTCCCAACATCACCCGCGGCTCCAGGATGTCCGGACTGCTGTTGTATCTGGCATCGACCGATGCGGACAAGACGAAGAACTCCCACACCGATCCGCACCTGGTGGCCGGGGATGCAGCGATCATGGCCTGGTACGACGACGGCGTCCTGGACCGCGATGACGCCGTCGCGATCGGGAAGCACCTGGACCAGCCCCGGAAGTCTTTTGGCGTCGAGATCTTGCAGAAGGATTTCCGCTGGGACGCGGTATCGAAGCGGCGGGTGGAGGACGGTCACAAACGGGCTGATGTCTGGCATTGCTCGCTTAGCCTCCGCGCCGAAGAGGGGCCGCTGACGGATCAGCAGTGGGGAGACATTGCCAACGACTTTGTCGACGCCATGGGCTTCACCGCAGCCAGCGGCAAGGCCCAGTGCAGGTGGGCGGCGATCAACCACGGCACGTCCGAGAACGGCAACCACCACATCCACATCGCGGTGTCCCTGGTTCGCGAGGACGGCACCAAAGCCACCACGCACGGCGACTACAAACGAGCACAGCAATCCTGCCGCGAGCTGGAGGTCAAGTACGGTCTGGAACAGCTCTCCACGGTGCATGCCACCCGTGGCTACGACCGGGCCGAGAAGGCCACCGCGATCCGGGACGACCGCGAAATGCACCGCTCATCCCTGGCACGGAAAGTACGGGCCAGCGCCAGCGCCTCCGCGTCCGAGGCGGAGTTCGTCCGCCGGGCCCGCGACACCGGCCTGCTCGTGCGGCCGCGCTATGCCAAGAACACCACCGACGTCATTGTTGGGTACTCCGTAGCCGAACGCCCCGCCCGGGGAGAACGTCCCATCTGGTTCGGCGGCGGAACCCTCGCCTCCGACCTGAAACTCGGTGCCCTCCGTGAAGAATGGCCCGACACCCCGCACGAGGCCACGGAAGCCGCAGCGGAATGGAACGCAGCCGCCCGGAACAAGCGCACGGTCTTAAGGACCGGCCCCGAGAACACAACACCACCGGCGGAAGCGTGGGTGGAATACACCCGCAACGCATCCGCCCTGGCGGATCAGCTGCGCACCATCCCGCGTGATGATCACGCGACCTGGGCGAAGGCAGCACGGGACGTATCCGGAGCGTTCGCGGCATGGTCCTACCGGCTCGAACCAACCCCCGGTCCGCTGGCGGCCACCGCCGCCGAACTGTCCCGCACCGCCCAGCTCCGCGCACCACGGCAGCACAGCAAACCTGTCGCTCTCCCGTCGATTGCGGGAACGGCCATGTTGTTCATGGCCGCATCGAGCAAGAACAAGACGGCCGCGCAAACGGCACTCATGGTGCAGCTGATCAACACCGCCTTCGCCGTGTATGAAATGCACGCCCAGTCCGGGCGGACCCGTGAGGCCCAACGCATCCGGTCGGTGGTCGAGGAGCGGCTGGCCCCGTTCACCGGGACCATGCCCAAGCCGGTTCCGGTGGGCGCCGGACAGCAGCCGGCCCCGACGGCCGGAGTGGCGCCGAGGGCGATTGATATCGCCCGGCGCGGCATGGTCCCCATCCGTCCCGGATCAGTACTGCCCACGACCCTCACACCGGCAACGCCTGCAAGGACCTACCAGCCCAGCCGGCGCGACGCTGGTCCGGGCCTCGACCGATAGACCACCACCCAAACTGCAAGGGGAACAGCATGAGTGAATCAGATGGAATGGATGACGCCCTGGACGGCGGTCTGCGGCAGTCGCTGATGATCGCCTCACGCATTGCCGAGACACTGGCACGCCAGCGCCAGGAGACCCAGCGCCAGATCGAACACCAGGACGCCCAGGCAGCGCACGAAGCCCGGGCACGTCTCGCCGCCGAAGGCAGCGCCGCCCACGCGGCACTGGCACCTGTGGAAAAGGCCCAATGGTGGGACAAAGCCCAGCCCAGCGACATCGCCACGGCACACGCCGTCGCGGAAGGCTGGAAGGATATTGATCCGGCCGCCCTCGCCGCATCCGAACGGATCCGGACCGAAGTCCAGCGCCGCTACGGCATCGACACCCGCGACGTCGGCAAGGATGCCGCGTACCTGGAATCGGGAATCGAAACCATCAGCGCTGAACAGGCACGCCGCGCCGCCGTCGCCGAGCACCGGAAAGGCATGGCACTCATCGCCGCGGCACAGGCCGAAGAGCTCCGCGCCAAGGCCCGGACGCTGGCCCCGGAAATGGAGCGGCATCAGGTGCCTCTCGAATACCTGAACAACCCCGCCCTGTCGGCGGCGCTGCAGAGCGCGCACGATGCGAAGACCCCGGCGGCCATCGAGGCCGCCGACACCGCGGTGAAGGAACGTCTGTACCTGATCGGCAAAGAGGGTATCAACGGTCCCACCATCGAGAAGCTGCGCGAAGAAACCACGGCGAACTTCACTGGGGCCGGCGAGGACCACTTCAACGACGCCAGGTTCGTGGATGCCGCCAAGGAATGGCACGACGCGAAGCTCCTTGCCGAGGGAGGATTCACGGGTTCCCGGGAGCAGCCGCTGGAACAACGCTACGAACGCACCGAAGCGGAACTGTTCGCGCGCATCGCCGAGCTCGGCCGCGAGCTGGAGGGCAGGGTCACCGCCGACGACAGCGAACGGCTGAAGGACCAGGGCGGGAAGGCCGAAACCAGCCCAGCCGCAGACTACGGTTCCGCTGACCATCACCGGGCGTTCGCCGCCTCCCTCTCCGGCACCGCCAGCGAGGAACGCGTCAAGGGACGCCTTGCCGCTGCCCGTAGCGAGGGCACGCACCCTAGCGCCGCACTCGTCAGCGGCAAAGATCCGGCGAGGGCGCGGAAAACAATCAGGGGCGAAGCAATGGGGGCCCGGAAAACCCGGAACGGCCCCAGCCGCTAGTGGCCCCCTGCTGCCGCGCCAGCAGCCGTGCCAGCCCGGTACCGGTCAAGAGGATCGAACCCAACTCGTGCCGGGGGCGGGCGGCAAAACCTGTGGCCATACACGATGGAAGGAGTCGCCCGCATGGAACACCCGGAGGAACCGGAACGCCGGCCTGATCCTGAGCTGGCGTCAGATGAGGCCGTTATCCGCGAAGCCCTGCAGCTGCTCCATGAACTCGATGACACCCCTCCCCAGCAGATGACGGCCTTGTTCTATCGGCACTGGTTCGAACAGCTGAGCATGACAACCCGTGACCTGCTCCGCGTCCTTGGCCATGACCCCGACGCCTGAGGTCAGACACGGTCACTCGGGTGGCCCTGCCGGTCAGCTGCGGGGGTGCCGTCCGCCCGCCCGGCGAGCCCCGCGACGTTCCTAATAGTCCAGAGTTCTCTGGACTATTAGGAACGTTCACGGGTCGAAACCGCCCCAGCGTCAATTGTCCAGAGAACTCTGGACAATTAGCTACAGCCTCGATCCGGCTCCTGTCGGGGGGAACAGTTAGGGTGGGGGCGTGCCCACAATTGAGCCTGACTTGCCCAGCAGCTATGCCGGAACCCTCGCATCCCTGAAGACACTGGTTGCTTCCGCCCAACTACGTGCACAGCAAGCGGCGAACAGCGCGATGGTCGAAATGTATTGGGCCATTGGAGCAACGATCCTGCAGCAACAGGCCCAGGAACCGTGGGGGACTAAAGTGCTGCAGCGCCTCGCGGCAGATTTAAAGACGTCCTTCCCGAACATGCGCGGTTTTTCCCGATCAAACCTCTTCTACATGCGGTCGTTCGCCGCTGCCTGGGACTTGTCACAGGCAGAAGTCCGCAGCAGAGTCGGTGTGCTCCCATGGAGACACATTGTCGAGCTGCTCAAGCTCAAGGACCCCGAGCTCCGCGACTGGTACGCCGAATCAGCTGTAGAACACAATTGGAAGCTTGAAGTCCTTGAGCATCAAATCGCCACAGGACTCCACCGACGCCTCGGGGCCGCTCCAAACAACCTCGAGGAACGTCTGCCCGGCGACGGGGCTGAACTGGCCAGGCATGTCGCCAAAGACCCCTTGGTACTCGATTTTCTCGGTCTGACGTCAGAGGCTCAGGAACTGGCCATCGAACAGGCCATGACACAGCGCATGTCCCAAACGCTGGCAGAGTTCGGCCGGGGGTTTGCTTTCTATGGCCGCCAGTATCACCTCGATGTAGAAGGCGAGAACTTCTACATCGACCTCCTCCTGGTACACGTACCCACCAACAGATTTGTGGTCGTGGAGATTAAGGCAGGAAAATTCAGGCCGGAACACCTGGGACAGCTCAACTTTTATGTCGCGGCCGTGAACAACCTAGTCAGGTTCCCGGGCATGGCCCCAACGGTGGGAATCCTTGTTTGCAGTTCAAAACACGAACCCACGGTCAGGTACGCACTGGACGGCTCATCCCAGCCTGTCGCCGTCAGCTCGTACACCTATGACTCCCTTCCGCCGGAGGAGCGAGCCGCGCTGCCATCCCCGGAGGCGATCACTGCGGCGCTCGAGCAAGGAACAGTGGCCGATTCCGGCGGGATGTAACCGCCCGGGTGGCCGACCGTCGTTAGCAGGGGCGGAGGCCTGCGAATTCGTGGTTTTGGAAGACGAGGGGATCTCTGGTGTTACCTCTGTTTAGTCCGAGGACACGGGCCAGGACGAAGTCGTGATCGCCTACCCTGGTGACGTTCTCGATCTGGCATTCCATGGATGCAACCGAACCAGAGACCAGCGGGGCACCGAACTCCCCTTGGGTCCAGAAGCGTCCGTCGAAGCGGTCTGCTTCTTTCTTGCCGACTTTGCGGCAGAACTGTGTCTGGGTTGAGGCCAGGGTGCTGATACCGAGCACCGTGGCTTTGTTCAGCTGTGGCCAGCTCGTGGATTCTTGGTGGACGAAGAAGCCGACAAGGCAGGGGTCCGCGGAAATGAAGACGAATGATCCGACGATCATGGCGGCGCGTTCACCGGTGAGTTCGGGCTGGCCGGCGACAACCGTGACGCTGGTGGGCACCTTGGACATGACGTCCCGGACCCGCTGGGAATCGATGGTGCTGAGCTGTTCAGTGACGATGGTCATGGCTGCCTCCTGCGGCTACCGGTGTTGCGCGGCGTAGTAAAGCTGTTCGGGGTCGATCCACACTTCGTACCCGTCGAGTTTGTCGATGAGCACACGGGACTCGACGCCTTCCGGCGAAAGCCAGAGCATTCTCGAGTCCGCGGTCGCAGCGTCGACCCGTGCGGTTCTGACGTAGGTGCCGTGGTGGCGGATTTCTACCGTTGTTGCCGGGAGGCGGAACCAGTCGTCGACCCGGAAGCAGCGCGCTGTTTGGGGTTTCAGGGCCCTGTGTTCGATGGGGCCAGACCCGGAAGCGGAGTGCGCTGTGGTTGGACTCATGGCGGTTCCTCGGTCGTGGGGTGGGATACGGTCTGTGGGGTCAGGTGCCACCGGCGGCGTAAACCTGGCCGGTGGCACCTGAGCTGTAGGCATGGTCTGGAAGGGCCGCCCTTTTGCCGTTTAGGCGACAGGTTGGGTTTCTGTAAGCGGGGCGGGTGTCTGTGCCTTCTTGCCGGCGTTGGTGAGAAGGCCTGCGGTGAATTCGGAGAGCCAGCCGAGGCCGGCGCCGGCGATCAGGGCCAGACAGGTCCCGGCCGCATCGAAGGTGGCGCCGAAGTACGCTGCACATCCGGCGAATGCTCCGGGGATGAAGCCCAGAACGGTCCAGCGTGCCTGGACGCACATCGCGAAGGCGGCGACGGCGACGGAGATGCCGAGCGCGCCCGGGATGGGGAGGTTCGCCGCTCCCCAGACGATGGCTGCGCCCCACAGCACCCCGGAGAGGTTGGCGGGGATGGTCTTGAGCAGCCCTGCGCGTTTGCCGCCGGCGGCGAAGAAGCAGGCCCAGGAGAGGAAGCCAACCCAGGTGATGAGGCCGAAGGGTGTGCTGAACTGGGTCCAGAGTCCGGCGAGGATACCGGCGGTGATTCCGATGGTGACGAGGGGCTTCATTGGTGTGTTCCTTAGGGTCAAAATGGCGTCATTGTCTTTTTGAAAGGAAAGCTGGGGGCCGTACGGGTTCTGCCACGTGCAAGAGCCGCCGAACGGGCGACCCGGTGGTGCGGGGGATGAGTTTGAGTACGGCCCCGGCCGGAGGCCGGGGCCGTAGCGGGCTGGTTAGAGGTGGGTCAGTGCGAGATCGGGTGCGGTTTCCGGGGTGGCCGGGCTGTGTTCGGCCGGTTCGCGGTGGAATTCTCCGTTTTTCATCACGGCGGTGATCTTGGTGATGTCCTGCAGGATGGTGATGTCTTCGAGCGGGTTGCCGTCGACCAGGATCAGGTCGGCGTAGAAGCCGGGCAGGACCTTGCCGAGTTCGTTGGGTTTCTGGAAGAGTTCCCCGCCGAGGGCGGTGGCGGCGATGATGGCTTCCATTTCGGTGTAGCCGAAGAGCTTGACGAAGTGGTCCAGGTCGCGGGCGTAGGTGCCGCGGGGTGTCCAGGCGAAGCCGTAGTCTCCGCCGGGGAGGACGCGGATGCCGCGGCGGCGCATTTCCTGGATGGCTTTGCAGGCGATTTCGAGTTCGCGGGCGTAGCCGGCTTTTTCGGCGGCTTCGTGGGAGTAGCCGAAGGCGGCGGCGTCGTTGAGGGTGGCGACGATCCAGTTGATGGCCGGGGCGACGAAGACGCGGTCTTTGGCGGCTTCGAGCATGTCCATGCCTTCGTCGTCGATGTAGGAGGCGTGGTAGATCATGTCCACGCCGGTCTTCAGGGAGATGATGACGGAGTCGCGGCTGCGGGCGTGGGTGCAGACGCGGACGTGGCGGCGGTGTGCCTCGTCGACGGCGACCTGGAGTTCTTCTTCGGTGATGTAGGTGTCGGTGGCTGCCTTGGAGCCGGTGATTTCCTCACCGGAGATGCTGAGTTTGATCTGGTCCACGCCCAGGCCGATGGTTTCGCGGACGACCTTGCGCATTTCCTCGACGCCGTCGGCGATCTGGGTGATGCCGGGGACGAGGTCGCCGGCGGTGGTGGCGATTTCCTGGCCGTTGGCCAGGTAGCGGGGGCCCGGGATGTCTCCAGCGTTGATGGCGTTGCGGACCACGACGTCGAGGCGCTTCTTGGCGCTGGCTGCACCGAAGCACATGGTGTAGCCGTAGTCGATGTAGGTTTTGGCGGACTGCACGGTGTGGAGCAGGTGTTCTTCGACCTGCATGGTTTCCAGGCCGTTGAGGTCTCCGTCGTTCCAGGTGAAGTGGGTGTGTGCATCGCACAGGCCCGACATCAGGGTCTGGCCGCGGCCGTCGATGACCTTGACGCCCTCGCGGGGAAGGTTCCCGGAGCCGGCGCGGACGTCGGTGATGCGCTCATCGGCGATCAGCACTTCGCCCAGGAAGGGCTGGGCTCCGGTGCTGTCGAGGATGTTGACGTTGGTGAAGAGGGTTTTCGACATGACTTCGTTGTCCTTATCTTGAGATGGAGGCGGTGGAGCGGTTGTTAGGGGGCTTTGCGGATCTGCATGGTGATGCTCTGCTGGCGGCGGGATTGGCAGCCCGGGCTGGCGTTGCTGCACGCGCAGGTGTTCTTTGTCGACGGCGTGAGGGTTGTGCTGGTGAGGAAGTCGAGGACGGCGGCGGTGACGAAGTCGGGCGCCTCGGGTACTGTCCAGTGGCCGGTTCCTGGTGCGACCAGGAGTTCGGCGCCGCCCAGTTCTGCGGCCATAGTCTCGTTGGAGGCCGGGGTGCTGACTTTGTCCTCGCTGCCGGTGAGGAGCAAGACCTTGGACTGGATGGTGGTCAGGTCCGGGTTTTTCGCGGCGGCGAGGGCTTCGCAGGCCTGGGCGTAGGCTTCCGGGTCCTGGCCGAGGAGCAGTTCGCGGACGAAGGGCCGGACGAGCGGGTTCCCGATTGCTGCGTGGTCGGCGGTGGCGGCGTGGGCGACGGTGTCGGCTACGGCCGCCATGCCCTTCTCCCGTACAAGGGAGGCTCGGGCCCGGGTTGCGTCCTTCGCGGCCTGGGTCTGTTCGCGGACCGGGCCGAGCAGGACGACTTCCTGGACCAGGTCCGGGCGTGTCGATGCCAGCTGCTGGACGATGAGGGTTCCCATCGAGTGCCCGACGAGGTGCGCTCGTCCGGTGGCGGTCTGGGATTCGATGACCAGGGCCAGTTCGGCGGTTAGGGATTCGAGGGTCAGTTCGCTCGCCAGGGGTGAGCGTCCGTGTCCGGTGAAGTCGTAGCGGGTGACCCGGAACCGTTCGGCCAGTGAGGCGACGAGGGGTTCGTAGAAGCTGGTGGTGCCGCCGAGCCCGTGGACCAGGACGACGTCGGGCCCGGCGCCGGTGGTTTCGACGAAGAGCTGCTTCGTGCCGACGGCTGTCAGGCCGGGGGCGATGGTTGCGGTGCTCATCGTCCTTCTCCGATCCGGTTGCTCAGGGTGCCGAGTTTGCTGATGCTGATTTCGACGACGTCTCCGGTGGTCAGGAACCGGGGCGGGGTGAAGCCGATGCCCACTCCGACGGGGGTGCCGGTGGCGATGATGTCGCCGGGCTGGAGGGTGATGCCGGCGCTGATGGTTTCGATGATGGTGGGGATGTCGAAGATCAGGTCCGCCGTGGTTGCCTTCTGCCGGGTTTCGCCGTTGACGGTGCAGAGCAGGTCCAGCGGTCCGTCGCCGACCTCGTCGCGGGTGACGGCCCAGGGACCCATCGGCGCGTGCGTGTCCAGGCTCTTGCCGAGGAACCACTGCTTGTGGTCTTTCTGCAGGTCGCGGGCGGTGACGTCGTTGATGATCGTGTAGCCCCAGACGTGGTCCAGCGCATCGGCCTTGCTGATGCCGCGGCCTCTCTTGCCGATGATGACCCCGAGTTCGGCTTCGTAGTCGAGTTCGGAGGTGACTCCGGCGTGGGGGTCGATGTCGGCGCCGGTGCCGATAACGGTGGAGGGTGCCTTGGTGAACACGACCGGGTATTCCGGCTGCGCGTTGGCGCTGGCCGTGGCGTCGTACCCGGAGTTCGCGAATTCCTTGGCGTGTTCGACGTAGTTGCGGCCCACGCAGAAGATGTTGCGGCGGGGGAGCGGGATCGGGGCGAGCAGTTCCACGTCAGTGATGTTGATGGCCGGGCCGGTGGCGGCGGTGATCTGCGCCGCGGCCTCGTCCCAGTTGTCGATGAGTGACAGCAGATCCTGCGAGCCGGCAACGGCTGTCACGGTCGAGGCGTCTTCGCTGAGGACGCCGGTCTGTTCGGTGCCTTGGTTGCGGAAAGTGATGAGCTTCAAAGTGATCTCCCTTGATCGATTATCGATAATTGATAGGAACGACGATACCTGAGGGTGATCGGCATCACAAGAGGAAGTTTCAGAAAGCTATCCACGGCATCCCGTGGACCCCGCCGACAGGCTCGAGGGAGGCGCTATTCCTGGGGAAGGATGGAGTACTCGTGCTGGTGCTCGATGACGAGCTGGGTGCAGAGGTCTGGTGTGCCGTTCTCGAAGGCCTCCAGGATCGGGACGTGGGCTTCGGCGGCGGCGTGTAGGTCTACGTGGCCGCGGACGACGGTGGCCATGGTCCGGGCCTGGACATGGAGGGAGTCCCAGATCTCCAGCATGAGCCGGTTTCCGGTGGCGGCGACGACGGCGCGGTGGAAGGCCGTGCTGTACTTCGCGATGCCGTGGGCATCGTTCGTTGCCGCGGCCTCGCGCATGCCGGCCAACGCCTCGCGCAGCGGCGAAGGGTCAGTATGCAAGGTGGGATACGCGGCCGCGGCGGCAGTCCCCTCCAGCGCGAGGCGGACGAAATAGACCTCCGCGAGGTCATCTTGGGAAGCAGACCGGACAAAGCTTCCGCGGCGGGGGATGTTTTCTACCAGCCTGGTCGAGGACAGTTCCCGCAGGGCTTCGCGGACCGGTGCCTGGCTGACGCCGAACTCCTTGGCGAGTTGGAGCTCCACGAGTCGCATCCCGGGAGGATAAGTGCCGTCAACAACCCGGTCCACGATGGTCCGCTTGACCTTCTCCGAAAGGCTCTCGTTCTCAAAAGCTGCTGACCCCGCCATGTTCCCAGTCTTCCACACGGATTATGGATACTCGATAATCGCTAGGTGGTCGGAGAGTCATCCTGTAGGCATAGTTGGCGGGTGCTCGATCCCCGCCCCACGGACGCAGGTTGTGGGACTCGCCCAGCTTTGGCTAGACGGCCATTGGCTGCATATCGGCAGTCTCTGCCGGTGCGGGAGTGAGACCCCAGGCTGCTTAGTGCGGCCAACGGGCTACGTCGTCATCGAAGTGAAGACGGGAAAATTCCAGCCCGAATACGCCGGCAAGCTCAACTTCTACGTAGCGACACCCTTCGGCGCGGCCACCACAACGAAACCATCGGCATCCTCATCTGGCACCAAGAATGACCGCAGCGTCCGGTACAGCCTGGGACGATCCACCTCACCCATGGCCGTCGCCGCCTACACCTACGACAAGCTCCCGGCTTCCGAACAACAGGCTCTCCCCAAACGAGGGGCACCTTGTAGCGGCCTTGGAATGGACAGAACCAGACTCTGACAACGAAGACAGCCAATAACCCGCCCACATTGGGAAACTCACACAGCCACGGCGTGCTGACTCCGCCAAAGCAACATCAGGAATAGTCCAAAGCTCTTTGGACAATTAGGCCGGCGCCTACACTACGAGGTCTTTCCCGATCGCCAACCGCGCCACCGCGGAAATGAATCCTGGGCCCGTGATTCCAGCCCCGGCCAAAGTCCAGAATCCCGGTTTTGGGGCCAGACGGTCAGAGCGGGTTTCCTCCGGAGCGCGGCAGGCGCCCCGCTGAGGCATCGAAACGGTTGCGAAGCGGATTCTCTGAGTATGATCTGGCTCAGGTCGGCGGGCCGGACCGTCACCGCGCAGGGGCCCGGCCCTGTGACAATGTCGGGGGAGAGGCGTGTCTGGGGTTCATGTGGTTCCCGGAGAGCCGCGCCTTCAAGTCCGGTGCGGGTTTGGCCCGACCAGGCGTCGGGCGGCCTCGGCGATATGTTCGGCGTCGATGCCTGCCCAGGCGAGGAGCTCCTGCCCGGTTCCGGACCCGGGCATGCCGTGCACGGCCAGGTGTGTGATGGACAGGTCACTCGGCGGTGCCGTGAGCAGGGCGTCCTTGACCGCTGATCCCAGGCCTCCCTCGGGGCGGTGGTCTTCGGCGATGATGACGCGGCCCTGTGTCTCGCCGGCGGCGGTGAGCAGTGTTTCTGCGTCTATGGGCTTGATGGAGTAGCAGTCGATGACGCGGGCCTGGATTCCGTCAGCGTCGAGGATGTCTGCTGCTTTAAGCGCTTCGTGAAGGGTGATCCCTGCCCCGACGAGGGTGACGTCGTCGTTGCCGGAGGACCGCAGGAGCTTGGAACCGCCGACCGGGAACTGCTCGGAGGCGCTGTACAGGACGGGGTAGGCGCCGCGGGTGGTCCGGAGATAGCTGATGCCGGAGGTTTCGGCCATGCGCTGCACCAGGGCGGCTGTGCTGGTGGCGTCGGCAGGGTACAGGACGGTCGACGCATGCACGGCCCGGATCATTGCGAGGTCTTCCAGCGCCATCTGTGAGGGGCCGTCGGCGCCGATCTCGACGCCGGAGTGCGAGCCGCACAGGCGAAGATCGGCGCCGGTGATGGACCCCATGCGGATGAAGTCGTAGGCGCGGGTGAGGAAGGCCGCGAAGGTCGAGGCGAAGGCTTTATATCCCCGGGTGCTCAGTCCCGTGGCGGCGGCGATGAGCTGCTGCTCGGCGATGTACATCTCGAAGAACCGGTCGGGGAATGCTTTCGCGAATTCGTCGGCGTGGGTGGAATTGCTGACCTCACCGTCCAGGGCAACAACGGCGGGATCGATGCCGCCGAGTGCTGCCAAAGCGTCGCCGTAAGCCTTTCGTGTGGCGACCTTCTCGCCCACAGCGTAGCTGGGAGAGGTTGCGCCGGGAGCGTCGATGCGTGCCTTTGACCCTTCGTCCGGAAGGGGGCCGCGCAAGGTCAGTGTCCGTTGACCGCCGAGTTCGGCAATCGCCTTCTCGGCCATGTCGGGCGGTAAGGGTTTTCCGTGCCAATCCGGACTGTCTTCGATCTGTGGGAAGCCTTTGGCCTTGATGGTCTTGGCGAGGATGACCACGGGCTTCCCTTCAGGTGCTTCCGCCGCCGTGGAAAAGGCCGTGTCAATCATGTCGAGATCGTGGCCGTCGATGATGATGGCCTGGGCGCCGAAGGCCTGGACCCGGCGGGCGTAGGACTCCATGTCCCAGCCGAGTTCGGTCTCGCCCCGCTGTCCCAGCCGGTTTACGTCAACGACGGTGACGAGGTTGGTCAGGCCGTAGTGGGAGGCCTTGTCCAGGGCTTCCCAGATGGAGCCTTCCGCCATTTCGCTGTCGCCACACAGCACCCACACCCGGTAGGGGAGCCGATCCAGGTATTTCCCGGCGAGGGCCACGCCGACGCCGTCCGGAAGTCCCTGCCCCAGCGAGCCCGTCGCGAAATCTACCCACGGCAGTGCCGGCGTCGGATGTCCCTGCAGGCGCTGGCCGAACCGGCGGTAGCCGGTCATGAGCTCATCATCGGAGACGACGCCGACGGCCTTGAAGACCGAATACAGCAGGGGAGAGGCATGGCCTTTGGAGAAGATCAGGTGATCATTGGTGTCCAGGTCCGGGTTGTCCCAGTCGTAGCGCAGATGACGGCTGACCAGAACAGCCAGTAAGTCTGCGGCCGACATGCTCGACGTCGGATGGCCGGATCCGGCGGACGTGCTGGACCGGATGGAATCCACCCGGAGCTGCGCAGCGAGTTCAGCGACCTGTGAAAGGTCCTCGCCGACGTTTTCGTGGTTTGCCGCGGGCATGGCGGTGTCCTTCGTCGATGGAACTTGCCGGATCCCTGCAGGGTCTCGCCGGAGGAAGAGTAAGTCAAGACTCTCCGCCCAACACCGGCGGGCCCTCCCGGCCCGGATGCGCCGGTGCACCCACGCACCTCGGTCCCCCCGACAGGACCCCGCGCTGCCACCCCTCCCGCCATGCGGTCAGGCAGGGCCACCCAGAGTGCAGTCAACGGGCCACTGCGCCATCAAGCCCAAGACCGGCAAGCTCAATGCCGGGGCACCCCGGTCGTGCGCTGCTGCCCGTAACAGCGTCAAACCCAACTTCTACGCCGACCTGATCAACGATAAACTCCAACGTGACCGGCGGCAGCGAAGCCATCGGCATCCGCCTCCACAAAGCCAGGAACGACCGCAACAACCGGTGAAGCCTGGGACGCCCCACCTCCCTCTGGCCGTCTGCCTGCGATAAACTCCCCGTCAACCAACAAACATCGCCAGAGGCATCGTCGCGGCGCTGAAAAGGACCGAACCCGACGCGGATGCCGAAGCCCACAACGCCTGGGGCGCCTATCCGCCAACCGGCGTTACGCCGGGCGCCCGACCCGGCCGGCCGGTCCCCCGGCAAAGGGAATACCCGGGCGATGGTATATGTTGCAGTTCCGTCAGAGAAGAACACCAGAAAGAGACACACCTCAGTGGCAACTGATTACGACGAAGTACGTTCCGACGTCAAGGAATCCCAGGACCGCTCCCTGGAGGCGCTGCAGTCCGCGAACGCACCGGATGCCCGCAGCGTCGTCCGGGAGCTGGACGAAGCCGACGCCCTGGATGAGGCCATGACCCCCGGCGGGGAGTTTGTCTCCGAGGAACTCATCGTCCAGGTCATTCCCCAGGCCAAGGACGAGTTCACCTGCTACTCCTGCTTCCTGGTCCGGCACCGGTCCCAGCTCGCGCGCGAACGGGACGGCCATCCGTACTGCATCGAGTGCGCGGGATAAGGCATGCCGCAAGCTGCCCGGTCCAGGGGAGCGATGCTACAAGTTCAACGCGCTCTCTCGCACCGCATGCTCCGCGCCCTGCACGGACATCAGATTCAGGCACACAGGCCCAGGCTGTGAGCCAAGGGCACGGCCAACCCACGTAGCCAGTGGGGCGGGTCAGGCTGCCAGGACTGGCGACAGGGCCGCGGACACCGCGGTGTTCTGCGTCAGGAGGCTGATTTGATAGTCACGCTGGCGGGGGTCCACGTGCACCGGCAGATGATGCGACTTTGCACACGCGCGAAGCTCTCCCATGGCGTCGGAGTCAGTCTGTGCGCGTGTCACATCGAGTTCCAGCGACAGCCCTGAGGCGAGCGAGCCGGCGCGCTGGACCACACCGTAGAGGCCATGGACGTTCTGAACCGTCACGTGACCCTGGACATTGACGCGGGCCTTGGCGCCATCGAGGTCCACACGGACCAGCACCCGCAGCTTCTCGTTCACACAGTTCTCCGCTCTAAAACGGGGCCACCACGCTGTGGCCCCCGACAACGATAGACGCAATGTGACCTGGATAACAAGAAATCAACCTGAACGGGGCTCAACCGTGCGGACGGCGACGGCCGCGGCGCGCACGGCCATTAAGGACCCCGGGGCAGCGCACCGGTGCTTCCGTCCAAGTTCCGGGCGGCGAGGACAGCTTGAGGTGCGGCCTGAGGTGCCCAACCAAGCCCGGCCAATGGCTCGGGCGAGGAACAGCCACAACTGCGCGGGTCATCACCCAGCCTCTTCGCCGCGGACGAGCCTGCCTTTGATCTTGCGGATCAGACCGAGCTGCTGGGCGCCTTCACGCAGCAGGAGCCCGGGCACGGTCTGGTCCTCGCGGTTGCCTTTGCCGATCCAGTCCCGGACCCGGTCGAGTTCGGTCATTGCCTCATGGACCTCGGCCGGCGGCCGCCATCCTCGCAGCGGTGAGGGCTAGGCCTCGGGCCCGATGCGGCGGGCGAGCCAGCGGTAAGGAGCCATCGCCTCGGCGACTCCCTTTCCACCAGTGCCTGCCCGTCAAGGCCTGCCCCGGCCAGGTAGGAGCGGAACTCGCGGCGGATGCCCGGAGGCAGCCGATGCATCAGTTCTTGGAGCACTCACTGGCTGCCGGGATCCGGCCCGTTGACAGCAACGGACGGGAAGAGCAGTGCCAATTCGTGATTGATGGCAGCGATGTCCAGCTGCGCCGGCGCTGCGTTTCCGCCTCCTTCTGTCAGATTGAGATCCAAGACCGGTAACCGGTGGGGTGCAGAAAACGCCCGCTGGACCCTAATCTGACAATATTTGGTTGGCCGCCTGACGTCAGTCTGGGGTGTACTTTAGGTTGGCAGCACGCGGGGGCGCCAGTGCAAGTGCCCCCACTGCGATGAGCGGGTTCGGCGACCCTTCTTCTTAGTGCCTGGGGGTCGACTCAACGCGACTGCCTGGCCGTGCGGATTGCAGGTGCGATTGGGGCTGGTTCCATGTCGCGGCGCGCTTCCCGCAGGTTAAGTTCAGGAATCAAGAGCGGCCATGGCGGCACTACGAGTGTCAATCATTCGCCGGCCCATCCCGGCAGCCGTCCAGATCCAGAAGCAGGACTGATCAGGCATTACTACGTCCACTATGCAGCTGACGATTTCGTGCCCGACCCGTAACCTGAGTTCGATTCCCGCCCTAAGGGTGCTCGGATCAAGGGAGGAATTAAAGGGGGCAGTGTACGCTTTCGCCCCGGCCCTGGCAGAGCCGGGTTGCTAGCTATTTACTGCGCCATGCTGCTGGCGTATCAACCCAAAGGGGACGGCAGGATGGGCGCGTACGATGTATCTGCCGGTGTCGATCCGCGTCACGAGAATCCCTACCCGGTGTTCAGCGGCGGCCTTCTTTATGACCTCTATTGCCGTTGTCAGAACGTCGTCAAGTTCGCTTGCTTGCTCGACCCGTACTTCCACCATGCCGGGTTTTTCTACCCGTGGTTTATTCAATTGCATGCCTGTTCCTGTGACTTGGGTTGCCGCTTGTTGATCCTCCAGTTGCCGGGGGAGCCCGGCCAACGAGAGAGCTCGCATGACGTCCGGCAGTCTGCCGATAGGTCGCGCCTCGATGAACCACCCCTAGTTCTGGCCCAGTGATGCCTAAATGAGGGGCCGCAAGGACTTTGGACGGCGACTGTAAAGCAGTGTCTAAAAGCGCCAGGACTCCAGTGGTGTGTCGGCGCTGATACCCCTGTTTACTATCTGTGCGCTCGGGAACCACTCATGCCAAAGTCCCCCCGCGGTAATGCTGTCTCTGAGAAAAACCACTTCCCCGTGTGACAGGGGCAGTTTCCTCATGTTGCTGCGCGACCATCCTTCTTGATGGCTCGAAGACTTTTTGTTCCAGGAATTTGTTGAGAATCTTGGGAGGCATATTGGCTTCCCTTCCGGGGAATGGTTTTGTAAGAGCTGTTTCTACCCCGGGCCTTGGGCGTCACTGACTCCGTGGTCGTAGCCTTGCTGCGATCCGCTCTAGTGCGTCGTTTACAGGAGCAAATGCCGCGGGCAAGTTCAGGAAGCCGTGGAGCATACCAGGGATCTTTACTTGCTCGACGTCGACGCCACTGGCGGCAAGTAGGGCGCTGAAGGCCTCTCCTGACGCCCTGAGTTCGTCGTATTCGGCGTTCAGGACAAGGGTTGGTCCGAGTCCATTGAGTTCTGCGCCGGCTGGCATTGCGTAGCCCGGGACTGCAACGTCGTCTGCGGTTCCCAGATAGCTTTCCTTCACGGAACGCGCCATATCTGGGGTAAGTTTCATGGCACTTGGCAGTTCCATCAAGGCGCGCCGAAGCGACTCAGAAGGTTGGGGGAGGTCAAAGTGCATCATGGGATACACCAGAACAAGGTGCTCGGGTACCCACTTGTCCTCGTCCCGGAGTCGCAGGGCAGCGGCTGCGGCCAAATTGGCACCTGCACTGGCTCCGCCCACCGAAAGTGACGTGATGCCCAAGTCCGTTGTGTTGGCTTGCACCCATCGGATGGCGGCAACGACGTCGTCAAGGGGGACTGGGTACCGGACTCCGTCAACGGCCAGTCTGTAATCTACGCTGACGACTGTGGCGGATGCCCGGTGAACCAACTGCCGGGCTGTCCAGTCTGCCTCGTTCGTGTCGAGGTCCCCGAATTGGAACGCGCCTCCGTGCATCCAGATCAATGCATGTCCTGAATGGTCTTGTTGTTCTTCAGGAGTGTAGATGCGCACCGGTACTGGGCCGTGGTGGCCGGGAACGAAGACCATGCGAGTCCGGGCATACGGAGGGGGCGGCGCATCCGGATAGGCATCGAATGCTTCCATCTGCGCCCTCATTGAGGGCTCGCTGAGGGCGGCCTCCAAGGATGGGATGCCTCCCAGTAAGGGGAGCCGGGCGGCGATGTCGGGGTGAAACGGCATGTGGGGTCCTTTCTTAGGGGCTGGTGACTATTCGCTGGTCTTAGGGGCTGGTGACTATTCGCTGGGGGTGATCAGCAGACGGACCTTCACGGCGCTGATGTGCTTGTCGGAAAGGATCTCGAGGCGTTCGTCCCCGTTGAGGTACCGTCCTTCCCGCAGCCCGGTATCGGTCATAACCAGCTCCCGGACTGAATCAAGCTCAACGTCAGCACCTGGCTTGTGGAAATCCACCTGCGCGCCTTGGCCGACGATGATGAACTCAGCCGGGTTGATGGCGAGGACCAGCCCGAACGGACGGCCGTCTCCGGGAGTGGGACCGTGGGTTGCGGCAACCGTTTCTCCGGGGAGTTCCGGCGCCGGTGGAACCCTCACGCCAGCGTCCAGGAGCATGTTTTCGAGGAGCTTCCTGGCGTTGCGAACACTGATGGCAGTGCCGACCAGCTCAGCGCTGATGGAATCCTCGTCCTGGTCAAGGGCGAAACCGAAGATCCGTCCATCGCGCTGGGCATCGGCAATTTCCGGCGTGAGGGAAGTCATGATCCCGCAGGCCGTGCTGAACTGGTTGCCTTCCCTGCCTTCTTCTACACCGAAGACGTTGTAGCCGAAACCTCCAAAGCCGCCGATCGCCAAAAACGCATCTCCGGCGCGGAAGCGGGCTTCAGGAATGAACAACGGGTTAAGGTCGGAGGCGTACTGCCGCATGACTTCTGCAGAGTTGGGAACGTAAATATCGGGTGCCAGGAAGTCGATGGCGGGAGCCGCGGCCCGCCACACCGGGATCATACGGGCGGTCGGTCCCCCGCTGGGGTACTGGCCGGGCAGGTCCTGCCCGCGTTGGGGTCCAAGCCAAGCGTTCGCGTATGCAGGGAGTGGCAGGATCTCTTTTCCGGCAGCCGCCAAGCCTCCCACAAAGGATGCGAATCCCCAGGCCATGAATGTCTCCTCAGCAACGGGGTCGTCATCGCCGAAATGGTCTGCCCAGCTCATGCTAGGGTCTGGATTTGCGCCGAGGACCTGCACAAATTGCGGGTCAAATGATTCCGGTGCATCGGAAACCGCAGCAATGAGTTCCTCGGGGAGCGGTGCATTCCAGGCGGACTCGGCCAGCGCGTTGCGGTCCCTTCCTGCTCCCAACAGACCCACTTCGTTTTCAACCTGGACCATGATGACTGTATGGTCCGGATCGATCATCGCCACATGCTTCATGAAGGCCGTGTAAGCAGTCCGGTCCGCTTCAAACAGGTTGCGCGAGAAGACGGACAGACTTGGCCTAGGCATGGATCCGGGATAGGAGAAGGGCGTCTTCAGGGGTTTGACGCCCCTCTCCGCTCGTGGGAAGCGTTCCCGGTCGGCACGCACCCAGCTGGGGGCATAAGTGGAGGAAGCATTCTTGAACGCCCCAAACCAAATCAATACCAGTCGGACGCCGTTGGACCGGGCGTCTTCCACCAACCCGTCCACGATCGAAAAGTCGAGTTGTCCTTCCACCGGTTCGACTTGTTCCCATGACACAGGAGCGATAACGGAGTTAATGCCGGCCGTTGCCAGTTTGTCCCAGATAGGGGACATGTAGTTCCGATCGGATGCGCTTGAATTATGAAGTTCCCCTCCGATGCAGAGAAAAGGCTTCTCGTCAACGATGAGCCGGGTGTGGTTGCCAATTCGCTCCAGGCGCGGGAGGTTCGGTGCATCTACTCCTGGTCGAGGGGTTACTTCTTCCTGTACTGCGGTGTTCGGGTTTGACATGGTGATTGATCCTCGTTGTTTGTTTGTCCGGAAAGCTGCGGGTATATCAGGGTTCCAATGACCTCTGGGGCTTTTTATGTCAGGAGGGAGTGACTGTAAGGCTGAATCCTTGGGAGGAGACGCCGTCGCCAATCTCTATACGGAACTCGCCTGGCTCCACGATGTATCCGGTGTGGGGATCGTTGGTCCAGAATCCGAGATCATCAAAGCCGACTGTTAGTGACACATGTCGTTCTTGTCCGGCAGGTACGAAGATCCGGTTAAAGCCTCGCAACCGTTTGACAGGCTGGGTCACGCTTGCCACGAGGTCCGAGACGTACAACTGGACCACTTCGTCGCCATCTTTAGTCCCGGTGTTGCGAACGGCCGTGGTGAAAGAAAGTCTCGCTCCGTCTCTAAGCTCATCCAGCGTGACCGAAAGTGCCTGATCGGGCGATGCCTCCAGCTCGAACGACGTATAGCTGAGCCCAGTCCCAAAGCCGAATTGTGGCCCTAGCTTCAAGTCCAGGTACTTCGACTTGTAGTAGTCATCGGTGTTGTTAGGCCCGGTCAGCCCGACGTCGGGCCGCTTGTCAGCAAGACTTCCTCCCGACCGGGCCGGCCGCCCTGTTGACTCGTGGTTGTAATAGATGGGAATTTGACCCACGGAACGGGGAAAGGACATCGGGAGCTTTCCACCGGGATTAACAGCACCGGTGAGAACATCGGAAATCGCGGCCCCGGCCTCGGTGCCCAGGTGCCATGCCACGAGCAGGGAAGGACAGTCATCGATCCAGTCACTGACCACGAGCGGGCGTCCCGTCATTAAGACCACGGCGAAGGGGGTGCCTGTCTGCGCGACAGCCCTGATCAACTCGGTCTGATCGCCGGGGAGGTCCAATGAACTGCGTGAGCTGGCCTCGCCAGAGATCGAACTGGGTTCACCTACAGCGATTATGACCACGTCTGCCTCAACAGCGGCCTTTGCTGCTTCTGCCTGCAAGGCAGGGTCGGAGTCGAAGAATCTTGCACCCGGGAGTGTCGTGATCTCGGAGTCGGGTAGTGCCGTCTCCAGGGATTCGAATATGGAGGTCGTGGTTGGGGAAGCGAAGAATTGCACCCATGCGCCGAGGTGGTCCTTGCTTTCGGAGTAGGGACCCACTACTAGCACGCGTTGTCCCTGTGCAGCCAAAGGGAGGACGGGCCCGTCGTTCTTCAGTAGAACCGTGCAGCGTGCGGCTGTGGTTCTCGCTGCCGACAGCGAGGCTTCGGTAGGGCCGGTCGCGGCCGTCTGTTCGTCGACGTAAGGGTTCTCGAAAAGGCCAAGAGCCTGCTTGAGGCGAAGCACGCGAAGTACGGCATCGTCCAGGCGTGCGCTGTCCAGCTCGCCTTCTTGGATGATTGGCTCACCGTCTACCAGCAGAGAGCCACCCATCTCCACGTCCAGCCCGGCCGAAAGAGCCAGTCGTCCCGCGTCCGCCGGCGAGGTTGCGACACCATGCTCTATGAGTTCGCCTACGCCACCTGCGTCCGCGACCACAATGCCGGCATGTCCCCACTCCGTCTTCAAGACGTCGGTGAGCATCTGCCGGTTGGCGTGCATGGGAACGCCCGACACCGCGTTGAAGCTCGCCATGATACTGGCGACTCCCGCCTCAACCGCAACTCTGAACGGTTCCAGATACACGTTGCGAAGCCGCTGAACGGAGATGTCCGTGGTGTTGTAGTCCCGTCCTCCTTCGGCCGCGCTGTAGCCAACGAAGTGTTTGGCGCAGGCGGCAATGGAGCTTCCCGAGGAGAGGTCGTCGCCTTGGTAGCCCCGGATTTTGACTTCCCCAAGGATGGCGTTGAGATAGGGATCCTCGCCAAAGCCTTCGACCACGCGTCCCCATCGCGGGTCACGGGAGACGTCGATCATCGGTGAAAAAGTCCAGTTGACTCCGGTGGACCGGGCCTCCGCGGCAGAAAAGCGTGAGTCGGCGGCTGCAACCTCTGGGTCGAAGCTGGCGGCTTGTGCCAGGGGCGTGGGAAAAATAGTGAATTGGCCATGAACGACGTCCAAGCCGATAAGAAGTGGAATGCCATGCGGGCTCTCCTCTATGGCCTGCCGTTGGAGGGCGTTCGTTGCCTCCGCTGTGGCGGGCCAGAAGAGAGCCCCGGCACCCGTCCGTGCGAGGTTTCCGGCATCGGCTGGATCGGGCCTCCAAACGATTTGAAGCTGGGCCAGCTTCTCGGCATACGTCATCGAGGCGAGGATTTGCTCTGGCTGCAATTGTGGTTCCAAGTTTCCGGTCCTTCCAGCAAACGCTGTTTGTCGCAAGTGGGCCTACACCTCATCAACGAGAATGCGAGATGCCCTATAGGGGTCGGTGGTCCATGGGTGTGGTTGAGACGATGATCGGGATCATGCCCCGGCTGGTTCCATCCGCCCTTGGGATCGAGTCTTATCCCGGATGAGATCCAGGGTGTGCATGATGGCGAGGGTGTCATTCAGCGGCATCACAGAACTCTGCGACTGGCCGGTCCTCAAGAGCGTTTGGAACTCGAGAATCTCGTATCTAAGCCCGCTCCCTTCGATTGGCGCGGGCATGGTACGGGGCTCCAGCACGCCGGGACCGGAGCGGTTGTAGCGCAAAACGGTTATGCGGTCGGGACAGTGGTGCGGGGCCGGCAGTTGAATGAATCCCTCGGTTCCCAGGACGCGTGCATCATTCGGAAGGGGCGTCCGAATGGAAGACTTGACGATCCCCGTGCCTCCCGTGGGGTAGGACAGGAGCGCTGCCGTGTCCAGGTCTACGCCACTGGAACTGTAGTGGCCAACGGCTGCAACGGACGGTTCGTTGCCGAGCAGCCAGTGCGTGAGCTGAACAGGATAGACGCCCAGTTCAAGAAGGCTTCCTCCGCCTAGCGCAGGGTCATGCAACCTTGGCCGGCCCTGCGGGCCCGAGTCCGGAATTGGAAATCCAAAGGAGGCTTCCACCGATCGCACTTCGCCGATGGCTCCGTCATCGACCAAGCGCCGAAGCTCCACGTAGGCCGGCAGAAAGCGCGTCCACATGGCCTCCATCAGGGCCGTTCCGGTTCGCTGGGCGGTCCGGGCCAAGTCCAGAGCCTCGGCGTGGTTGAGAGTGAAGGGTTTCTCGACCAGGACGTGTTTGCCGGACTCCATGAACAACGTGGCGTGGGCATGGTGAAGCCCGGCCGGCGTGGACAGGTAGACGGCGTCGATGGCGTCGTCTTCCGCTAGTTCCTGAAACGACCCATGATGCTGTGGGACGTCGAACTCGGAGCAAAACCTAGCCGAAGAGAGCTGATTTCTGGATGCTGCGGCTGCGAGTGACGCGCCGGGCACTTCCTTCAACGCGTGCGCAAACTCCCGGGCGATTGCTCCCGTGCCGGCGAGCCCCCATCTGATGTCTGCTTTATCCATCTTCATCAACTGATCCCGGAACCGTAGACGTACAGCGGCTCCGCGGTGTCTGATGCGACGTCGGGCCGGCTTGCCCGGACGGCGTCCATCGACCGCGGCAGTTCAAAGGGCAGGCTTCCGCGGTGTGCGATCCTTCCCGTGAGGCCATCGAACAACGCCGCGTCGGATGCCCCGAAGTTGGCTACTAGGGCGGTAACAGCGTCGTCGAACGGCGTCAGAATGGCTGGCCGATCCAAGTACACGTCCAATACCACCGGGACTGTGGCAGCAAGGGAAGTAATGTGCTCGATGACCGCAGCAGGGAAGTCGAGGGATCCCTGGTGTGTCATGGCTTCGAGGAAGTAGGTATTCCGGGGTTCAAAGGGTGCCTTGAGGCGAACCACCGCGACGTCTGCCTGCGCCGGGTCGCTCACGACTGTTCCGTATCGGGCGGCGACCGCTGGATCAACTCCTTCAATGTAAAGGTGCAGGCCTGCTGCAAGGGGAAGAATGGCTTCGTTTTTGAGAACCGTCATAGCTTCCGCCTGGGCACGATGGCCCTTTTCCTGGAACTCGGCGGCGCCCACGACGCGCTCAGCTTCGTCCTCGTCCACGAACGGGTTATCGAACAGTCCGAGTTGGAATTTGACCAGGAGTACGCGCCGGACGGATTCATCGAGCCGCTCCTCAGTGATGGTGCCCTGTTTGAGGAGCTCGAGTAGAAGGTCCGTCCGCATTTCACCTCCCATTTGATCGGCACCGGCGCGAAGCAGTGCATCGAGCCGTTCCGCGGGGGAGAGGTGCTCCACGCCCCATGCCTTGGCCGGGAAGGGGAGTCCGAACACCTCAAGGTCGGTGATGAGGCCCCAGTCGGTGAGGACCACTCCGTCGAATCCGAGTTCCTCACGCAGCAGGCCCGTGATAATACGGTGGTTGAAGCCGAACGCGACTTCCTCGACGGGTTGTCCATCCAGCTCCAGTCCCGCGGGCAAACTGTAGTACGGCATGATCGCGCTTGTTCCTGCATCGATGGCAGCACGGAACGGGGCGAGGTGTTCCTGGAACTGGTCTCCCGGGTAGACCTGTTCTCGGCCATATGGGAAATGCGGATCCTCGCCGTCCTTCTGGGCTCCGCCTCCGGGAAAGTGCTTCGTTGTGCAGGCAATGCTGTCCGCACCTACTTTCTGACCCTGAAGGCCCCGGAGGTAAGACGCGACCATGGCACAGACGGCACCGGCGTCCTGCCCGAACGTTTGGGCTTGACGGGCCCATCGCGGTTCGGTTGCAAGATCAACTTGCGGGTGCAGGGCAGCCCTGATCCCGACGGCCAGATACTCACGACGCACAATGTCACCGAATTCCTGAACGAGTAGTTCAGGGTCACCGATGGCGGCCAAGCCGAGTGGTTCGGGCCATTGGGACATGGAGCCCGGGGCCAGCGCCATCCCGACGTTGTCGGCGAACCCATGACGAGGGTCGCTGGAGAAGGTGATGGGGATGCCATGAGGCGTGCTGGCGGCTAATTCCTGGAGCGCATTCTGCCATCTGGCCGCCTCGCGCGGTGATGGCAGGGTGTGGGCATTGAAGTGATTCACCAGCTTCCCGGAGATAACGTCTCGAGGTGTCTCCGGTCCAAAGGGTCCTGGTGTATCGAGATCGCCCGGTTTGCCGGCCGGCAGCACTGTGTGGAAGAGCAGTCCGGCCTTTTCTTCGGCTGAGAGTCGGGGTAGGAGATCCGCGACCCGCTCCTCCGGGGTCAAGCGAGGGTCCTCGTAGGGATCCATCACGCCATTGCCATTGAGGTCCCGGTAGGCGACGCCTTCCAGGGTGGTCACTGTTTCTCGCGACATGAGCTCTCCTTTGACACTTCTTCCGGTCACCGTCGAAAGGATATACTACGGTTCGGAGATTGCTCTCCGCTATGGAAGGAAAATTAATGCCGATTGACCGTTATTCCGGCATGGCGGCCGTTCTTGATGCCATCCGCAGCGAGGCAGGGATAACCCAGCCCGCCTTGGCTGACCGCTCCGGACTAGGGCGCAGCGTGGTCGCAGAACGGGTGGCCGAGTTGGAATCCGTCGGGCTCGTGAATCCTGCGGGCCTCGGTCCTTCTACCGGCGGACGAGCACCGAAGCGACTGAAATTAAATGCTGCCGCCGGATACGTCGTTGCCGTGGATGTCGCCTCCAACGAACTCGTCGTTGCGGCGGCCGATCTGTCGGGAACAATCCGCTCCACCCGACAGGTCCAGATCGATGTCACGGACGGACCCGTGGCGGTGCTCAATCAGGCTACGGAGCTGGTGGAAGAGGTCAGTACTGCGCCAGGGATTAGTGGCCCCCTGCTTGCGATGGGTGCCGGTCTGCCGGGCCCCGTAGCCTTTGACACCGGCGTACCGGCGGCCGTGCCAGTGATGGCGGGGTGGGATGGCTATCCTGTGCGGCAGCATTTGGCCTCGCGCTGGGGGGCGCCGGTATGGGTTGACAACCGCGTGAACCTCCTGGCGCTCGGCGAGATCTGGGCCAATCCCGCAGCGGCGGCGGCAAAGCAAATGCTGTATATCGGGGCGGGGGCCAGCATCGCTGCTGCACTGGTGGTGGACGGCAGACTCTACCGGGGAGCACATGGGCTGGCAGGGGCCATTGGACACGTGGCCGTGGCGGAGGCAGGCATCGCCATCTGCCGTTGCGGCAAGATCGGATGCCTCGAAGCGCTTGCCAGCGGCTCCGCGATGAGCCGGCAGGGCCAGACGTTGGCCGAGAGCGGTCAGAGCCCTGTGCTGGCCGAAATTCTAAGCCGAACAGGCAAGATCCGCCCGCTGGACATCACGCTTGCGGCCGAAGGCGGGGACGATGCTGCCCGCGAACTTTTACGTCGGACGGCCTCCTCTTTGGGCGGGAGTTTGGCCACACTGGTCAGCTTCTTTGCCCCCGAACTCATGATCATCGGAGGAGGTCTCGCACGCGCGGGCTCCTACGTCCTGGAACCAATCCGGCGGGCCGTGCATGAGCGGTTATTGCCGGTATCCGCGGCTGATCTCCTGATTGAGTTGTCGGCGGTCAATGAGGAAGCGGGCGGCGTGGCGGGCGGCGTGCAGCTTGCACTAGGTCAACTCTTTTCGCGCGAGCACCTGCCAGCATTGCTTGAATCGCGCCACGGCTCGTCGGACGCGCTCGTCGAGGCGCATCTGGCCTAGCCGTCCTCCCAGCTACGGCCCTGGACGCCGAGTCGCCCAGGGCCGTTTTGTTTGCCTCCGACTTGTCATTTCCGAATCCCGGTGTTGACTTCTTCCGGACACCGGTAGAAGATAAGCGGGAGCAAAGTGGCTTGGGCCACACCAGGAACCTGCCGTTCCGGCCGATCATCGGCGCCGGATGAGCCATTTCGATTGGATGTAAGTGGCATGACCAGAAGTTTCCCCAGAGCAGTGGATGTGGCCATCATCGGCAGTGGACCCTGCGGAGCTGCCTACGCCCGGATTCTGAGCGAACAAGCCCCCGACGCTACCGTTGCGTGCTTCGAAGCCGGCCCGCTGCTCGCCGATCCTCCCGGAATTCACGTAAAGAACATTGCCGACATCCACGAGAGGGCCACGGCTCAACGCCGATCGGAGGGGCTACCCTCACTCGTCGCGGCAGCGAGTGGAAGCTCCACATCAACTGCGGCCGGAACCGGATCACGTATGGTCCGCCCCGGCACTTTCCTTCTCCCCAAGGGCTACAAACAGCCGGGCGAAGACGGCATGCCCGGTGCAGCGATGTCGTCAAACGTCGGCGGCATGGGCGCACACTGGACCGGCGCCTGCCCCCGACCAGGCGGGAGCGAACGCATTCCCTTCCTCCAGAATCTGGACGGACTGCTGGAGGAAGCGGAGCGCTTACTGCATGTTGCCGACAACGCATTTGATGACGCACCGTACTCGAAGGACGTGCGGCAGCGGCTTGGCAATGCCTTGGATGCTGGCAGGGCCGAGGACCGTCGGGTCCGTCCCATGCCGCTGGCCGTGATGCGGCATGACGACGGCCGCATCACGTGGTCCGGTGCCGACATTGTTTTCGGGGAGGAAACCCGGAACAACCCGAACTTCAGTCTCTTTCCCGAAGCCCTTGTGACCCGGGCGCTGGTGGAAGACGGCCATGTCCGTGGCGTGCTGGTGCGTGATCTGCAAGACGGCACCGAGCATGAGATCCGAGCTGCAAAGGTCGTTGTGGCCGCCGATGCGCTGCGAACCCCTCAGCTGCTGTGGGCCTCCGGTGTTCGGCCCAAAGCCTTAGGGCGTTACCTAAACGATCAGCCGCAGACAGTCTTCGCCGTCCGGTTGAATGAAGTAGCCGTATTGCCGGAAGAACCGCGCCCCGCAGGGGACCGGCCGACGATCCTGCAGCACAGCGGGGTGAGTTGGGTGCCGTTCACCGATCAGGAGCCATTTCACGGCCAGGTCATGCAGCTGGATGCATCTCCTGTTCCGCTGGCCGATGCCGATGTCCCCGCACCTGGAAGCATTGTGGGCCTGGGTTGGTTCTGCGGAAAAGACTTGCAGGAGGCCGACCGGGTCGAATTCGATGCCGACGAGCAGGACGCCTATGGAATGCCTGCCATGCGGATCCACTACCGACTCACCGAACGGGACCATGCCTCCATCGAGGCGTCACGCCAGGCAATCCGCCGGGCCGCTAAGGCACTCGGAGAACCTCTAAACCAGGAACCGCTCACCTTCCCGCCAGGCGCTTCCCTCCATTACCAAGGAACAACTCGCATGGGCCAGTCCGCCGACGGTACGTCGGTCTGCGGGCCAACCGGTGAGGTCTGGGGAGTGAGCGGCCTCTACGTGGCCGGCAACGGTGTCATCCCGACCTCGATCGCGTGCAACCCGACACTTCTCTCCGTCGCACTCGCGGTAGCCGGTGCCAACTCAATCGCCAACCAATTTAACGCAGACAGGAACTGACAACATGCTTGAAAGGGAAACCATCCAGGGGCGGGGGTTCCGGAATGTGACCGAAGGCGGCCGCATCATCGGCTTCCAGTTCCAGCTCCGCAACCCAAATTACAGGGGAACCTCGGCCAGCCTGCTGGACGGAGTTGAAGTAACAATTGACGGGGAGAAGATCCCGGATCACGTCCCCACATGGACCCTCCAGGGGCGAAACTTCACACTTGATGAACTACGCAACTCAACGGACGTGCGTTGGCAGCTGGACGAGACGGCTACCATCACAGTCCCTAAACCGGGCGGACTCAATCCGGGAGTCCACGACTTGGAGGTTACCGTCTTCCTGCGGCGCCCCTACTTCCCGCCGCACGTTGCCCGGTCCCCGTTCAAGTCGACTGCCAAGCCCGTCATCGTGCCGCCGGCGCCGCAGGGCAGCCTGCGCTATGGGGTGTCGACCTACAGCTACTCGGGTGACATCTATACCTCCATGGACCTGGAGGACGTTTTTGCCGATATTGCAGACATGGGAGCCACCGGTATCGAAATTCTCGGGGAAGCCAATGTACCGGGCTATCCCTCACCGTCCACAGCCTGGATTGACAACTGGCACGGGCTCCTGGCCAAGTACGGGCTGACCCCGACCAACTACGGCGCCTGGGTTGACACCGACATGTGGCACAACCGCAACCTGAGCGCATCCGAGGGTGCGGCCCAGATCCAGCTGGACCTAAAGATGGCAAAGCAGCTTGGTTTTACCTCGATTCGACCCAAGTTCGGTGTGACATCCCTCCAATTGGACCCACACCCGATCTGGTCCGAAGCTGTTGAACGGTCCCTGGACTTGGCTCAGGAGCTGGACGTTGTCATCTCACCTGAGATCCATGCTCCTACGCCGATCAAGCACCCTGTCACACAGGGGTACCTGGACTTCATCGGGAAGTCGGGAACCCAGCATTTCAAGCTGCTGATGGACACCGGGATTTTCCAGACCGCTGGCGTAGATGACGGCCATGAGGGATTCGAGGAGGGCAAGAAAAGGCCGGCCCACTTGGAGCCGCTCGCCGTTCCGATGTCGGACCTGATCGAGGTGCTTCCCCACGTGCACTTCATCCAGACAAAGTTCTTTGAGATTGACGACGATCTTCGGGACCTGCACATTCCGTGGGCAGAGATTGTTTCCACTCTTGTGGAATCCGGCTGGAGCGGCTGGCTCTCCAGCGAATACGAGGGCCGGCGTGAACCCTACAG
Organism: Arthrobacter sp. 05T410; assembly: GCF_056396505.1. Lineage (NCBI taxonomy): Bacteria > Bacillati > Actinomycetota > Actinomycetes > Micrococcales > Micrococcaceae > Arthrobacter > Arthrobacter sp. 05T410. The sequence continues at coordinate 27,717 of NZ_JBFTLP010000017.1, read as the reverse complement.
GGGCCGCGACCAGGTCCGACGACAGCACGCTTTGATGCGACAGCTACAAACGGCCAAGGCCAACGACGCCCTCACCAGTGGTTTGACACGATAAACAAACCATCTGTCGCATAGAGCCGCCTCGGTCGCGAGGTGGCTGGGCGCCACTCAATGGACGGCGCTTCAATCCCATTCCCAACAGGAGAAACATGCGTAAGTACCTTATCGCGGCGGCAACCGCCGCAGCCTTGCTCACCAACGCGACCGGATGTGCCGGCGGAAGTTCGTCAGCCAGCTCCCAGCCAACAACCCTGTCGCTGTCCCAGATCGCGGCGCCGGACAGCTTCGCACCCGGCAACTTCGGCACCGGGCCCAACTCCCAGTATCTGCAACCCGTCTATGACTCGCTGCTGCGCAACGACGAAAACGGAGAACCGACCCCGAACGTGGCTACCGACTGGAGCTACGACGCCACCCAGACCACGCTAAGCATGACCCTCCGCGACGGTATTACTTTCACCGACGGCACGAAGCTCGACGCAGCGGCCGTCAAGACCGGCCTGGAGGCCGCCAAGAAGGGCACCGGTGAGGCCGGAGGGCAGCTGAGGGACCTCAAGAGCGTTGATGTGGTTGATCCGACCCATGTGAAGCTCGTCCTTACCGCTCCTGATCCTTCCCTTCTCCCTAACCTGGGCGGAAACGCCGGTATGCTGGCCAGCCCGGCCGCTGTCGGCAAGGAATCCCTGAAGACCGAACCTGTCGGCTCCGGCCCCTACGTGCTGGACAAAGCCCAGACCCAGGCCGGCAACAAGTACGTCTACACCCGCAACACCTCGTACTGGGGCGACAAGAAGTCGTACCCTTACGACACCATCAACATCACAGTCTTCAATGACAACAACGCTATGGAGAATGCTTTGCGGTCGGGGCAGATCGATTCTGCTGTCGTTCCATCCAAGGATGTTGCAAGCCTCAAGTCCGCTGGACTCAATGTTGTCTCCCTCCCGGCCTACACGACTTCCGGTTTGTTCCTTTTCGATCGTGAAGGAAAGCTGGCGCCGGCCTTGGCTGACGTCCGCGTCCGGCAGGCCATCAATTACGCCTTCGACCGCGACGCAATCGTGAAGCAGGCCTATGGGGGTGCCGGGACTAGCACAGCGCAGCTCTTCAGCACGGACAGTTCCGCATACGACGAAGCCCTCAACGGTAAGTACACATACGACGTCGCGAAGGCCAAGCAGCTGCTCGCTGAAGCGGGATACCCCAACGGCTTCGAGCTGAAGATGCCGGATGTTTCCCCCATCTACCCGGCGCAGCAGGCCGCGACGACTGAAGCCCTCAAAGCCATCGGAATCACGCCCGTCTACGAACCCGTGAACGGACAGACCTTCATCTCAGACCTGCTGGGCGGAAAGTACCCGGCAGCAATCTTCGGCCTCGACAGCCACCGCTCCTGGGACATCGCCCAGCTGGCTCTCGCGCCCGAGGCACTGTGGAACACCCTGCATGTCTCAGATCCGAAGGTGGTTTCGCTGATCGGCCAGGCCCAGAAGGAAACCGGAGACCAGCAGGTGCAGACGTTCAAGAAGCTGAACGAGTACGTGGTGGATCAGGCATGGTTCGCCCCTTGGATCCAGCCCAACAACGACTTTGCCATCAGCAAGAAGGTAACCGTCAAGCCACAGAAGTTCTCCACTGCCCTGCCGATCTGGAACTTCGCTCCGGCGAGCTGAGTAACGGGTGCCGGGCCTTCACATTGGGCCCGGCACTACCCTCGGACCACCATGATGACATCGGAGTCAACAAAATGCTGTTATTCATCCTGCGCAGGCTGGCCGCCGGCGTTGCCCTGCTGTTCGTGATCGCTACGGCCACGTTCTTCCTGCTGAACCTCACCGGGCAGGACCCCGTGCGGCAGATTCTCGGTCAGGCTGCCAGCGCAGCCCAGGCCGAGGCCAAACGCCACGAGCTGGGGTTGGATCGGCCGGTCATTGTCCGCTATGGCGAATGGATCTCAAGCGCCGCCACGGGAGACCTGGGCAGCTCATGGTTCAACAACCAGCCGGTCACCGCACTGCTCGCCCAAGCCCTGCCAATGACCTTGTCACTGGTTCTTGGTGCCATACTTCTCACAAGCATTTTCGGGGCGCTCCTGGGTGTACTCGCTGCCGTTCGTGGCGGGGTCATCGACCGCCTCCTGCAGGTTGTGTCGACCCTGGTTCAAGCCATTCCAAGCTTCCTGCTGTCCCTTGTGCTCGTACTGGTCCTTGCCGTGCAGCTCGGGGTTCTGCCCGCCACAGGCTATATCCCGTTCGCGAATTCACCTACTGAGTGGTTGTCGTCGATTGTGCTTCCGGTCGTTGCTCTTGCCATGGGGGCAATCGCGTCGGTGGCCATGCAGATCCGCGGGTCCATGACGGACGTTCTTCAGTACGACTATGTCCGCACGCTGCGCGCCCGCGGTTTGCCGGCCCGAAGCGTCCTGTACCGTCACGCTCTGCGTAATGCCTCCCCACCGGCGGTGACCACTTTGTCACTCATGTTTATTGTCATGATCTCGGGAGCCGTCGTTGTGGAAAAAGTCTTCAATATCCCGGGAGTCGGCACCCAGGCCAGCCTGGCTGCGGGACAGGGCGACCTGCCGGTTGTCCTCGGCGTTGTCCTTCTGACCGTGACCATGGTCGTCATCGTCAACCTCGTGCTGGACCTTGTGCAAGGCTGGCTCAACCCAAAGGTGCGTGTTGCATGAGCGAGAACATCATGGCCAGCGGCCCCCAACCGGTATTGACCGAGGAAGCCAACGTCGCCAGGCACGGCCTGTTCCGCCGGCTGCTGCGCGACCCGGTGGCAGTGATCTGCATTGCTGTTCTGGGAGTGCTCACACTTGCCGCGGTGTTCGCCCCGCTGCTGTCCCCTGGGGATCCTATGACCAGCAAGCTCGCGGATACCTTGGCACCGCCATTCACGGCGGCCCACCCGCTCGGCGCCGACGGCGTTGGACGGGACGTCCTCGCGCAGCTCCTCCACGGCGCCCGTACCAGTCTGATCAGCGCCGTTATTGTCATGGCGGTATGCACCGGCATCGGCGTCCCCTTGGGCATTTTGGCCGGCTACTTCCGCGGATGGTTTGATGCCACCAGCAGCTGGGTGAGCAACGCCCTCATGTCCCTGCCGGCCATAGTGATCCTGCTCGTGGTCCTTGCCCGCGTCGGGCGAAGCACTCCTTTGGCTTTGGCAGTGTTTGGTGTCCTGATCGCCCCTGCGGCATTCCAACTGGTCCGCGGCTCGGTGCGGGCGGTTCGCGAGGAGCTCTACATCGATGCCGCCCGCGTCTCCGGCCTGGGGAATACACGAATCATGGGCAGGCACGTGCTGCCGGTCGTTATTGCTCCCAGCATCATCCAAGCATCGCAAGTTGCCGCCGCCGGTATCGGCATCGAGGCCGGGATCGCATTCCTGGGCCTTGGCACTTCAGACCGCGCCAGCTGGGGCCTCATGCTCAGCGATGCTTCGCAAAACATTTTCAACGCTCCCTGGCTGCTCGTCTGGCCTACAGTGACCATCGTCCTGACCATCATGGTCTTCGCGCTCCTAGGCAATTCCTTGCGGGATGCCCTGGGTGGCCGCATCAGCATCCCTCCCCGGCAGCGCCGCATGCGGACCGAACGGGCACGCAGCACGGCGGCAGTTGCCCACACTGAGCCTGACGCCCGGCAGATTCCAGGCGCCCTGCTGGTCGTGGAAGGACTGCGCGTCGCCTATGACAAACAGGACGGGGGGGAGGCCGTCGTCGTGAATGACGTCTCCTTGGCCGTACGGAAGGGTGAGGTGCTTGGGCTGGTGGGGGAGTCGGGGTCAGGTAAATCCCAAACTGCCTTCGCCATACTGGGACTGCTGTCGCCCGGTGCCACGACAACTGCCAGCAGCCTCGCGTTTGACGGCCATCAGCTCGATGCTCTCTCCGACGATGAGCGTAACCGGCTGCGTGGCAGCCGGATCGGCTACATTCCGCAGGAACCGATGAGCAACCTGGACCCGTCCTACAGGATCGGTTTCCAGCTCACCGAACCCATGCGGTATCACCTGCGCATTTCTGCCAGAGAGGCCAAACAAGAGGCCCTTAGACTTCTGGCCCGCGTCGGCATCACCGACCCGGATCGGGTGTTCAACGCCTACCCGCACGAGATCTCCGGAGGCATGGCCCAGCGCGTCTTGATCGCAGGAGCTGTCTCCTGCGACCCCGACCTGCTCATCGCCGACGAGCCCACCACAGCCCTGGACGTCACCGTGCAGGCGGAAGTGCTGGATCTGATCCGTGATCTGCAGGCGGAGCGAGGCATGGCTGTGGTGTTGGTTACCCATAACTTTGGCGTCGTCGCCGACCTCTGTGACACCGTCGCCGTCATGCGCTCGGGCAGGATCGTCGAAGCCGCCTCCGCTGAGGAACTTTTCGCCAGCCCGAAGCACGAATACACGCGGATGTTGCTCGATTCGACGCTGGAAAACGCTCCCGCCCGCCGTCCGTTGACGCCAACTCGAGTTCATCCCGCCGATGTTGACATGGATCAGGAGATCGCATCATGACCGGCACACCAGTTCCCGGCGCCCCCAATCTCTTGGAAGTCGATGACCTTGTGGTCGAATTCGGCCGCAAAGGTTGGAACCGCAAACCGTTTCGGGCCCTGCATGGCATCTCCCTGACTATTGCCCAGGGCGAGACTCTTGGGCTGGTGGGCGAATCCGGTTCCGGCAAGAGCACACTGGGCAGGGCTGTCCTAGGTCTGGCCCCGGTCAGCGGTGGCGACATCCGATTTAATGGAAAATCGATCTCGCACGCCAAGGGAGCCGAACGCCGCACCCTCAGCCGGGACATCCAAGTTGTTTTCCAGGACCCCTACACCTCACTGAACCCGGCGTTGACTGTCAACGACATCCTTACCGAGCCCTTGCTGGTGACCGGGGTCTCACGTCACGACGCCGAACGCAGGGTCCGGGAGCTGCTCGACTACGTTCATCTGCCGGCAGACGCCGTCCAGCGCCTGCCCCGCGAGTTCTCCGGCGGGCAACGCCAGCGGGTAGCGATCGCCCGCGCCCTTTGCCGGGACCCGAAACTCGTCGTATGTGACGAACCTGTCAGTGCACTCGATCTCTCAACTCAAGCCAGGGTGCTGGACCTCTTTGTAGAAATTCAAGAGCGGACCGGCGTCGCGTATCTGTTCGTCACCCACGACCTGGGGGTGGTCCGGCACATTGGTCACCGTGTGGCCGTCATGAAGAACGGCGAAATTGTCGAAACGGGTGACGCTGAGACCATCACCTCAAGCCCCGGGCACCCCTACACCCAGCGACTGCTGCTCGCGGCACCGGTCCCGGATCCGAAGCGCCAGGCGCAGAGGCGGGGCGAGCGCCAGCAATTGCTGCTGGCCCAGGCCGGCGCCGCAAGCCGCGCCTAGTCACCCACTCGCACATGACAAAGACCCAAGGAATTACTCATGCCGTCCCGAAACACCTTCGCCGATTCGACAGCGCAGGAACCCCGATGACGGCTCTGGATGCCCTGTGGCGAAGCTTTTGTTCGCCGCCGGACGAGGCACGTCCGCGTGCCTGGTGGCACTGGATGGACGGCAACGTCGACCCCGAGGGCATTCGTCTGGACCTTGACTGGCTGCACCGCGTCGGTGTCCGTGGAGTGCAAATGTTCGACGGCGGCATGGGCACTCCACTCGTCGTCCCGGCAAAAGTGCACCACGGGTCGCGGGAATGGGGAGAGGCGGTGAAACTCGCTGCCGGACGAGCCAGCGAGCTGCGGATGGAGTTCGCCGTGGCCACCTCGGCCGGCTGGAGCGCCGCCGGCGGCCCATGGGTCGCGTCCGCCGACGCTATGAAGAAAGTCGTCTGGTCCGAAACCAGGGTGGAGGGAGGGCGTTCGATCAACCAGCGGCTCACGCCCCTGCCCGATGTCCCCGGCCCCTACCAGGACTGTCCGCGTTGGGGTGCTGATCCTGACTCTCCGGGCCGTTTCGCCCAAGACTGGGCCGTTGTGGCGCTTCCGGCCGCCGCGATTCCCTCCGCGTACTTCCCTGCCGCTGTGGAAGCGTCCCACCCCGTTGGAGATTGGGGATGCATCGTCGACGGTGGCTTCTCGGGATCGGTATCCCTACCGAGGGACCCGGGCCAACGGTCTTCGGCGTGGATCGAGCAGGTGTTCGACGAGCCGGTAACGGTAGCCGCTGTTACGGTCGGCCTTCCGGGGCCCAAGGGGTTCGGTTCGCCGCCCGCGGCCGCCGCAGTCCTTCTGGCAAGCGACGATGGTGTCACATACCGTACGGTTGCCACAGTGGATGTTCCGGAGAACCCGGCGGCTGCCGCGCTTGCAGTGCGGACCGTATCCTTTCCCCCGGTGTCGGCACGCCGGTTCCGGCTCGAGCTTACGGGCGAGAGCCTTGAAGCAGCCATGCCCCGCCTCGCTGAGGGCGTGCGCATTCCACCGATCATGCGCCCCGTGAGCGAGTTTCTCGTCTCCGAGTTCGCACTCTTCGCCGGCGGCCGCGTACATCAGGGCGAACTCAAAGCCGGCTTCGCAGCGGCACCGGACTACTACGCCCTGGACACCGATGAGGCTGCCACCGGGAAAACGGACATTGATGTGTCCTGCGTCGTCGATGTCACGGCGTTTGTAGATGACCAGGGCGTCCTTGACTGGGAAGCGCCTGCAGGGAACTGGTGCATCCTGAGGTTCGGGGCGTCTTTGACCGGCCAGACCAACGGTCCCGCCCAGCCTGACGCCACCGGGCTCGAAGTCGACAAAATGGACGCGGCCAAAGTCCGCCGTTACCTGGACACATACCTCGGCCTGTTTGACGCCGCTCTGGGGGAGGAGCGGCTGGATGCCCTGCTCAGCGACAGCATAGAGTCCGGACCACAGAATTTCACCGATCGCCTTCGGGAACGCTTCCTTGATCTCAGGGGTTATGACCTGCTGCCCTTACTGCCAGCTCTGGCTGGTTACGTAGTGGGAGATTCATCGCGCAGCGACCGGTTCCTGTGGGACTACCGGCGCACTCTGGCGGACCTGATTTCAAGTGAGTACTACGGGACGCTCAGCCAAGAGGCCCACAAGCGAGGAATGATCTACTACGCCGAGGCACTTGAAGACCACCGTCCCCAACTCGGCGGCGATCTCTCCATGCGAAGCCACGCCGACGTCCCCATGGGGGCGATGTGGGTCTTTGACGCCGGGACTGACGAGCCAAAACCAACGTTTATAGCCGACCTGAAGGGTGCCTCATCTGTTGCCCACATCTACGGCAAATCGTTCACCGGCGCGGAATCCATGACGGCTTTGCACCGCCCGTGGAGTTACACGCCGCGCAGGCTCAAGCACGTAGCCGATCTGGAACTCGCCCTTGGGGTTACGAGGTTCTGTATCCATACCTCCCCGCATCAGCCCACTCAGGTTCCGCCACCCGGCATAGGCCTCGCGTCCGTCATAGGCCAGACCTTCATTCGCACTGAACCCTGGGCTGAACTCGCCCGACCGTGGATCGACTATCTTGCCCGCTGCTCATGGCTGCTGAACCAAGGAACGCCGGCGGTTGATGTGGCAGTGTTCATCGGTGAAGAGGCACCGCTCACGGCGCTCTTTGGGGAAGAACCTGACCATTCCGTGCCGTCCGATTTCGACTTCGATTACGTGGATCTTGAGGCGCTTGAGTGCCAGTTCACAGCCCGTGATAATGCTCTTGTTGCTGGCAGCACCACGTACAAGGTGCTTTACCTGGGCGGCTCAAGTCATCGCATGACCGCCAGGGCGCTGCGCCGTCTGGTTGCTTTGGCAGAATCCGGCGTTCCCATCGTGGGGCGACGCCCGGAAAGTTCCCCGTCATTGGCCGATGACCCGGGCGAGTTCCAAAACCTGCGCGAGCAGCTATGGCGTTCACCGAGCGTTGTGGACACCGAGGATCTTTCCTGGGCCATGACGCACCTGGGGTTCCACTCCGGCTTCGTAGTGGAGGAGGAGGATGTACTGCGCGTTGGTCGCAGAATTGCGTCGCAGGAAATCTACTTTGTGGCCAACCCCCGGCCTGAGCCGCGAACGGTCACCATCCGGTCAACGGCCAAGGAGCCGATGGTCCTGTGGAACCCGGTCACGCTCCGCCGGGAAGCGTTGCAGCGAACCGACGACGGCGGCACAGCCGGTGGTGGGGGCCGCTACAGGCTCGAACTGCCGGCCCTGGGCTCGGTGTTCCTCGTTCCGGGTGGACAGGCGGATGAACTGCTGTGCGAAGCAGCGGACGCCATCCGCCTTGACGGTCGGTGGCACCTTTCACTCCCCGGTACGCTCGAGACCGAACTGCCGGATGGGGTCTGCCCGTGGACCGATCTAGGGCCTGAGAGCCAGGCTTTTGCGGGCGTGGGCACGTACTCGACGACCTTCGAGGCCACTCCCGAAACCATCGAGGGGCGTGCGCTTTGTCTGCACGTCGAAGACGTTGGCGACATAGCCCGTGTACGGATCAACGGAACCGACTGCGGGATCATCTGGACCCACCCATGGCGGCTCGACGTCACCGCCGCGGTCCAGCCCGGCCTCAATACAGTCGAGATCGAGGTCGCCAACGCGTGGATGAATCGGCTGATCGCCGAGGCAAAACAACCCAGCGGCGAAATCTTCGCTCCCGTGGCCGAGGTGTACGAAGCTGACGCACCCATGGCCGTCTCCGGTCTGACGGGCCCGGTGGTCCTTCTCGCCTTTGAATCGACCGGCAGCAACGGATATCAAGGCTCCGCTCGATGAACCGGCCGCTACACCTGTCCCGCACCTCAGCTGCCACGGCAGCCGCATCTAAGGACCCCTAATGACCGACTTACTCCAGCAGCAGGATTCTCAGCGCCCCCTGGGCGTGGCGGTGATCGGCTATGCGTTCATGGGCAAGGCGCACTCGAACGCCTGGCGGAACGTTGCCAGCTACTTCGACGTCCCCGCCTTCGAACGGCGCGTCCTCGTCGGACGCGACCCGGCCGGAGTCGCCGAAGCAGCCGCCAAGTACGGCTGGGCCGAGTCCGCCACGGACTGGCGCGAGGTGATAACCCGGGACGACATTCACATCGTCGATATCTGCGCCCCGGGCTGGATGCACGCCGAAATCGCCATCGCCGCTTTGGAGGCCGGTAAGCACGTCCTGGTCGAAAAACCCATGGCCAACACGCTGGCAGAGGCAGAGGCCATGACCGCGGCAGCGCAGGCCGCCCGGGAGCGAGGGGTGCAGTCCATGATCGGGTTTAACTACCGACGCGTGCCCGCCCTGGCCCTGGCCCGGGAACTGATCACGGAGGGCCGGCTCGGCACCATCCGACATGTGCGTGCCGCGTACCTGCAGGACTGGCTCGCCGACGCAACCGCACCCATGAGCTGGCGCTTGCGTAAGGAGACCGCCGGATCCGGGGCTCTCGGCGATATCGCCTCCCACGCCATCGACCAGATCCAATTCCTCACCGGGCAAACGATTCTCGAGGCCTCCGGCGTGCTCAAGACCTTCGTCACACAGCGCCCCGGCCCGAATGGGCCCGAAGACGTCACGGTCGATGACGCCGCCTGGGCGACGTTCTGGCTCACCGGAGACATGAGAGCCTCGGTCGAGGCATCCCGTGTGGCCACCGGGCAGAAGAACAGCCTCCGAATCGAGGTCTACGGCACCAACGGCGCCCTGACCTTCGACCTCGAAAACCTCAACGAACTCAACTTCCATGACGCCACGGTGCCGGTCCGGGAACAGGGCTTCCGGCGGATCCTCGTCAACGAACCCGAGCACCCGTACATTGACGCGTGGTGGCCGCAAGGCCACGTCATCGGCTGGGAACACACGTTCATCCACCAGATCCGCGACTTCCTCACCGCCCTCACTGCGGGCGAGGCGCCCTCTCCGTCGTTTGAAGAAGGCCTCCAGGTACAGCACATCCTCACCGCCATCGAAAAATCAGCCAAAGGCAAGAGCACGCTTACCCAGGTTGAGCACAGGTCGTTGGCCACAGTTGAAGGAGCCTGACATGTCCCGCCCGTACACCCTGTTCACCGGCCAGTGGGCCGACCTGCCCTTCGAGGAAGTCGCGCGCCTGGCCTCCGGCTGGGGCTACGACGGCCTGGAAATCGCCGTCTCCGGCGACCACCTGGACGCCTGGCGCTGGGACGAACCCGGCTACGTCGAGTCCAAGCTGGCCGTGCTGGAGAAGTACAACCTCAAGGTCTGGGCCATCTCCAACCACCTCAAGGGCCAGGCGGTGTGCGATGACCCGATCGACTTCCGGCACGAGGCGATCGTCGGGGCCAGGGTCTGGGGCGACGGCGAGCCCGAAGGCGTCCGCCAACGCGCGGCCGAGGAAATGAAACACACCGCCCGGCTCGCCAAGGCCCTCGGCGTCGACACCGTGGTCGGGTTCACCGGGTCCTCGATCTGGCAGTACGTCGCGATGTTCCCGCCCGTGCCGGAGAAGGTCATCGAGGCCGGCTACCAGGACTTCGCCGACCGCTGGAACCCCATCCTGGACGTCTTCGACCAGTGCGGTGTCCGCTTCGCGCACGAGGTCCACCCCTCCGAGATCGCCTACGACTACTGGACCACCGTCCGCACCCTCGAGGCGATCGGGCACCGGGAGGCCTTCGGCCTGAACTGGGACCCGTCGCACTTCATGTGGCAGGGCATCGACCCCGTCTCCTTCATCTGGGACTTCAAGGACAGGATCTACCACGTGGACTGCAAGGACACGAAGCTGCGCCCCACCGGCCGGAACACCGTGTTGGGCTCGCACCTGCCCTGGGGCGACCCGCGCCGCGGCTGGGACTTCGTCTCTGCCGGCCGCGGCGACGTGCCCTGGGAATCCTCATTCCGCGCACTGGCAGCCATCGGCTACGACGGCCCCCTCTCGATCGAATGGGAAGACGCCGGCATGGACCGGCTCCACGGCGCCCCCGAAGCCCTCGCCAACCTCAAGAAGTTTGACTTCCCCGCGTCCCAGACCAGCTTTGACGCCGCTTTCGGCAGCTAAGACAGGAACCAGATCGTGATATCCGATATGCCCATTGTTCAGACAGCCGAAGGAAGGGTCCGCGGACGTTGGCGCGCGGGTTCTGCGGCTTTCCTTAATATTCCATATGCTCAGCCGCCAGTGAACGACTTGCGCTTTGAGGCACCTGTGCCTCCGACGGCTTGGGGTGGAGTACGTGACGCATTGGAGTACGGACCAACACCTCAGCGGCGCGGGCTGGGCCCGGTGACAACAATTCCTGAACCATCGATCCTTGGCCCAGACATCCTCAACCTCAATGTATTCGCGCCAGGTCCTTTTGAGGTGGCCGGCCCGGGGTCAGGACTTCCCGTCCTGGTATGGATTCACGGAGGCGGCTTCATCGCGGGCAGCCCCGCTAGTCCTTGGTACGACGGCGCAGCCTTCAACCGCAGTGGAGTCATAGTCGTGACTATCTCCTACCGGCTGGGTTTCGAAGGTTTTGGCTGGTTGCCGGATGCACCACTCAACCGGGGCATGCTTGACTGCATCGCGGCGCTGCAATGGGTGCAAAGCAACATCACGGCATTCGGGGGAGACCCGCGCCGCGTCACCGTTGGAGGTCAATCCGCAGGCGGTGGAGCAGTACTGGCACTCATGAAAAGACATGATGCCGTGGGGCTGTTCTCACAGGCGCTAATCATGTCGGGCTCGTCTATGTCAGTGAGTCCGGAATCGGCAATGGAAACAACTGACCGGGTTGCTGAGAGGCTGGGTATTGGGGTGTCAAAACGCGGGTTCGCTTCGGTTTCTGAAGAGGCACTGCTCGATGCCCAGCTAAGTCCACTACCCGCCGGGGACGGAACCCCTGTGGAGCGAGCCATGGCGGTAGCAAGTTTCATCGCGAATTCACGTGAGTACGGACCCGTTGAAGAGGGGCTGGACAAATCGGTCCCTAACGACGTTCCCACGCTGATTGGCGCTACTCGGGACGAATTTTCCGGCTTTATCAGAGGCGTGGCCGCGGATGTGAACCTTATGAAGCCCCAGACAGCGCTTGACAAGCTTGGAGCCAAACCAGCCATCACCGACGCGTACTTGGAAGCATCAAATGCACCGTCTGTCTCCTGGTTGGCAGAAGCATATTTGAACGACTCACTGTTTCGTCACGTCATACCGCGGATGGCGGCACAATCCAAGTCACCGGTCTGGGCATACCAATTTCAGTGGGAAGCACCTACAGGATTCGCCGGACATTGCATCGACCTGCCGTTCGCCTTCAACAGATTGGAATCCATTGGAGTTCGAGAGGTACTTGGGAACGAGCCTCCCGCGGAGCTTGCCGCATGTATGCACTCCTGCATTGCCACGTTTTGTGCGACGGGCAACCCCGGGTGGAACCCCATCACAGGGACCGGCCCAGTCATGATCTTTGACCGCGAATCCGGGGTCACGCTCGAAGACCCGTATGAAACGGCCCGCGTCTTCATTTGACCGAGTAGAGGCCACGGTAAGACCCACTTCAGCCCGGCTGATTGCGCCTAGTCACCAAGAACCTGACAGTGGGCCCGCACATCGGTCACCGTGTGGAGTCATTAGGCTGGCCTCCAAAAATCCGTCACCGGACCAATCACGATCTTTGACCGAACATCCGGCGTTACCACCGTAAACCCTTATACAACAGCCCGCGTTTTCATCTGAGACCATCCGCCCGGAGCCCATCCTGCGCGATGGGTTGGACGGACATGGCCGCGGAATTCTAAATCGTCCGGAAGTCCGGCAACAACGAAGGGATTATTCTATGGAAAACCCAACCGCCCACATGCCAGGAGGGAAGGTCTTGGCAGCACGCGCAGGGGGACTGGAAGGTCAGCGCCGCGCGGACCTCGGAGACGGAACCTACCTCAATCCGGTCTTCGCGGGAGACCACCCGGACCCCGCAATCCTGCGCGATGGGGATGACTACTATGTGACCTTCTCATCCTTCGAATCCACCCCAGGGCTCATCATCTGGCACTCGCGGGACCTGCTGAACTGGCAACCCCTTGGGTCGGCCCTGCCTACGCCGATTGGCAACGTCTTCGCGGTTGACATGTGCAAGGTCGGTGACAGGTTCTTCATCTACATACCGATCATTCCCACCGCCGTATCGCCGGATCCCACTGCCCCTGTGCTGATCTACGTAATCCATGCCGAGAACATGGCAGGACCATGGAGCGAGCCCGTCAGCTTGGGCATCGAAGGGCATATCGATCCGGGGCACGTTATCGGAGAGGACGGCAACCGCTACCTGTTCCTCAGCGGCGTCAGCCGCGTACGGCTCACTGCCGACGGACTAGCCACAAACGGACCGGTGGAGCACGTCTACGACGGCTGGCGCTACCCCGACGAGTGGGTCACGGAGGCCTACGCGCTGGAAGGGCCCAAGTTGACCCGTCGTGGGGAATGGTTCTACCTTACGACGGCGGTGGGCGGCACCTCGGGTCCACCCACCGGGCACATGGTCACAGTCGCCCGCTCCCGCTCCGTGAACGGGCCGTGGGAGGATTGCCCCCGCAACCCCATCATCAGGACCTGGGACGCGGATGAGCCATGGTGGAGCAAGGGCCATGCCACCTTGTTCGAGGGTCCGAACGGTCAATGGTGGAGCATTTATCATGGCTACGAAAACGGGTTTGCGACGCTGGGCCGGCAGACGCTGCTGGAACCCATTGAGTGGGAGGACGACGGGTGGCCCCGAGCAGCCGGAGGAGACCTCTCGACCGCTCTGCCCGCGCCCCTCCCCCCCGCAGCCCTGGCAACCGATCGGACCCACGGCTCGCCGTTGTCCGACGATTTTTCCACAGAGCGTTTTGGTGTCCAGTGGTCGTTCCACGCCCCGGCCAAGGACGAGTATCTCCGTGTGTCCTTTGATGAGGGGCTGGTTCTGCAAGCGCGGGGAGCGAGCCCATCGGACAGCTCACCGCTGACCTGCATCGTGGGCGACCGGAGCTACGAGATCAGCGTGGAGATGGAACTTCGGGACGGCGCCCAAGGCGGGCTGTTGCTGTACTACAGCGACCGCCTCTTCTGCGGAATGGGCCACGACGGTACCCACATGACCAGCTTCCGGGCCGGAAGGGCTATCCCGTACTGGCGGGAACCAGCGCCGGCTTCTCAAACGGTGCACCTGCGCATAGTCAACGACAATCACATCGTCACCCAGTACTACAGCACCGACGGGACCGAGTGGACCAGACATGGGCTGCGTTTCAACGTTGCCGGCTACAACACCAACACCGCCGACGAGCTCCTCAGCCTGCGCCCAGCGCTGTTCGCAACCGGCGCGGGAGCGGTGAGGTTCAGGAACTTCACCTACCGTGCCTTTTAGGCTGAGCTATATTAGGGCGAGTAGCGCTGGCAGGTCGACCGAACCAGGCGGCGGTCAGGACAATAAGTGCGGCGCACGTCCGTAGCAACGATATTGCGCTCCAATCCAAACGCGGTGTCGCCCGGCGCCGGTAGCTACGTCGTAGAGCCTATCCATCGTTCCCTTTTAGGCTTCCTCGGCAGCGGGTAGGGATCTCTGCACGGCAACACGCCGTGATTGCTTCGGCACCCACGGAAGCTTTTGGGGCTTTTCCTAGTCCCACCCGAAGATCTCCTTGCTCGCCTCACTCACTGCTTTGATCCATTTTTTGTGTTTGCAAATCCGGCGGAAGGCATTTGTTCACTATGGCATTATTTTTTCGACCATTCATGAATGGGGTGGGTCCCGACATCACAGGTTCCCCTACTTGGTCCTCGCTGCTGTGGAAGAGTGTTCAAGCATGACGACAGAGTCCACGCTCCGCTTCGGAGCCCAAACGGATGAAGTGACGAGCCTGCTGCGGATCGTCAACATGGTCCGCACTGGTGAGGCGACCACCCGTCCGGAAATCGGCAAAGTGACTGGCCTTGGCCGCGGCGTGGTTTCCCAGCGTGTGGATCAGGCAATCAAGATGGGCCTCTTGGCCGACGGTGAATTCGGAGCCTCTTCCGGTGGCCGCCAACCTCGGAAGCTCCGATTTCGCGCTGAACAGGGACTTATTGTCGTTTGTGCTCTGGGAGCCCTGCACGTCAGGGTGGGCATTGCCGGGCTGGACGGCGACATCCTGGAGCACATGCACCGTAACTGGGACATTTCCCGTGGGCCAGGGGAAACCATTGACATCGTGATGTCGATGGTGGACGACCTGCTGGAGAAGGGGAACAAACAACCCGTGTGGAGCGTTGTGGTGGGGCTTCCCGGACCCGTGGACTTCTCCACCGGACGGCCTGTGGCACCGGCCATCATGCCAGGATGGAACGATTTCGACGTCCGCACACCCTTCGAGGAGCGATACGATGCACCCGTTTGGGTGGACAATGACGTGAATCTCCTGGCGCTGGGTGAAGGCGCCCGCCGCCGGGAGGTGCCTACGGACTTGATCTACTGCAAAATCGGGTTGGGTATGGGCGCCGGACTGTTGTCCGAGGGACGAATGCATCGCGGGGCAAACGGTGCTGCCGGCGACATCGGGCATGTCAGAGTCGCAGGCTCTGATGCCCAATGCCGCTGCGGGAAGATCGGCTGCCTGGAAGCGGTTGCCGGCGGATGGGCGTTGGTGCGCGACGCAGAGTCGGCGATCGGGCATGGAGCACAAGGCCCACTGGCCAGCAGGGCCGGAAAAGCGCCCTTGATACCTGAGGACATTACCTTGGCCGCGGCAGAAGGGGACCCGCTGGCAATCGCCCTCATCCGGAAATCGGCACAGGTGGCAGGAGAAGCCATATCGACCCTGGTGAATATGTTCAACCCCGGAGTCATCGTCATAGGCGGCGTGATGGCCTCTGCTGGGGAAGTCTTCCTTTCTGAAGTCCGGCAGAGAATCTACGAACTATCTCTTCCGCTGGCCACGCGCGACCTCATCGTCCTCCAGTCCGCCAATGACGAACGAGAACCTTTACGGGGCGGAGTCGAACTGGCCCGCGAGCAACTCTTCGACGTAACCTTCCCACGCTGGTTCGCCCACGGCCGGCCGTCCCCAGAAGGAGTAAAAGCCACAGCTTAGTCCTGCATCGATCAGCGCATCTCTTGTCTTCAATCACGGGCTGTGCAGCAGACTTTCCTGGCATGCGCCGTATCAACTCTGAGGGCGAGAATTTTACGGCTTTAGCGCAGTGAAGCGCTGGCTGCGTAGTTAGCAGATTAGACCGAAAGGTTGCAGCCGTGCGCAAATTAGGTGGTGGCATGAGAATCATCAATAGCGTCCACCGAAGGAACGCCGTGCGAAAACACGGGCAATCCGCCAGGCATTTCAGACCTTTGCTTGCATTGCCACATCGGCAGGTTCGATGCCAGTGGCCACAGGTTCGTCGGAAAGGCTTCCATTGGGCAGCATCAACGCTGCAACCAACCCTAGGACATAAACTCCCGCCAACGCGAGGAAGACCGGCGAGAAAACGTTGTGATATATGGTCGCGATCGCGGACTGCACGGCAAAATCGGCAGCGTGAACTGATGCTGGTGTAAGGGTACGGGCGTCAAGTCCGTCTGGAAGGAGCGCCGCGACGCCAAATCCGACGACGCCGCCGACGACGGCTGACCCGATGGTCGAGCCGATCTGGCCGCTAAGGCCCGCGATTGCGGTCGAAGCACCGAGTTCACTGCGAGGCGCAGCGCTTTGCACAATTGCGACCGCCAAGCTCATGAATGCCCCGGTGCCAAGTCCAACAAAAGCCATGATTGCCGCTGGCAACCACAGCGGTGCGCCCTCCGGGAGAACGGACATTGTCCCAAGTCCCAGCGCTCCCATGGCTGTGCCAACGATGGGAAAGGCGCGGTACCGACCTGTCCGGGACACGATCCACCCTGTCAGGAGGTTACTCACCAGCATTCCAAAAACGGTGGCGATGGGTACCAGACCTGAGAGCGTCGCGCTTACGCCGTACGCCATTTGAAAATAGGTGGGTAGGTAGGCTGTGGCGGAGATGAGGCCCGCCCCCATGACCGCCGACAGGCCTACCCCTGCAGCGAAGGTGCGATCGTGAAACATGTGCACAGGGATGATGGGCGTTCCCTGGCCACGCTCTACGACGACGAGCCCGCCCAGCGCAACGGCGCCCACTCCGATGGCGATCCAAGCTGATAGCTCTGCTGTGCTGAACCATGCTACGGCGACAACGACCGACACTAGGACGACCGTGAGCAGTAGAGCGCCGATCAGATCGAATGGCCGCCCCCCGACCGGTTGAATGTGGGGGACGGCGATCACTGCCAGGAGGAGTGCGGCGAGCCCCGCGGGGACGTTAATCCAGAACACCCACTGCCAGCCCCAGTGGTCCGTGATCAGGCCCCCCAGAAGCGGCCCGATGAGGATTGCGACGGGGAACGCGGAGCCAATGAGAGAAAGATATCGCGGGCGTTGTCGTGCGGTCGTGACTTCCGCAACAATCGTTTGAGACATGAGTTGCAGGCCAGCAGCGCTCATCCCTTGGAGGACTCGCGCACTTACGAGTTGCATCATGTCGTGTGCGAGGCCGCACGCAAATGAAGATACGACAAAGGCGGCAAGGGCAATGAGGAACACTCGTCGCGGTCCGGTTCGGTCACCCAGCCCGCCGAGGATGGGCACAAGCACCGTGCTGGCGAGCGTGTAGCCCACGACGACCCAGCTCATTCGCTCAAGGGCTCCTAGTTCACCGGCGACAGTAGCAAGCGATGTCGAAACGATGGTGTGGTCGAGTGCACCGAGGAATGATACAGCTAGCAGCGCCGCGATCAGCAGCCGTAGGCGGGTGGAAGAGAGGGGCGGTGTGCCGGGGCCCAGCGCGAGCGAACGGCCAGGTGATGGAGTGGAAGCGGACATGACGGGTCCTTTCGAGAGTTCAGAAAGGTCCTTGGGTTTCCAGCCCGGATCGTGCCACCGAACCACGGGAGGCGGCACAACCGCGCCGACAGAGGGTCGGCCAAGACGAATGTCAGGAATACTATGCGAAGAGAACGCTGGCGGGCAAGTCAGCGGGCCCGGAAATCCGCGGAATTATCCGCCTAGGGGGTACCTCAGACCCGTCGACCATTCCACGGGCCGTGCTGTTGCCCGGCGCGGCGCCGAACAGGCCCGGATCCCCGTAACGGCGCGGACTTCAGCGTCCAGGCAGCCGAAACCGGGGGATGCGTATCAACGGATCTAATCTGCAGATTCTGCAATAGGATCCTCCGCTTGTCATAATCGCTGCTATCGCAGCGATTTCGTAAAGCTGGCGGGTTTCAGCTGCAGCGTGAGCGGCCTGCCTGGCGGGGGAGAGGTTCAGGCCTGTGTGACCTGGCGGAGGTACTGCAGGGGTGGTGACGTCGACTTTCCATGGCTCTTGGTCGTTGGATGATTCCTCGGTCACCTCGGCGGCAGTCATCGCCGCTGACCGTGTTCCCTTCTGCGATGTCGCGCCCGGCCTGTTCCATCTCTGTCCTGATGTCCAGCTGCGACAGCCGAAGTGTGCCGCTGACGGTACCCCTTCGAGTCCTATGCGCTGTCCGCGCAAGCATTCGGGCGTTATGCGTCATGTTGGTTGGGCAGGACTCGGTCCCGGGTTCGTAGGTGACTCTTAGGAATTGAATACTGAGGTCATAAGACGGGATGAGGCGCCCATCGAGAAGGAGTTCAGGCCTCTCGTTTTCCCGCTGAAGCCCGGGTAGGCGCCAGGCTTCGGGCCGGGGAGTGATGAGGGTGGCAGCGGTATCAGGCAGGTGTAAAGGGGGTGCTCTGTCTGGTTGTGTCGGCGTTTCATCCATGTCGAAGCGGATGGTTCGGGCCGCCGCTTACGCGGCCTCCTTGTGGGACTTAGCGCGGGCCTCGATCTCCTTCACGGTGTGGTGGAACGCCTTCACGAGGACGCTCTTGCCGATGGTTCCGAGAACGACTTCCAGAAACCGTCCGCGCAGGTTCTTACCCTCACGGGTCACTACTGGCGGGTGTCGCGCTCGGGCGGGGCATCGGGTACCTACTCGTCCCGACTTAGGGGGTATGAGTCTGCTGATGGCACGGTTAGGCACTCGTCTCCGCTCTGGGGCTCCTCCAAAGCGATGACTTCAAGGGAAAGAGGAAGCTCCGCGCGTGGGAACAGGCCGCCGCCCGTTAGCGGGAAGGAAGCGCTGGCTTCCGCTTCATACAAATTGCAGGACACAAGTCCTCCTTCAATAGGTTGACCGGCGAGTACGCACGGAATTGCCGTTTACGTGGTTTCTGCCAGATCCCACGGCCTGCTTACAGTTCTCGTCTGGTACAGCGGAAGCTTCCACCCGACCGCACATAGCGTTGATTGCTAGCGCTGGTCCTGCAAGGAGTTCCACGGCCGGCCGAGGGGCGTCAATCTGGGGTGTGATCCACCAGCCGGGCGTGCTCCGGAAGTTCTAAGCCATGGACTCACTGGATTGAACGGTGGTCGGTTGAGGTTTCAGCGAAAGCCCGGCGCCGACGGGAAACAGGGGGTTTGCAGTGTCGGATCCTACGTCGGGATGGCTCGCTCTTACTTCTTCCATTGAGCTGGGCAGCTCGAACGGAAGTCGTCCCACCGGTTCGATGCGGCCGGTCAGAGCATCCAGAACTGCTTTATCGGAGGCACCGTATTCACCGACGATCGCTGCGCAGTGGTCTACGAGCGGTGTAAGAATCGCGGCACGTTCCAAATGAACGATGAGGATGACGGGTACTTTTGCGGCTAGTTCTGCGATGCGGGTGACCGTTTCGGCCGGGAAGTCGAGGCTGCCTTGATGGGCGCCGGCTTCGAGGAAGTAAGTTGAACGTGGCTCGTATGGCGTGTTGACCCTTACGAGGGCAACGTCGGCTTCTTCCGGTGCGCTTACCGCGACAAGTCCGGCGTCAGCTGCGGCGGTCACGCCGACACCGTCAAGGAACGTTCTCGTGCCTGGGAGCAGGGGCAGGGAAGCGTCATTGGCAAGTACTGTGACCGATCGGGCCTGCGCTTGATGCCCGGCGGCGATGGCATCTGCAGCGCCGACGGCCAGCGCCACGTTCTCTTCGTCGACATAGGGGTCATCAAAGAGCCCTAGCTGGAATTTGACGTCCAGGATGCGACGGGCCGATTCGTCGATGCGCGCTTCGGTCAGTCGTCCCGCTTTAACGAGTGACTGGAGCACCTCCACGGCAGTTTCCCCGCCGAACTGGTCGACTCCGGCATGGAGGGCGAGCTCGGCGCGCTCTGCGCGGTCGAGGTGTTCGACGCCCCACGCCTTTGCTGGCCAGGGCAGTCCGCCGACTTCGATATCGGTGAGGATCGCCCAGTCTGTGACCACGACTCCGTCGAATTTCAGTCGTTCGCGTAGGAGTGTGGTGATCATGGTGCGATTGAAGCCGAAGGCCACTTCTTCGACCGGGATGCCCTCCCATGTAAGGGCTATGGGCATCCCGTAGTAGGGCATGATGGAGCATACGCCTGACTCAATTGCTGCGACAAAGGGTTGGAGGTGGTCGTCGAATCTGCCGCCCGGGTAGACCTGCTCGCGGCCGTAGGGGAAGTGCGGGTCCTCGCCGTCTTTTTGGGGACCTCCGCCGGGGAAATGTTTGGCGATGGCGGCAACGCTGTGCGGGCCCAGTTTCTCTCCCTGCAATCCGCGCAGGAAGGCTTGAACGAATGCGCTGACCTGTTGCGGGTCCTGCCCGAACGTCTGCAGCTGACGTGACCACCGGGGGTCGGTTGCCAGATCGATCTGGGGATGGATTGCGGTGGATATACCGATTGCGCGGTACTCGCGCCGGACGATTTCTCCAAGGTGTTCGAACAGGCCCGGGTCGCCGATGGCGGCAAGGCCGAGGGTTTCGGGCCATTGTGACAGGTCTCCGGCCGCTTGTGCCATTCCCTCCGTTTGGGAGAACCCGTGGCGCGGATCACTGGAAATGGTCACCGGGATTCCGTGCGGGGTTTGCTCGGCCAGTTCCTGCAGCGCGTTGTGCCAGCGCGCAGTGTCGCGTGCCGACCTCAGGTGGGTCACATTGAAGTGATTCATGAACTTGCCGTGGACCAAATCACGGGCAGAGCCTGTTCCCACATGCCCTGGGTCGTCGTGATCCCCTGGCTCCCCGACATGAATCACCGTGTGGAACAGCAGCCCAATCTTCTCGTCAAGGCTCAATCGCCCCAGCAGGTCAGAGACGCGCTTTTCAACCGGAAGCCGCGGATCCTCATAGGGATCCATTACCCCGTTGCCGTTCAGGTCGCGGTACGGCGTTCCGTCGGGGGAAAGGAGGTTGGGGGTGCGCATAGGAAGTCCTGTCAGATCATGAATCGCCTATCTGCGATCTCCACATCAGCTTAGCAGGACTTATGTGCGCGAAGCACAAATGCCTAAGCTAGAAGAGCTTGCAACTCGGCGGCACGGGCCCCCGGGCTTCCAGCCGGAAGCCACCGCGCCAAGGCTTCGGGTTGCAGCACGCCATCGAGGGCAAGCCTGCCTGCACCTGAGAGCCCGTAGTCGTATGGCAGGGCAGAGGCACGCACCGTGAGCTGTTCGGTGGACAGCGGAGTCCCGCGCCGTTTGATCATGGCGGTGAACTCCTCAAGAATCTGCCCTCCTGTGCGAAGAATGCCCCCTCCGAGGACGACTTCGCCGGGGTTCACGAAGTTGACCAGGTCGGCGATGACGCCTCCCAGCGAGTTGGAGGCATCGCGAAGGACCTTCAGGACTGTTTCGTCACCGGCGCGCGCCCGCAGGCCAAGTTCCTCCAGCGTTGGAGTTATCGGGTTTTTAGATGAGCCCGGCGGCGCCACCGAATCTGCCGCGGCGACGCGTGCTAGGACGGCCCATCCTCCGGCAACGGCTTCCAGGCATCCGGTAAGGCCGCACCGGCACTGCGCGCCGGGGTCCTCCGTTACTCGGATGTGCCCGATTGCGCCCGCCCCTCCACGGTCACCGCGGAGCACGCGCCCGCCTGAAATGACACCCGCTCCTACATCCACTCCAACCTCCACGAAGAGCATGTCCCGCCGGGAACCACCGCCTGCGTTCCACTCGGCCAATGCCATGAGGTGCACGTGGTTATCGACCCACACGGGTGCGTCGATAATGCTTCGCAGCCACATTCGGGGATTGAACCCGTCCCACCCCGGCATTACTGACGGAGCTATGATCCGCCCGGTGCTGAATTCCACCGGTCCGGGCACTCCAATGGCCACCGCCCATGGCCGATGTGAAGAAGAGCGAATTCGACGGCGCATCAGGGACGCGAGGCGCTGCATGGTTTGCTCAGGTCCTTTTTCGAGTCGCCACGCCTCCTGCTCGGTACCCGTTATCGCCCCTGCCGCATCAACGGAGGCCACGGTCAGTTCGGTCGAACCGATTAATGCGGCCAGTACGGTACCAGCCCTCGGGTTTACCGAAAGCGTTTGGGGCTGTCGGCCCCCACCCGACGGAGCCAGTCCCGTTTCTTCAAGAAGGCCAACCTCCAGCAGTTGCGCCACGCGCTGCGTAACGGCCTTCCGGCCCAGTCCGCTGTCTGCCACCAGCTGCGGACGCGTTTTGGACGCACCGCGCCGGATCAGGTCCAGCAGCATGGCACTGTGGGAAACGTCCGGATCGGCAGGCCACAGTACGGCCGTGTCCTGACTCAAAGGGTTCTGCATGGATCCTCTGCTCTTGGAAGTCTTTTGGGGGAGGTGCGCGTAGGCAGCACAAGCGTATGTCAGGCATCAGTGGAGAGAGATATGCGTATCAGGAATACTAATGCGCGTTGAGAACAAAAGTGTCATCATGGAAAACAGGCCCTAGGGAGTGTTGCCATGAGGGCACGCAGGTTCCAGCGGTAGCCGATCCGGCGGTGTTCAGGCATCTGGGTCTTCTAGGGTGGCGACGCGGCATGTGATCATCTGCCGCACTGTTTCTGCTTGAAGTCCGACGATACCGATGCGTGGAGGCCGATGGTCGAAGAGTACGAGTGACCGACCTGCGTCTGCACGCACGCCGGATGGTTCCGTCGTCATCGCCGCAACAGCTGCCTCACCTGAGGAAACGCCCGATTTCGTCAAGGAACGGGGGTCTCGCAGCTACATCTACTCCCGTGGTTTAAGAGCCGATAATGAAGATTCCGTCAACCTGGCGAGGTTGCCGCAATGGCGGAACGATGTGTCGGCGGGGGAGAGCTTCATGAAGGTCTGGCTTGGCGCAGGTACTGGTAGACGGTCTCCCGGCTGATGCCGTAGTCGCGCGCGAGGACGGACTTGGGGACACCGCTGCCGGCGCGCTGGACCAGCTCGGCTGCCCGTTCCGGTGTGAGGGTCTTTTTCCGCCCTTTGTAGGCGCCGCGCTGCTGGGCCAGGGCGATGCCTTCCCGTTGGCGTTCCCTGATGAGTGAGCGTTCGAATTCAGCGAAGGCCCCCATCACGGAAAGCATGAGGTTCGCCATGGGGGAGTCCTCCCCGGTGAAGACCAGGCTCTCTTTGACGAACTCCACCCGCACCCCTTTGCGGGTCAGGCCCTGGACCAGGGCACGTAAGTCATCGAGGTTCCGGGCGAGACGGTCCATGCTGTGCACAACCACGATGTCCCCATCGCGGGCGAACCGCAACAGTTCCGTGAGTTGTGGCCGGACTGTGTCCCTGCCGGAGGCCTTGTCCGTGAAAACCCGGTCCAGAACCTGGCCTTCGAGCTGGCGTTTCTCGTTCTGGTCCAGCGTGCTCACCCGCACGTACCCGATCCGCTGTCCCGTCACCGGCGCCTCCGACCCTCATCCTGTCAGGTTGAGTTCTAGGCCCGTTCCGGAAGGAAGTCAAGACAAACAAGCCCGACGTCAGTTTGGGGTGTGCTCCAACTGGACGGAACTCTTGACCAGTGGACTAGATTCTCCGGCACTTCCGGTGCCGGGGCAGAGAAGAATGCGTCTCTGACCCCGCCCACAAAGGCTGTAGGCCGGATTCCATCCCAGGACGGGACCCAATCTGTCGGCGATGTCGGTAAGGATCTGGATGTCTTCTTGGTCAAAGCTGAAGGGCAGCGCGAAGGCCACCTCGTCGACTTCCTGGAATCCTGAGTGTGCGTCGCTGCTCGGCGATTTCACCGCTGCTGCCGATGAGATCCGGGGCGAACAGCATGCCGTTTGGCCCCTGCGGGGCCCGGGTGCGGGGAGTGCGCTCATCGACGTACCGCTGGTACTTCTTCCGCTGACCCGGTGACGCCGAATCGGTTGGGATCACCACCAAGCCCTGCGAAACACGGGCCGATCCATGCGCTTGTGATGACGTTGCGGCGGCCTCACGGAAGGCACAGTCGCCGACTTCCTGCTGGCCGCCCCGTACCAAAGGCGGCCCCGAAGACCGGGGGAGCGCGGCTCGACGCGGTTGGAGAATTCCTCGACCACACGATACCGGCCGGAAAAGTCCCGTACCGTTCCCCGGCGATCAGACGCGCAAGCCGATCTGCGCAGGCGTAGCTGAAGTCCTCCAGCTCCGAGGAATCCGGGTACAGCTCGTGCTTCACCGTGTCGTAGTGCATCGGTTCTCCCACGCCTACGACAAACTTCCCCGCCGAACAAGAAGCACTTCCCAACGAAGGACACATCGTCGCAACGCTGGAATGGGCCGAACCCGAGACCGCTGCGGAGCAAGACCAATACGGACTTACCGAACCTGACAGAATAGGCTGGCCGACTAGGAATCGTCTCGATCTGTCCAACATCCCAGGGGGAGTCCAATGCAAGAATTGCGCGATGCCATCGCGAGAGGCCGGGTCATCTTCGTCGTTGGAACAGGGTTGTCCATATCGAGCACAGATAACGCCGACTGCGCGAGCTGGGTGGGCTTCATCGAGAGCACCCTGAAGCATATTGCAGCGCGGAGCATGGCTCAGCAAGGTTGGCACGACATGATCCAGCAGACGCTGAAATACGCCGTCAACAATAATGATACGGACGCCTTGATCTCGGTGGCGGGGATGGTTCAGACCAAGGTTTCCGAATCTGGGGAAACAGCAGTCAGCAATTGGCTTCAGGGCACTATCGGTGCCCTGACTCCAACGGATTCTTCATGGGCGGAGGCTCTGGACAAGGTCGGGTGCCCAATTCTCACCACCAACTACGATTCTCTGATCGAGCAGGCCACTGGACGGCAGTCGACAACATGGCAAAGCAGCTCGGAAATGCAGAAGATCCTAGTCAACAACTCGACCAAGGTCGGACATCTTCACGGCTTCTGGGAAGAACCGGCGTCAGTCGTTCTCAGTCAGGGTGATTACACTCGCCTGCTGAACAGCGGTAGCGCCCAGGAACTGCAGAAGGCCGCCTCCGTACTCAAATCCATTGTCTACGTTGGAGTGGGGGCTGGCTTAACAGACCCCAACTTCTCCCGTCTCATTGACTGGCACCGGAGCTCCTTTGGTACGTCAGGGCATCGACACTATCGACTCTGCCGAGCCTCCGAAGTCGATGCGCTAATGGTGGGGCACAGGTCAGACCACATCCATCCTGTCGCCTACGGCAGCGACTTTTCAGATCTGCCGGCATTTCTCCAGTCTTTGGTCCCGAACTCGGACAATCAAGCCGTCATCTCACCTTCCGGGCAGGTGCTCGACCCGACCCAACTTGCAATCGAGGCTCTTGCCGATCAGGTCAGGATGCAGTCGATCATGTGTGAAAATGCCACGGATCGTGATTCCAGACGGGTTGAGGACTTACTCGTCCCTCCTGTGCTCTTCCCTGTTTCCAGCGATCGCATTCAAGCCGCTGAACACATCGCTGACACCAAAAAGATCAAAAGGTCAGATCCCTACGAAATAAGTCGGCTCAACGGAGTGACTGTCATTGTCGGGGAAGAGAACACAGGACTCACAACGGCCCTACAGTGGTTACTCGACCAAGCCGCGAGCAGTTCCGGCACGCCACCCGTTCTTGTGGATTTCAACAAGTTCACCAAGGGTGGCCAACCTCTGGTCGTTCAACTGCGGGCGGAGGCCCGGGCCTTGAATCTCCTACCGTCTGGCGCAGAGATCACTGCTGACGTCGTAGTGGGAATCGACAACGTGACCCCTTACGCTGGGCGCTTATGCGAGCAGATGATCCAAGATTTGATCAAGATCAACCCCCGTCAGGTTTTCGTCGGCTGCCGCCTTGAGAACGAAGCGGAGCTCGTCGAAAGACTTGTCGCTGCCGGCCTTGCCCCTGAGGTGCGCTATATAGGACGCTTTGGCCGGCAAGACGTCATCAAGCTTGTCAGCCTAGCGTCTGCAAGCCGGCCCGAATCAGTTGCCCAGCGAGTGCTGTCCGTTCTGTCCCAGCAGAACCTTCCTCGAACGCCGTTCATTGTGGCATTGCTGGCATCGATCCTCCTCGCAGGAAACTCCATTTCAGCGAACAGTTCGCATACGTCGCTGCTTGACCAATATCTGAGCCAGCTTTTGGGGCGGGGCAACGTCGACGAGGATGCCCGGTGGTCAGTTGATGCTGGTCTGCGAGAAGCCGTGTTGGCGGACCTGGCAATGCTATTCGTGGAGGAGCGCGTTGGTTCGCTTCCCGGGTCAGCCGTGATCGCCCGCATCGAAACCTATTTCGAGAAACGGGATATCTCAGAGTCCGCCGTCGAATTGCTCGAGTATTTTCGAGCACAACGAGTCGTGCGAAGCAGCAGAAATCTCGTTCGATTTAGCCACCACAGCTACCTCTATCTTTTCGCGGCAAAGGCTGCAGCCGAGAATACTTCGTTCCGAGAAGTGATACTGGGCGATCCCACACTCTTCGCCCCTATCATTCGTCACTACGCTTCCCTAAAACGCCAGGACGCAGAGCTGCTCGCCCGTCTGGAAAAGTATCTCAACGAATCGCAACATCTTGCGGCTGATCGAGTGACTCTTCGACAAGTTGAAGTCGTGGACGCGCCGTCTGACCTCACAATAGATATCGAGTTCACTGGAAGTAGCCAGCCAGATGGTTCTCAGAAGCTTGTTGAACCTGACCATCATCCAGAGGACGGCTTGCTCCCGTACGAAGAGCCTGAGGCTTTCCCGCTGTCCATCCCTGAGGATTTGCCGGCGGCGTTTAGGTACTCAATCGTGCTCGATGTCGTTTCAACTGCCCTGCGAGACTGCGATCAAGTGCCCGATCCCGAATTGAAAGCGCAGTTGCTGCGGAAAGTACTGGCTGGCTGGGGACGATACCTTGGGCTCGTCACGTCAGATCCAATTCTGAAGGAAGCCTTCAAACACGTCGCCGAGATCACGGCCCAGGCAGTGGGGATCCCGGATGCCAAGCGAGAGGAATTCATCGATCGCACAGTCGATATTTTCCCGTCCCTAATGACCATGTCTGGAATTTCAGCTTCACTTTCGTCGCGGAAGCTTCTCAAGGCTCTTGACAAGGCGATAGATGACCGACATTTCATTGAGGAAGCAGAAAGCGCCATTGCGGCCGCATTCATGCTAACCGACATACAAGAGTCGGGCTGGGCGAGCAAACTCAGCGGAGTGACTGCCGAGCATAACAGGCTTGAAATCATCGCGACATTTTTCAGGAGTTTCTGCACATACTTGTACTTCTCAGCCTCGATCAACAGGGAGGATGAAGCTGCTCTACTGCATTACATCTCCGAGCTGTCGGGACTGCTGAAGGTTTAGTTGACAGCTGTGGTTGATATTTTCTTACGCGGCTGAGGCCGCGTTTTTTATTGTCTCAAACTCGATGGGTGTCAGCCGTCCTAGGGCACGTTGACGGCGTTTTCGGTGGTAGCTGCGCTCGATCCAGG
>NZ_JBFTLP010000016.1:0-81243 GCF_056396505.1 Arthrobacter sp. 05T410 | reverse complement strand
GGTTACGGCGGTCATAGCGTGGGGGAAACGCCCGGTCCCATCCCGAACCCGGAAGCTAAGACCCACAGCGCCGATGGTACTGCACCCGGGAGGGTGTGGGAGAGTAGGTCACCGCCGGAACACCATTAACGGTCGAGGACCCCCACCACCAGGTGGGGGTCCTCCCGCATTTAACGACCCATACGAAATACTCAAGCCGAAACCCCATGCGGGCCCGGTTGGGCGGCGCGGGTAGAGTTGTTGCCCATGGATAACCTCTTCAGCCATGCTCCCGTTGACCCTTCTGATGGCCCCGAGCCGGAGGTAGCCGACGGTCTGGAGCCGGTTGTCTACACGGCGGTGGTACCCGGCGCCGTCGCCCGGGCCTTTGTGGGATTCACCGAACATACGCACCTCTGGTGGCCGCTGGAGGACCACAGCGTCTATGGCGCCGGCTCCTACGTGGAGTTCGAGGAGAGCCTCATCATGGAGACCGCTGATGATGGCCGGACAGCCGTGTGGGGATCCATTGACGACTGGCAGCCGCCGTTGTCCTTCCATGCCAGCTGGCACCCTGGGACAACTGCCATATGGTCCACTGAGCTCCGGGTGGCCTTCAAGGCGGTCGGCGAGGGAACAGAGCTCCGCCTGGTTCACAGCGGTTGGGAAGGCGCCGAGGATCCCGCGGCCGCCCGGGCAGACGACGCGGCCGGCTGGCCCGGCGTCCTGGACCGTTTTGTTCGCTTCATGGGCGGCGCCGGCGCCTGAGCTTGCTTTGCCTGTGGGCCGGATCGAGGCGTTGCTTCCCAGTTGCTCGGAGGACCGGGGCGGAGAACCCGTGGGGCCTCCCCGGCTTTCCGGGCCGTTCTGGGCAGACGGCCAGGCCATGGAGCGAGGAACTGGGCAGGAACGCCGCCACGGAGAAAATAGCCGGAGACTAGCGGATCGGTCCTTGGTCAAGGGGCGGAACGGCGGTGCTGGACCGGATGACAAAGCGCGTAGGGTATTCGGTGTGCGGGGCCGCCGCGTCTCCGGCGCCGTCGAGCCTGGCCAACAAGCGCCGCACGGCCAGCGCGCCCTGGCCCCGCGCGTCTTGATCGAACGTGGTCAGCCCGAAGACCTCACCAAGTTCATGGCCGTCGATGCCGATGACGGAGAGGTCCTGCGGCACCCGCAGGCCGAAATCCCGGGCAGCGAGGATCGTCCCAATCGCCATCTCGTCGGAGGCGGCAAAGACGGCCGTGGGGCGCTCCGGTGAGGTGCCGAGCAGCGTACGGGCGTTGGCATAGGCGCCCTGGATCGTGAAATCGGCGGAGATCTGCCACTCCGGCCGGACCGTCAGCCCGGCGTCGCGCATGGCTTTCTTGAAGCCCGCCTGGCGTGTCCCGGGAAGGCGGAAATCCTGGTCGTAGGCGGCATCGCCGGTCATATGGGCGATTTTGCTGTGGCCGAGCTGGATCAGGTGGCGGGCTGCGGCCTCCGCGATGCCGGAATCATCGATGCGGATGGTCGACGCGCCAGGCAACGGGCCGCCGATCCCGACGATCGGACGGTGGATGGCCAGCAGCTGGTCGATCTCGGCCTCGGAGAGCTCCAAGGACACTGCGATCACAGCATCCACGCGTTTGCGCAGCAGGAAGTCGTTCAGAACACTGTGCCGGCGCTCCTGCCCCCCACTGACGTTGTACAGCGTGAGGTCGTAGCCGGCGTCCAGCAGGGTGGCAGAGACACCTTCGACCACCGAGGAAAAAAACCACCGGTGGACCGAGGGGACAACAAGGCCGACATTGTGATTGCGCCCGGAGGCCAGGCTGGAGGCGTGGTAGGACAGGACGAAGCCAAGCTCAGCGGCGGCGGTCTGGGCGCGTTCCCGGCTTCGCGGGGAAACGTTGCCTTTGCCGCTCAAGGCGCGCGAAACGGTGGCGATGGAGAGGCCGGCCCGTTCCGCGACGTCCTTGATGCCGGGCATGCCTAGCCCTCCGTGTCCTCGATGTAGATTTCCAGCCAAACAGTTTCACCTGAGCTTAACGGATCGCCGGCGCTGTCCATGCCCCCAACGTCGTAGCCGGCCTCCGGTGACGTTGAGCTGCGCAGCAGCACCCGCCCGGCGGGCAGTTCCAAGGGCTCGGACCCCACATTCAGCAGCACCAGCGTGGAGCCGTTGAGGAAGGCAAGGCTCGTGTCCGTGCACAGGTCCTCGTACCAGGACAGTGAGCCGCGGCCCAGGTCCAGCCGGCGGCGGAGCTCCAGCATGCGCTTGTAGAGGCTCAGGTGCGACGTCGGCGAAGCGGCCTGCACATCCCGCGCCAGCCGGGCGAAGCTTTCCGGCTGCGGCAGCCACGGGTCCTGCCCGTCGCCAAATCCTGCGTGTAGTTCTCCGGCCTGCCAGGGCAGCGGGACGCGGCAGCCGTCGCGGCCCAGCCGTGCGCCGCCGGTGCGGGCAAAAGTGGGGTCCTGGCGCCGGGTGTCCGGGATGTCGATCCCGTCCGGAAGGCCGAGTTCTTCGCCCTGGTAGAGGTAAGCCCCGCCGGGCAGCCCGAGCATGAACAGGGACGCCGCTGCCGCGCGGGAGCGTCCGAGGTCCTCGTCCGGCTGCGGATCCCAGGTGCCGATTCCGTCACCGTCGCGCGGCGCCTGCCCGTTGTATCCGAAGCGGGTGGCGTGGCGGACGACGTCGTGGTTGGAGAGCACCCACGTGCTGGGGGCGGCGACGGCGTCCAGCGACGTCAGTGACTCGGTGATGACGTGGCGCATGCGATGCACGTCCAGGCCCGCGTGGAGGTAGGGGAAGTTGAAGGCCTGATGCATTTCGTCCGGGCGCACCCAGTCGGCGAGCCGGGGGAGCGGGTCAACGTTTGCCTCGGCGCAGAGGATCCGGTCGGGGCCGTACTCGGCGAGAATCAGCCGCCACTGGCGGTAGATGTCGTGGAGGGCAGGCTGGCCAAACATCGGAGCGTCGCGTCCGGGGAAGCCGTCAGAGCTGCTGCCGTCGGCGCGGCCGCCCCACTCCGGCAGGCCGGTGGCCTTCACGAGGGCGTGCGCCACGTCCACCCGGAAACCGGAGACGCCGCGGTCCAGCCAGAAGCGCAGGACCCGCTCGAATTCCACGTGGACGGCGCGGTTGTCCCAGTTGAAGTCCGGCTGGGAGGAGTCGAAGAGGTGCAGGTACCACTGGCCCGGGGTCCCGTCGGGTTCGGTGATCCGGGTCCACGCCGACCCGCCGAAGTGGGACTGCCAGTTGTTCGGCGGTTCTTCGCCGAATGCTCCACGGCCGTCGCGGAAGATGAACATGTCCCGCTCCGGGCTGCCGGCGGGAGCGGCCAGGGCGGCCTGGAAGGCCGCGTGCTGGTCCGAGCAGTGGTTGGGCACCAGGTCAACGATCATCCGCAGTCCCAGCCGCGCGGCCTCGGCAATCATGGCGTCGAAGTCGTTCAGCGTGCCGAACAGGGGGTCGACGTCGCAGTAATCGCTCACGTCGTAGCCGGCGTCGCGCTGCGGAGACCGGTAGAACGGCGAAAGCCAGACGGCATCGATGTCCAGGTCGGCGAGCCGGGGAAGCTCGGCGGTGATTCCGGCGAGGTCGCCGATGCCGTCGCCGTTCAGGTCCCGGAACGAGCGAGGGTAGACCTGGTAGATGACGGCGGACCGCCACCATCCCGGGATGTGGTCTGCGGCGTGCACCGGGGTCAGCGGACCCGTCAGGGGGCCGGCCTGCGCGGCGGGGGAGAGGAGAACTGAATCAACGGACATGACGGTAATCGTAAGTCCCACACCGGGAAAATGAAAACGCTTCCAGTCACATTCGAATCGGGCAGTTTCGTCGCACGCTGGGACTGTCCCCGGTCCGGCGTCCGGCCGGCCGGCGGGGCCTTCGCGCCGGTTCGGTGCGGTGACTTTTCAAAGTGGTACCTAGCGTGTACTTTGGAAGCGCTTGCAGTTGTGAGCCACATCACCGACGATGCCACGGGGCTCTGGAATGGACTTCCAGGGCCTTACGCGTGGATGCAGGGATTTATGAAAGGGACACCAATGAAGGTGCAGAACACCCTCACGAACGGAACGAGCCGCCGCGTATTCACCGCGGGCGCTATTTCCGTAGTGGCCGCGCTGGCCCTCAGCGCGTGCGGCGGCGCCGCAGCCACCGCACCGGCGACCGCGACGGCCAAGCCTGACCTGAAGGCCTCCGGCGCCAGCACGATCACCATGTGGGTCGATGCCGAGCGCGCGCCCGCGCTGAAGGACATCACGGCCAAGTTCCAGACCGATACCGGCATCGCGGTCAAGCTCGTCGTCAAGGACTTCGCCGCTGTCCGCGACGACTTCATCACCCAGGTCCCGACCGGCAAGGGCCCGGACCTGATCGTTGGCCCGCACGACTGGGTCGGCAAGTTCGTCCAGAACGGCGTGATCGCTCCGGTGGAGCTCGGGGACAAGAAGTCCGAGTTCCAGGACTCCTCCATCAAGGCCATGACCTACAACGGCTCCGTCTACGGCGTCCCGTATGCGATCGAGAACATCGCCCTGCTCCGCAACACGGACCTCGTTGCCCAGAGCGCCAAGACCCTGGACGAGGTCGTCGCCAACGGCAAGAAGGCCGTGGCCGACGGCAAGGCGAAGTTCCCGTTCCTCGTGGGCATGGACCCGAAGCAGGGCGATCCGTACCACCTCTACCCGCTGCAGGCTTCCATGGGCTCGCAGGTCTTCGGCAAGGCAGCCGACGGCGGCTACGACCCGAAGCAGCTCCTGATCGGCGACGCCTCCGGCGTCGAGTTCGCCAAGAAGCTGGCCGCCTGGGGCGACAAGGGCGAAAAGATCATCAACTCCAACATCACCGGTGACATCGCCAAGGAGAAGTTCCTGGCCGGCGAGTCCCCGTACTACCTGACCGGCCCGTGGAACGTGCCGGACGTGCAGAAGAAGGGCATCAAGTTCGCTGTCGACGAGCTGCCGACCACCGGCGACCAGCCGGCCCAGCCGTTCATCGGCGTCAACGGCTTCTTCATCAGCGCCAAGAGCGCCAACGCCCTGGCCACCAACGAGTTCGTCACCAACTACCTGACCTCCGAGGCCGCCCAGGACTCCATGTACAAGGCCGGCGGCCGCCCGCCGGCACTGAAGGCCTCCTTCGAGAAGGCAGCAAGCGACCCGGTTGTCGCCGCCTTCGGCAAGATCGGCGCCAACGGCGTCCCGATGCCGGCCATCCCGGAAATGAGTGCCGTCTGGGCCGACTGGGGAGCCACCGAGCTCGCCCTCATCAAGGGCCAGGGCGATCCCGCCGCTGACTGGGCCAAGATGGCCGCCAGCATCAAGAGCAAGATCAAGGGTTAGTCCCCGCGCCGGTTCCTGACGCTTCCCCAAGCGCCAGTGACCGGCGGCACCGGGCCGGGCGGCCGTGAGGCCGCCCGTCCCGTTCCTGCATCACCCCAGCTTCTCCCAAGGACTGTAGACAGCCATGTCAGATACCGAACTCCGCGAGGACATAGACCCCGCACTGTCGTCCGCCCCGGACGCCGCCCCCACAACCTCAGCCCGGCGGGCTGGCAGCGCCCACCCACGCCGGAGCGGCCCCGAGGGGGTGAAGGGAACCATCGCCAAGATCGTGCTGCTGGGCCTCGTGGACGCCCTCGCTGTCTACATCCTGATGATGCTTTTCCTGAGCCAGTCCTGGCTGGCGTTGGGAGTCTCCGCCGCCGTCGTGCTGGTGATCAACTGGATCTACCTGCGCAAGGGCGGCCTGCCCGCCAAGTACCTGGCCCCGGGCGTGCTCTTCCTGCTCGTATTCCAGGTCTTCGTGGTCATGTTCAGCGGTTACATCGCGTTCACCAACTACGGCGACGGCCATAACAGCACCAAGGGTGACGCGATCGCCGCCATCCAGCTCACCGCGCAGAAGCGGGTGCCCGAGTCGCCGGCCTACAAGGCCGCCGTGCTCACCAAGGACAACTCCTTCTACCTTCTCTTCACCGACCCGCAGGGCAAGGTCTCGCTCGGTAACACCGAGGCGCCGCTCGCGGAGGCCCCCGGCGCCGGCAAGGACTCGACCGGGAAGGCCAACGCCCTGGCCGGCTACCGAACCCTGAACTTCCAGGAGATCGTTGCCAACCAGCAGAGCATCCTGGACATCACCGTCCCGGTCTCCGCCAACCCGGCCGACGGCACCCTGCGCACCGCGGACGGCAGCAACGCCTACCAGTTCAAGCCGTCGCTGAAGTACGACGCCGCTGCCGACACCTTCACGGACACCGCCTCCGGTGCCGTCTACCGCGACAACGGCAAGGGCGCCTTCGCGGCAGGCAACGGCGAGACGCTCTCCACCGGCTGGAAGATCGACGTCGGGATGGAAAACTTCGCCCGCGCCTTCACCGACCCCAGCCTGCGCGGCCCGCTGCTCGGCGTTATCCTCTGGACCTTCACCTTCGCCCTGGCTTCCGTCGCTCTGACCTTTGCGCTGGGGCTGTTCCTGGCCATCACCTTCAACCGCGAGGACCTCAGGGGCAAGAAGGTCTACCGGATCCTGATGATCCTGCCGTACGCCTTCCCCGCCTTCCTCACCGGCCTGGTCTGGTCCGGCATCCTCAACCCGGAATTCGGGTGGCTCAACCAGAACTTGTTCGGAGGGGCATCCATCGGCTGGCTCACCGACCCGTTCCTGGCCAAGATCAGCGTGCTGGTGGTCAACCTCTGGCTGGGGTTCCCCTACATGTTCCTGGTCTGCACCGGCGCGCTGCAGTCGCTGCCCAGCGAGCTGGACGAGGCCGCCCGGATGGACGGTGCCGGCCCGTGGCGGGTGTTCCGCTCCATCAAGCTCCCGCTGCTGCTGGTCTCGATCGCGCCGTTGCTGATCTCCTCCTTCGCCTTCAACTTCAACAACTTCAACGTGATCTTCATGCTCACCGGCGGCGGACCCCGCTTCGAGGACACCAACCGGGACATCGGAGCCACCGACATCCTGATCACACTGGTGTACAAGGTGGCATTCGGGCAGGGCACTGGCCGTGACTACGGCCTCGCCAGCGCACTGGCGATCATCATCTTCATCATCGTGGCCACTGTCTCGGCCATCAGTTTCAAGCAGACCAAGGCACTCGAGGACGTGAACGCATGAACGGGTCAGCATCGCGCACCGCCGCTCCGGCAGAGGAAACCCGGCAGGGTGGAGGGACCGGCCCCGGCAACATCACCCCCGGCGCGACCGACGTCGAATACCTCAAGTCGCTGCAGCGCCGGCGCCCGTTCGGCGTCTGGTTCAAGGACAAAGGATGGCGCCACCTGGTGGGGTGCATCGTGACGGTCTTCGCGGTCTTCCCGCTGCTCTACGTGCTCTCCGCAGCGCTCAACTCCACCGGCACCCTGGTGGGTTCCAACGCGCTGTTCAGCAGGATCGACTTCGGCAACTTCACCGCCCTGTTCGACATGCCCTCGCGGCCCTTTGCCCGCTGGTTCGGCAACACCATGGTGGTGGGCGGCGTGACCTCCGCGGCCACCGTGTTCCTGGGCGCCATGGCGGCGT
Source organism: Arthrobacter sp. 05T410 (assembly GCF_056396505.1). Lineage (NCBI taxonomy): Bacteria > Bacillati > Actinomycetota > Actinomycetes > Micrococcales > Micrococcaceae > Arthrobacter > Arthrobacter sp. 05T410. The sequence goes on along the minus strand of NZ_JBFTLP010000016.1, from coordinate 73,754 downwards.
ACGCCTTCTCCCGGATGCGCTTCACCGGGCGCCGGATCGGCCTGCTGAGCCTGCTGCTGCTCCAGATGTTCCCGCAGCTGCTGGCCGTCGTCGCCATCTTCCTGCTCCTGAGCGGCATCTCCGAGGTCATCCCGGCCCTCGGCCTGGGCAGCCAGCTGGGCCTGATCATGGTGTACCTGGGCGGCGCGCTGGGCGTGAACACCTACCTCATGTACGGCTTCTTCAACACCGTGCCGCAGTCCCTGGACGAGGCGGCGAAGATCGACGGCGCCAGCCACGCGCAGATCTTCTTCGGCATCATCATGCGGCTCGTCACGCCGATCCTGGCGGTGGTGGGCCTCCTGACGTTCATCGGCATCTCCGGCGAGTTCGTGATCGCCTCCGTGGTGCTCACGGACCCGGACAGCCAGACCCTCGCCGTGGGTCTGTACTCCTTCGTGGCGCAGCAGCGCTCGGAGAACTGGGGAGTCTTTGCCGCCGGCGCCGTGCTCAGCGCCATCCCGGTGATGGCCCTGTTCCTGTTCTTGCAGCGCTACATCGTCAGCGGCCTCACCGCGGGCTCGGTGAAGGGCTAGGCATGACGCTGCCAGGCAGCGCCGGCCCGCTGCCGCACCACGACGGTTCGGCACTCCACGCGCCCCGGCACGTGGAACCGGGGGCGGACGTCCGGCTACGGCTCCGCGTGCCGGCCGTCTGGGGGCGGCCCGCCCGGGTGTGGCTCCGGTCCATCCACGACGGCGAACCCCGCTACGATCCGGCCAGGAACCTTGGCGACGTCGACGGGTGGGCCTGGTGGGAGGCTGCGATGGTGGTGACCAACCCGGTGGCCCGCTACCGGTTCCTGATCGAGGTCGGCCCGCGGTATTGGACCCTGAACGCGCAGGGCCTATTCAGCCGGGACGTCTCCGACTACGCCGACTTCCGCCTCACCACGTTCCGGCCCGCCCCCGAATGGCTGCGCCGGGGAACGATGTACCAGATCTTCCCGGACCGCTTCGCCCGCTCCACGCCGTCGCAGCCGGCGCCGGAACATACTTCCCCGGACGAGGCGTTCCCGGACTGGGCCGTGCCGTGCGGGTGGGACACCACCGAGGTCGAGGGCTCCGGTCCGCAGACCCCGTACCAGTATTACGGCGGCGACCTCCGGGGCATCACCGAGCGGCTGGAGCACATTCAGGCGCTCGGGGCCGACGTCATCTACTTGACGCCGTTCTTCCCGGCCCGCTCCAACCACCGCTACGACGCCGCCACCTTTTCCATGGTGGACCCACTGTTGGGCGGGGACGAGGCCTTGGTGGAACTCGTCCAGGCCGCCCACGCCCGCGGCCTGCGGGTGATGGGTGACCTCACGGCCAATCATTCCGGCGACGCCCACGAATGGTTCCAGCGCGCCCTGGCCGACCCGGCCTCCGAGGAAGCCGGGTACTACTACTTCAATGCCGACCACACGGCGTACGAGTCCTGGTACGGCGTCAGGTCGCTGCCCAAGCTCAACTGGGCCTCCCCGGGCCTGCGCGAGAAATTCGTCCTGGATGACGATTCCCCGGTGGCGCTCTGGCTCCGGCCGCCGTTCAACCTGGACGGCTGGCGGATCGACGTCGGCAACATGACCGGCAGGCTCGGCGGCACCGATCTGAACTACGACGTCGCCCGGCTGATCGCGGACCGCGTCCGTTCGATCAACCCCGAGGCGGCTCTGCTCGCCGAGGCCACGAATGACGCGGCACCCGACTTCAGCGGCGAGCACTGGCACGGTGCCATGACCTACTCCAACTTCACCCGCCCGCTGTGGTCCTGGCTCGCAGGGGACGCGGGACACGTCAATTTCTTTGGAACCCCGCTGCCAGGCCCCAACCGGACCGCCGCGGAGGACTTCCTGGCCACGCACCTGGACCTCGCTTCCGCGTTCAGCTGGGACGTCCGTCAGCAGAACATGAACGCCCTGAACAGCCACGACACCGCGCGGGCGGCCACCGTGATGATCGACGGCGGCCAGCGGCTCGGCGCGCTGCTGATGTTCACCCTGCCGGGCGTTCCCGTGGTGTTCGCCGGCGACGAGTTCGGACTCAAAGGCGACAACGGGGAGTCCTCCCGGACGCCCATGCCCTGGGACGACCCCAGCCGCATCCTCACCGACCTGACGGCGGACTACGCAGCCCTCACCGCGCTGCGCCGGGACCAGCCGGCACTGACGGGCGGCGGCGTGCGCTGGCTGTACGCACGCGGGGACGTCCTGGCGTTCGTGCGTGAAACAGGGAAGAGCGCCGTGGTCGTGGTGGTGGCCCGGGCCGGGGCGGAGGCGGAACTGGCTCCCGGAACACTCTCAGGGGCCCAGTTCGCGGCCCTGGCCGGGCGGCCTGCCTACGCGGCGGGCGAGGTCATGGTGGAACTGCGGCGGGAGCCGCGCGGGGAGCCGGGCGGGGCGCCGGAGCCATCGCCGGACGCGTCTGCCGGGAAGATCAGGGCGGATGAGACCGCCCGATCCGCCCTGATCCGCACCCGAGGTCCGGCCGCTGCCGCATGGGTGCTGCCCGGGACCCGGCTGCCGCTCCCGCAGTCTTAGACTGGGAACCGGATTCGACCGAACTGGAGACCGCATGCGCAGCATCATCGACGAGCTGACCACCGCCCTGGGCGCGGCGAAAATTGCCGTGGACGCGACCACCCTGGCCGCCTATGCCGTGGACCAGGCTCCCGTCCTGGACTATCAGCTCCCGCAGGTGGTGGTCCGCGCCGATTCGGTGGCCGACGTGCAGGCTACTGTGCGTGCCTGCGCCGCCCTTGGCGTCGCGCTTGTGGCGCGCGGGGCCGGTACCGGGGTCTCCGGGGGCGCCCACGCGAGCGCGGGCTGCGTGGTGCTCACGCTCGAGGGGATGAACCGCATCCTGGACCTCAACCCGGACGACGAGACCGCCGTCGTGGAACCCGGCGTCATTAACGCCGACCTGAATGCGGCCGCCGCCGAGCACGGGCTCATGTATGCCCCGGATCCTGCAAGCTTCAAGATGTCCACCATCGGTGGGAACGTGGCCACCAACGCCGGCGGGCTGCGCTGCGCGAAGTACGGGGTGACCCGCGACTCTGTCCTGGCGCTCGACGTCGTCCTCGCGGACGGCTCCCTCATCCATACCGGCCACCAGACCTTCAAGGGCGTCGCCGGCTATGACCTCACCGGGCTGTTCGTCGGCTCGGAGGGGACCCTGGGGATCGTGGTCGGTGTCACCGTACGGCTGAAGTACCTGCCGCGCGACGTTCACACCATCGCCGCCTTCTACCCGGACTTCCGCAGCGCCGCGGCCGGGGTCCTCGCAGTGGGGAGGGCCCGCGTGCAGCCGGCCATCATGGAACTGCTCGACGGCGGATCGCTCGCCCAACTCGATGACCTCCACGGCTCGGACCTGGCCGCTCGCGGGGCATCCCTGCTGCTGATCCAGACCGACGGCTTCGGCGCGGCGGCGGAAGCCGCGGCCATCCGCCCGGTCCTGGTGGCGGGAGGAGCGGTGGTGACCATGGAGGCCAACGCGGAGGCAGAGGAGCTTGTCGAACTGCGCCGCAACAGCCGAGGGACCGAGGTGGACGACGAATACCGGGTGGGCGAGGACGTGGCCGTGCCGCGTTCGCGGCTGGTGGATTACGTCGCCGAACTTGAGTCCATGGCGGCGGAGCACCGGGTGCAGCTCAAAGTCGTGGCACACGCCGGTGACGGCAACCTGCACCCCACCTTCTGGGTCGACCGGGTGGACAATGCCGTGGACCCCGATGCCATGGGCCGCCTGGGCGCCGCCCTGGACCGGTCGATTGCCGTGGCCCTGGCCATGGGCGGCACGATCACCGGCGAACACGGGATCGGGCAGTACAAGCTGCGCTGGCTTGGCCTGGAGCAGAAGGAACCCGTGCGTGAGCTGCAGCGCCGGATCAAGGAACTCTTCGATCCGGCCGGAATCCTGAACCCCGGCAAGGCGATTTAGCTCAAGGCGATTTAGCCCGGGCGTGCCACAACATGCCCGGCGCGCGGCTTAGTCGTCGGAGTCGGGGTATTCGTCTACTGAGTCGTCGGCGCCGTAGCGTGATTCCTCGGTCTCCACCTCAAGGATCTTGAGCAACCCCGTGTCCGGGTTGAGCATGATCGCGGCCTCGTCCCGCCGGTGGCGGAGTTCGTTGTCGATGTAGGACTGGACGGCCTCCGCCAGGGGGATGTGCCGGTTCTCTTTCTCGGACATGTACCAGCGGTGCTCCAGGACCTCGTGCACCGCCTCGGCCGGCTCGAGCTTGCCGGAGAGGTCGCGGGGGATGGCCCGGACGATCGGTTCGAAGATCTGGCTGACCCACAGGTGCGCGCTGTATTCCTCGTCCATGCCCGGGTTGTTGTCCGCCCGGAACGAGTCCATGTCGTTCAGGAGCCGGCGGGCCTGGTTTTCCTGGGCGTCCAGGCCGGTCAGGCGCAGCAGCCGGCGTTGGTGATGCCCGGCGTCGACGACCTTCGGCTGGAGCTGGATGGTGGAGCCGTTCTGCGTGGTCTTGATCGCGTATTCCTCGACATCGAACCCCAGCTCGTTGAGCCGCCGGATCCGGGCGGCCACGCGCCAGCGTTCCCCGATCTCAAACGATTCCTTTGCCGTCAGCTCGGTCCACAACCGCCGGTAGCTGTCCATGATCAGCTCGCTGGTGGCCACGGGGTCCACCTTCTCCTCGATCAGGCCGCCGTCGAGGAGGTCCATGAGTTCCCCGGCGATGTTGACGCGGGCGATTTCGAGGTCGTACTCGCGCTGGCCGGTGGACAAATCCGGGTACAGTTCGCCGGTCTCGGCATCGACCAGGTAGGCGGCGAACGCGCCGGCGTCGCGGCGGAACAAGGTGTTGGAGAGCGAGACGTCGCCCCAGTAGAAGCCGATCAGGTGCAGCCGGACCAGCAGCAGGGCCTGGGCGTCGATGAGGCGGGTCAGGGTGTCCTTGCGCAGCATCTGGGAGAAGAGCGCACGGTAGGGCATGGAGAACTTCAGGTGCCGGGTGACCAGCACGGGGTTCAGGGGCCGGCCCTCCGGGGTGGTGCGTCCGGTGATGACGGCCACCGGCTCCACGCCGGGAACGTCCAGCCGGGCGAGCTTGCGCAGCATGTGGTATTCGTGGCGGGCCACGTGTTCCGAGGTTTCCTTGATGGCGATCACCGAGCCGCCGAGGTGGGCGAAGCGCACGATGTGCCGGGAGATGCCGCGGGGGAGGGCTGCCAGATATTCGGCCGGCCAGTCCTCGAGGGCAATGTGCCAGGGCAGGTCCAGCAGCTCGGGCTCGGTGGCGGCGGCCGTGATGCTCAGCGAGCTGGACACCATCGCGGCCTTGTCGTCATTGGCGCTGGCGGCCTCGAACCGGGGCAGTTTCCCGATCTGACCGTAGTCGGTGGGCTCGTCGTGCCACTGGGCACTGTTTTCCTCGGTCATGGGGTTTCCTCGGTCATGAATCAATTCTTCCGTATTTGGCGGGCCGCACCTAAAGCAGGGCTGTTAACGCCCGACGGCGGCCCTCCGCTGGGGAGGGCCGCCGTCTGCTGAGCCGGTGGATGGGCCCACGCCGGCAGGGTTCCCCGACCGACGCGAAGCGAGGTTAGGGAGCCGGTGGATGGGCCCACGCCGGCAGGGTTCCCCGACCGACGCGAAGCGAGGTTAGGGAGCCGGTGGGGACTAGTCGCCGAGACGCAGGCCGGTCTTGGTGTCGAACAGGTGTACGTGGCCCGACTGGGGGCGGACCCAGATGGACTCACCCTTCATCGGGGGGCGGCGGCCGTCGACGCGGGCCACGATGTCGTGGCTCTGGCCGTCGAGCGTGGTGTGGCCGTAGACGTAAGCGTCGGCGCCGAGTTCTTCGACGACGTCGACCTCGACCTGGAGACCTTCACCCTGGGCAACAGTCTCAAGGTCTTCCGGCCGGGAACCGAGGGTCACGGTCTGGCCGTGGGCTTCCTCGAGGACGTCGCGCGGTACCGGGTAAACGGTTCCGCCAAACTGCACGCCGCCGTCGACAACGGGGAGTTCGAGCAGGTTCATGGCGGGGGAGCCGATGAAGCCGGCCACGAAGACGTTCTTGGGCTTGTCGTACAGGTTGCGCGGGGTGTCGACCTGCATCAGGAGGCCGTCCTTCAGCACGGCGACGCGGTCACCCATGGTCATGGCCTCGACCTGGTCGTGGGTCACGTAGACCGTGGTGACGCCGAGGCGGCGGGTCAGGGACGCGATCTGGGTGCGGGTCTGCACGCGCAGCTTGGCATCAAGGTTGGACAGCGGCTCATCCATGAGGAAGACCTGCGGGTTACGCACAATGGCGCGGCCCATGGCAACGCGCTGACGCTGGCCGCCGGAGAGGGCCTTCGGCTTGCGGTCCAGGTACGGTTCGAGGTCGAGCAGCTTGGCGGCCTCACGGACGCGCTCGGCGCGCTCTTCCTTGCTGACGCCGGCGATCTTCAGTGCGAAGCCCATGTTGTCCGCCACGGTCATGTGCGGGTACAGGGCATAGTTCTGGAACACCATGGCGATGTCGCGATCCTTCGGCGGGACGTCCGTGACGTCGCGGTCGCCGATGAGGATGCGGCCGGAGTTGACGTCCTCGAGACCTGCAAGCATGCGCAGGGAGGTCGACTTTCCGCAGCCGGAGGGTCCAACGAGGACCAGGAATTCGCCATCGGCGATATCAATGTTGAGCTTGTCAACAGCGGGCTTCTCGGTGCCCGGGTACAGACGTGTTGCGTTATCAAAAGTAACTGTAGCCACAGTTATCAATCCCTTCACCGGCAGGTACGTGCCGGACGATCCGTAGTGAATGGTCGTTTTATGCAGTTGTTAATTCAATTGTGGGATTTCATACGCATACTCCTCGGCCGAAGCCGAGGAGTACCCAGTGACGCCGCACGGTAGTTGTGCGCCACATCACAAACAGAGTATGTCAGATATATGCCAAATGGGTTAAAAAGTTACGGATGTCACACGTGGGGTCAGACACATGGCGCCAGAAGTGGGTATGTATGCTGTGCGCATGACGGCACTGCAGATCTATGTCAGTTTCCCCGGCACGGCGCGTGAAGCACTTGGCTTCTACGCCGACGTCTTCGGCGGAGAGCTTGCCTTGTTCACCTACGAGGAGTTCAACCGCAGCGATGGGCCGCCGGATGCCATTGCCCACGGACAGCTGAACGGCGCAGTCGCTTTGGCGGGGTCGGATGCGGCCGCGGGGGAGAAAAGCGTCCGGTTCGAAGGCCTCATGCTCTCGCTGCTGGGGACCGCCGAACCGACAGTTCTCCACGAGTGGTTCGACAAGCTCGCCGTTGACGGCCGGGTGATCGACCCCCTTGCCCCGAAGCCCTGGGGCGCAACAGATGGCCAGGTCCTCGACCGTCACGGACTGCACTGGTTGATCGGCTACGAACCTGAGTCGTGACCGACGCCCGGTTGACCGCTCCGTAGGCCCGGGTTAGCTCCCGGAGCCGAGGGCCTTCTTCCGCTCCCGCAGGAGGGCCTCCAGCAGTTCGCAGATGTGCACCGGCGCCTCCACCCGGAACTCGGCCTGGGTGAAATCGAGCCCCACCTTTACCCCGAGATCGCCCGGGACGAGGCTGGCCAGGGCGTCCTCGTCGGTGGTGTCGTCTCCGGCGAAAGCCACAGCCGTGGCTCCGGCAGCCTGCCGCAGGAAGGCAATGCCCTCGCCCTTGGAGGCGTTCACGACGGAGGTCTCCAGGACGCGGTTGCCCGACTTGAGGAAGACGCCGCTGCGGTCCTGCAGGACCGCCCGCGCCGCGGCGACGGCGTCCTCGGCGACGTCGTCCGCCGCGAGCCGCGTGTGCAGGACGACGCCGGCCGGCTTGTCTTCCAAAAGGGTCCCCGGGGCCTGTTCCACGATTCCCTCAAGCTCCTGGCGGACTTCGGCCAGGAGTTCGCGTTGGGCGTCGTCGAGCAGGAGCTCCGAGGAGCCGGGCCCCATCCAGACCTCTGCGCCGTGGCTGCCGATCAGAAGCGTCTCCTCCGGCGGGGAGGCGACGGCCCGCAGGCTGTCCAGCGCCCGGCCGGAGATGAGCGCCGTCGTCGTCCGGGGAAGTTCCGCCAGCGCCGCGAAGGCGGCGGCGGAGCGCGGGAGCGCACGGGCGTCGGCCGCATGGTCCACGAGCGGTGACATGGTGCCGTCGAAGTCCATCGCCACGAGCAGGTGCCCGGTGCCGGCGACGCGGCGCACGGCTGCCAGCAGCTCAGGGGAGAGTGAGAGTGGGGCCGGGTTTGGAGTGTTGGTCTCTGAGTCGTGGGTTCCGGCGGCGTCAGGAGTCATCGCGTACAACCTTTTCGGCGAGGGCTTTCAGGAAGTCGGAGGACCAGAGGTCGACATCGTGGTCCAGAATCTGCTTGCGCATGGCCCGCATGCGGCGTGATGCCTCGGCCGGCTGCATGTTGACGGCCCTCATGATCGTGTCCTTGAGGCCGTCAATGTCGTGCGGGTTCATCAGCAGGGCCTGCTTGAGCTGGTCGGCGGCGCCGGCGAACTCACTCAGTACCAGCGCTCCGTCGTTATTTGTCCGGGCCGTGACGTATTCCTTGGCGACGAGGTTCATGCCGTCGCGCAGGGCGGTGACCAGCATGACGTCCGCGGCCAGGTACAGGGACACCATCTCTTCGATGGGGTAGCTGTGATGCAGGTAGCGGACGGCCGTGCTCTCCATGGTGTCGAAGGTGCCGTTGATGTGGCCCACTGTGCCCTCGACCTCCTCGCGGAGCAGGCGGTACTGCTCCACACGCTCACGGCTGGGGCTGGCCACCTGGATCAGGGTCGCGTCCTCGACGGTGACCTTGGCGTCCTGCAGCAGTTCCTCGTACGCCTTGAGCCGGTGCCGGATGCCCTTGGTGTAGTCGAGCCGGTCGACGCCGAGCAGGATGGTCTTGGGGTTGCCGAGGTCCCGGCGGATCTGCTGCGCCCGCTCGATTACCTCCGGCTTCTTCGCCAGCTCGCTGATCTGCTTGACGTCAATGGAGATCGGGAACGCCTGGGCCCTCGCGATGTGGGTGGTCTCGCCGTCGGCGCCCCTGACATGGACCTGCTGCTGCTTGACGCTCGCGCCAAGGAAGCGCCGTGCGGAGCGCATGAAGTTTCCGGCATCGCTGCTGCGCTGGAAGCCCACCAGGTCCGCGCCCAGCAGGCCGTCGATGATCGCACGGCGCCACGGGAGCTGGGCAAAGATCTCCGGCGGCGGGAAGGGGATGTGGTTGAAGAACCCGATCTTCAGATCCGGCCGGGCCTCCCGGAGCAGCTTGGGAACCAGTTGGAGCTGGTAGTCCTGCACCCAGACGGTGGCACCCTCGGCCGCATGGCGGATGACGGCGTCGGCGAACCTCCGGTTGACCTTCCGGTACGAATCCCACCACGTGCGGTGGAACTCCGGCGGGGCGATCACGTCGTGGTAAAGCGGCCACAACGTGGCGTTCGAAAAGCCCTCGTAGAAAAGCTCGATGTCCTCGGTGCTCAGCTGGACGGGGATCAGGTCGATGCCGCCGTGGCTGAAAGGCTTGACCGTCTCATCGGGGGCCCCGTGCCAGCCCACCCACGCGCCGTCGGTCTTGGTCATCATCGGGGCCAGGGCTGTCACGAGTCCGCCGGGGGAGCGGCGCCAGCCATCCTCGCAGCCGGCCTCGTCGGCAGAACAGCGGTCGACGGGCAGCCGGTTGGACACCACCATGAAGTCGAACTGATCCCCTGCCGCGGCACCCGTGGCGGCGCCGTCTGTGGCGGTCTGCGCCGCGTCAGTGGTGCTCTGTGTGCCGTGGCCGGCGCTGTCCGTTGCTTCCATTGGTGCCCCCTGGGGTCCGCTCGTGGCTCTCCATCAACCCTAGCCGCCCGGAATCTTCCGGGCTATTCGTCCGTTGGGCAGGCGGAAGGGAAACTTGAAAGCGCAAGTTCTCGGGTTTCTCCCCTAAAATGATGACGTTGCCACTGAGTGGACCGTCCCTGGCCGAACGACCCGAGGAACCAATGAGCCCCGCAAACGAACCCCGACTGTCTAAGGCAGAGCGCACTGCCGCGGCGCGCGAGAAAGCCCGCGAGATCCGCGATGCGCAGCTGAAGAAGGAGAAGCGCAACAAGCTGCTGATCGGCTGGGGCATCGTTGCCGCCGTCGTCGCCATCATCGTGATCGTCGCGCTGGTTGTCACCTCCAACATCAAGAACAACGCCCCGGTTGCAGACGAGGGACCCACGCCGGCCAATGGCAACATCCACGGCGGTGTCACCCTGCTGGCGAACACCGAGGTGGCGAAGACCGATCCCGCAACCGTGAAGCTGTCCGACCTCCCGTCCGCTCCGGCCACGCCGCCGTCTCCGGTCACGGCCCCGGGCGCCGAGGCTGAGGCCGGCAAGCCGGTCAAGGTGGTCCTCTACATCGACTTCATCTGCCCCGTCTGCAAGAACTTCGAGGCGCAGTACAACGAGACGCTCACCAAGCTGCGCAACGAGGGCAAAATCACCGTGGAGTACCGCCCGCTCGGATTCCTTGACAGCCGGTCCACCACGAACTACTCCTCGCGCGCGGCCAACGCCGCAGCCTGCGTGGTCAACGAATCCCCGGAGAAGTACTCGGACTTCGTCGACCTGCTGTTCGCCAAGCAGCCGGCCGAAGGCAGCGCCGGACTCTCCGACAACGAGCTGAAGACGCTGGCCACCGACGCCGGGGCCAAGAGCATCGAGACGTGCGTGGATGGCAAGACCTACCGTCCGTGGGTGAAGCACACCACCCAGGAGGCCACGGTAATCGGCATCACCGGCACGCCCACCGTGTTCGTTGAAGGCAAGCAGTGGGGCGTCGGCGACAGCGCCCAGACCCCGTTCGACCAGTACCTGCAGGCCGCGGTCGACGCCAAGAAGTAACCGCACAAGGGCACATGCCGTTGAAGGCGCGCAGTTGAAGGCCACAAGTTGATGGCCCGGCCCCGGATCGTTCCGGGGCCGGGCCATTGCTTTTAGTCTTGGCTTCACGCCTTCGCTGCGGCCTTCGCCGTGGCCTTCGCTGGGCGGGAGGGGCGTTGAGCGTTTTTCTCTGGGTTTTTCTCACCGGGCGTCGGTGGGCTAATCTTGTCTAGCGTCCTGGCATCCGCGCCATTTTGTGGCCCGGAGTTGTGTCAGGAAGCAGGAATGCCTCCTTAGCTCAGTTGGCCAGAGCACCGCTCTTGTAAAGCGGGGGTCGTCGGTTCGAATCCGACAGGGGGCCCCACGAACCCCTCCGCTCCGGCGAATTTGGCCGGGACGGAGGGGTTTTCTTATGTCCTAAAACAGGCGACTAGCCGGGCGACGCATTTCCAGTCAACGTTTCCAGCCCGGTGGCGGAGGGTTCCGTCGACGAAGCGGCGACGGTACCGGGTAACTCGTCAAAACAATTGAAGCTGTAGAGATGGATGCCGTCGACGACAGGCTGGGCGGTCAGCTCGTTGATGAGAGTGCCGGGCGAGTAGCGTTCGCCGCTCAGGAGGCGGCGGGCGAGCGGTCGTTTCCGGCTAAGGAACCGAAGGGACGTTCCGACGCCGATCTTCGTTGCCAGTGCAATCAGCCTGGTTCTTGGGACGGCCCCGGCAACCCCGGCCAGGACCGGAAGCATGACTCCCTCGCGACGCAGCATCGCCGTGTAGCTATGGATACTGTCTGCCGAGAAGCACATCTGCGTGACGACGTTGGAGGCAAGTTCCTGCTTGGCCAACAATGATTCGAGCAGCTGCAGCGGGCCGATGCCGGGATGACCCTCCGGATACCCGGCGACCCCAACGGCCATCTGGCCGCCGCTGATTTCGGCGATCTCGCGCAGCAGCTCGACGCCATCGGCGAAGGGACCCGCGGGCTGCGGGGCGTCACCGCCAACCGCGAACACTTCCGGGATGCCGTACCCAGCACATTCCCGGATGATGCCGGCCAGCTGGGTGCGATCCGCCAGGCTGCGGGCCGCGATGTGCGGGACCACGGTGTAGCCGAGCAGACTGAGCTGGGCGGCCGTGCGCATGGTCCGCCCGGTTCCGTGGTGAGGCAGACACGTGATGGTGAGCGCCGTGGCCAGCGGTACTGCCGACTGGATCTTTTTGACGATTCCCTCGGAAGGAATGATTTCAAGTCGTGTGGGAAACATCTTTGGTCCTCTACGGATGTCAGGCGCCGGCGTGGGCGCCGAGGAGAGTGCTGGCTTCCTGGCGGGTGCTTCCGGAGCTTTCGATGTGTGCGAGTTGGGCCGGGATTTCGCGGCCTTTCTTGCGCATCGCGGTGGCCCAGAGCCGGCCGGCGCGGTAGGAGGACCGGACCAGGGGTCCGGACATGACGCCGAGGAAGCCGATCTCGTCCGCTTCGTTTTGCAGGTCGACGAATTCCTGCGGCTTGACCCAGCGGTCCACCGGCAGGTGCCTCTCGGACGGGCGCAGGTACTGGGTGATGGTGATCAGGTCGCAGCCGGCCTCGTGCAGATCCCGCAGCGCCTCGGAGATTTCCTCGCGGGTCTCGCCCATGCCGAGGATCGGGTTGGACTTGGTGACCGGGTCTCCCTGGACGAAGTTATCGTGACCATGCGCGAAACCGGCAAGGACATGAGCTCCAAATACAAGGAAACCGCGATGGGCGGCCTCGCCGTCAACGTCGTGGAGTGCTGACCTCAGCCGACGGCAGGCGCCGCGGATTGTCGTGGAGGTCCATGGCTTCATGGATCTGCAGGGCAAACCACAGTTGCGCCAGAGTGGAGGTTTCGGTCATATCGAGGCCCGTCAGCTCGCTGATCTTTCGGATTCGATAGATGATGGTCTGCCGATGCGCGAACAGGGCGGCCGCCGTTTTCTGCCAGGACCGTTGCGTGTCGAGGAACGTCTTGAGCGTGACGATGAGGTCCCCGTTTTCCCGCTGTTCGTACTCGAAAATGGGTCCGAGGAGCCGCTGGACCAGGGCGTGGCCTTCCTCAAAGCTGGTGAGCCCGAGCCACGAGGGTCCCTCGGCATAGCGGACCAACCGCTCGCCGGTGCTTGACGCCGTCCCAAGTGCCCACATCGATTCCTGAAGAGCTCTCTGCACACCAGCGGCCGCGGACGGCCGGCTGATCCCGATCCTGACGTCCAAGGGGACCGTGTGTCGCAGCAGATCATCGGTGCAGTCTGCTGCGACAGCCAAATGGATTGTGTCGAATCTGCGCTGGCACGCCGTCGGGTAGCCGTGTCGCCAGAGATCAACGTGGATCCCTGCCAGGCGCTCACCGTCGTCGCTGGACATAGAGATGATGAGGAATTCCCGTGACGAAATCCCGAACTCAGGCAGTCGGCTTTCAATGTCGGCTATGCCCAGGCGCCCGTCAAAGGCCTGCAAAAGGAACTCCGCACCCAGCCGGCGCTGGTTCTCGAGAGACAGCACCGTCCGCGACAGCTCGAGTCCCAGGACTGTGGCCGCATGGAGCAGCACTACCGCGTCCGGGAGCGGTTCGGATTTCGGCAGCACCACCAGAAGCGCGTTGGCGTGAGTCGGAATATCCATCATCAGAAGGTGGCCTTCCCCCAACCGATGCCACTGGAACTTCTTGCTGGCCACCGGTGACTTGCTGGTCAGCGGTTCAAGTTGCTGCTTGAGGCCCGGTGGCAGCGGCTGGCCTCCGGGATGCCAGGCGTGCAGGCACCGTCGATCAATGACGAAGAGGCTGGCATCGAGTTCGGCTTCGATACCCAGGATCAGTCCCAGCCAGTTGCCCTCAGATGGCCCCGCCAGCCGAAGCAGGTCATAAATACGGGCCGTCTGGCGCAGCCTGCGGGACTCTTCGAGCAACGAAGACTCAGCGACCGAACGTGCGATGGCGATGAACGGTAGCGGATAGGGGATGCTGATGACCGGCAACGGCAAGCGGTCACAGGCTTCGAGGAACTCGGGACAGAGTTCAGGGGCATGCATCTGCTCGCCGATCGCCAGTGCACTGGCACCTGCGTTGACCAGTGCCTCGGCAAGCTCAACCTGCCCCTCGGGATCGGCCGGAATGGAGAGCCCGTTAGTCATCATGAGCTCCCCGCCGGTGACCCATTCCCACAGGCGCGGCAGGTCGGAGGTGTGGGCCCAGGTGACCCGGTTGCCCAGGGCGGCGGAGCCCGCCAGAAGGCTCAGTCCCAGCTGGGGTTCGGCAAGCAGTTCGGCCACGGTGATCGCCATGCGCGGTTCCTGTTCATGAGTCCGGAGGCCGTCCCCGGGCCGCTTATACATATGTATAAGCCTCTCGGCTCTTTGTAGTCAATCGGCGGATGTACCGCGTGACTCAGATCACTAATAGTTAAGGCATAGACCTCGACCGGCGCAGGAAGAAATTGCCAGGCCGACTGAAACCACAGCAACCGGAGGACCCCAGTCATGACCACGCACAAGCCAATCGGCCCCGTCGACGCAACAAAAGTTCCCCGCTATGCGGGCCTGGGCACCTTTGCCCGGCTTCCTCAGATTGACCGGGTTCCGGACTACGACATTGCGATCGTCGGTGTCCCGTTCGACGGCGGTACCTCCTACCGCCCCGGCGCCCGCTTCGGTCCGGCCGCTGTCCGTGAAGCGTCGCGGCTCCTGCGCCCCGGCTACCACCCTGAGCTCGACGTTGAGCCGGTATACGAAGCCCAGGTTGTGGACGCCGGCGACATCGCCTGTACCCCCTACGACATCGCCCGCGCAGTCCGCGAGATCGAGGAACAGGCCCTCCCGCTCCTTGGCGACGCCGGCTCCGGCAAGAGGCTCATCTCCATCGGCGGCGACCACACCATCGCGCTCCCGATGCTGCGGGCCTTGAACAAGGTCCACGGCCCCGTCGCCCTGCTCCACTTCGACGCACACCTGGATACCTGGGACACCTATTTCGACCAGCCGGTCACGCACGGAACCATCTTCCGCCGGGCCTTCGAGGAAGGCCTTCTGGTCGAGGACAAATCGATGCACGTCGGCATCCGCGGCCCGGTTTATGACCGCAACGATTTCCTTCGCGACCACGAGTTCGGCTTTCAGATCATCCGCTGCTCGGACCTGGACGTCATCGGGGTTCCGGCCGCGATCCAGCGCGTCAAGGACCGGCTGGGCGACACCCCGGTCTATGTCTCCATCGACATCGACGTCCTGGACCCGGCCTACGCCCCGGGCACCGGCACTCCGGAAATGGGCGGGCTCCACTCCCGCGAACTGCTGGCGCTGCTCCGCGGATTGAACGGCATCAACATCGTGGGCGCCGACGTCGTCGAGGTCGCTCCGGCCTACGACCATGCAGACATCACCACAGTCGCCGCGGCGACGCTGGTCTTCGACCTCCTCGCCCTGATGGTGAACCGCAGCAAGGCCACCGCCAACGTCACTGAGGAGCTGCAAGCGGCCACCGTCTGACCACAACTGCTGGGCTCTCGCGCCTGATTTATACATATGTATGAACAGGTCTACGGCAACTATTCAATCGCCGGATTACCACTGTGACAAAAGTCAC
This sequence comes from Arthrobacter sp. 05T410, assembly GCF_056396505.1. Taxonomy (NCBI): domain Bacteria; kingdom Bacillati; phylum Actinomycetota; class Actinomycetes; order Micrococcales; family Micrococcaceae; genus Arthrobacter; species Arthrobacter sp. 05T410. The sequence continues at coordinate 58,294 of NZ_JBFTLP010000016.1, read as the reverse complement.
GAATGATTGATACATCAGATCCCGTGCTCGACGAAGTGCCGGGACAGAACAAAGAGGTTCCCATGAACTCCCGGAACGCATCATGAACGCTCGACCCACTCACGCCGTCACAGCCGAAGTACCCCGGCTCGAGGACAAGACCATTCAACCCATCCCGGCCCACGAACGCCATGGCAAGGCCCGGGACCTCTTCACCATCTGGTTCGGTTCCAACATCATGATCATGACCATCGTGACCGGGGGACTCGCGACGACGGTGTTCGGGCTCAGCTTTGTGCCGGCAATCGTCGGAATCATCATTGGGAACGTTGTCGGTGGCATCTTCATGGCACTGCATTCGGCCCAGGGCCCGCAGCTGGGCGTGGCGCAGATGATTCAGACCCGCGGCCAGTTCGGTTCGTACGGGGCACTGCTGATCGTGGTCATCGTGGTGGTCATGTACATCGGGTTCTTTGCGGCGAACCTCGTCTTTGGCGGCCAAGCGCTGGCCGCAGTCACCCCGGGCATCAGCGTCGATGCAGGCATCATTGTCATTGGCGTCGTGAGCGTCGTGGCCACCATCTTCGGCTACCGGCTCATCCACGCCTATGCACGCATCTTGAGCATCGTGGCCGGTCTGGCGCTGGTGCTGGCCTTCGTCTGGATCCTGGCCGTCCACGGATTGCCGGCCAGCTTCCTGGACCAGGGAAACTTCAACTGGGTCGGCTTCATGGCCACTATCTCCGTCTCCGCCCTCTGGCAGCTCGCCTACGCTCCCTACGTCTCGGACTACTCCCGCTACATGCCTCAGGGCACCGGCTCGGCCCCGGCGTTCTGGGCGTCCTATTCAGGCTGCGTCTTGGGAACACTCTTCCCGATGGTCCTGGGTGCCCTGGTGGGAACGCTCGCACTGGCGCTGATCAACGATGGCAGCAGCGTCGAAATAGTAGGGAGCCTGGGAGCCCTGCTCGGGCCATGGACCATGGTGATCATCGGAATCTTCTGCCTTGGCGTTGCGGCGTCGAACGCCATGAACCTCTACTGCGGGGTCCTGTGCACCCTCACCATTGGGCAGACGTTCAGGCCGGCCTGGTTGCCCCACGCCAAGACCCGGACCATTGCGTCAATCCTCCTCTTCACCCTAGCCCTGATGATCGCGCTGTTCGCCCGTGACAATTTCATCTTCTTCTACACGAACTTCCTCTCCTTCCTGATGTACGTCCTGGTTCCCTGGACGGCCATCAACCTGGTCGATTACTACCTCCTGCGGCACGGCGACTACCGGGTTGAAGACTTCTTCAAGCGCGACGGCGGAGTGTACGGAAGGTTCAACTGGGTGGCGATCGGAGCCTATGTTGCCGGCGCACTGATCCAGGTTCCGTTCTCGGCGACAGCGATGTTCACGGGCCCCGCTGCCGCAGCGATGAACGGCGTGGACCTCTCCTGGATTGTCGGCCTGGTGGTTGTTGCACCCCTGTACTACTTCGCGGCACGCATGTTCCGGAAAACGCCGGAAGCCGCCCCCTTTCAGTCGCCCGCATTCGCAGGTGACCTGATTGAGGCGCCGCGGGCGTAACGCCCGCTCCGGCACACCGCGCACCCCGGGCACAGACCGCCCGCCCCCACACCAAACTCCCGGCGCCGCGATCGGCGCAGAAAACAAAGGCGAAATATCATGACACTCACTGACACCGAGCAGTTCACAGTCCGACGTTCCTCCGAGGAGCAAAGCTGCGCCAGCTTCCTGCCTCCGGCGGGGCACTTCATCGGCGGAACGTTTGTTTCCGGTTCCGCGACCCGGCTGATCGACGTCGTCGACCCCACCACGGAACAGGTCATCGCATCGGTTCCTGCCGGCACGGCCGCGGATGTGGACGTTGCGGTTGAAGCAGCCGTGGCGGCCCAGAAGTCCTGGGGCACCACGACACCGAAGGAACGCTCCGAGGTGCTCTCCCTGATCGCCAACATCATTGAAGCCAACCGTGAAGCCTTCGAAATCATCGAGTCCGCCAACACCGGCAAACCGCGAACCGTCGCGGAGGACGATGTCTCCAGCACCATCGACACCTTCCGGTTCATGGCCGGGGCTTCCCGCACACTGACCTCCATGGCAGGCGGCGACTACGCCACCGGACACACCTCGGTCATCCTCAGGGAACCCGTCGGCGTCGTCGGCGTCATCACCCCTTGGAACTACCCGCTGCTGATGGCTGCCTGGAAGATCGCGCCCATCCTCGCCGCCGGAAACAGCATCGTCCTCAAACCCTCGGAACAGACGCCGCTCTCGACGCTGAAGCTGGCAGAACTTGTCGCCGGACGCATCCCCGACGGCATCCTCAACGTCGTGACGGGAAAGGGCCGAACCGTTGGGCAGCGACTCTCCGAACACCCTGATGTCGCCCTCGTTGCGCTGACGGGAAGCGTCGTCAGCGGACAGGCAGTGGCGGAGACCGCGGCCAGGTCCGTCAAGCGCGTCCATCTGGAACTCGGCGGCAAGGCCCCGGTTGTTGTCTTCCCCGACGCCGACCTCCGCGCGGCCGCCGCCGGCGTGCGAAACGCCGGCTTCTGGAATGCCGGCCAGGACTGCGGCGCCGCCTGCCGTGTGCTCGTGCACGAGTCCGTGGCCGAGGAGTTCACCGAACACCTGGTACGCGAAGTCAGCACGCTCGTCGTCGGCGCTCCGGGCGCAGGGGAAGACGTGGAAATCGGTCCCATGATTTCGCGCCCGCACTTCGAACGCGTGAAGGAAGCGCTTGCCGAGGCAAAGGCTGCGGGCCTTCAGGTGGCCATCGGCGGCTCGGCGTTGGAAGGCCCCGGCTACTTCATTGAACCCACCGTAATCAGCAACGTCCCGGCCGGGGCGCATATTGCTACCCACGAAATCTTTGGCCCAGTGGTCACCGTCGAGTCCTTCAGCTCCACTGAAGAGGCCATCACCCGGGCCAACGAGAGTCCCTACGGGCTTTCCGCCTCGGTATGGACCCGGGATTCGAGCCTCTCGCTCCGCATTCCGAAGCAGCTCGATTTCGGCACCGTCTGGGTCAATTCACACCTGGTGTTGGCCTGCGAGGTTCCGTGGGGCGGATTCAAGGGATCCGGCTACGGCCGCGACCTCTCGCTGTATGCCTTGGACGATTACTCCCGGACCAAGCACGTCATGATCAACCACGGCGCATGAGCGTTTAGACCAGCATCGGAGCCCAGCAATGACCACCACGAATCATCCCCACTCCGCGTCGTCGGCGCGCGCCGCAACCCCGTCCGCTCCGTTCGGGACAGACGTAACCTGGACCAACTGGGGCGGCAACCAGAGCGCCACGCCGGCCTTCACCGTCCGGCCGCGGAACGAACAGGAGGCGCTCGACGCCGTCCGGTTCGCCATCCGCGAAGGCCTCCCCGTACGTGCAGTCGGCTCAGGGCATTCGTCCTCACCGCTTGTCCAGACGGGCGGAGTCCTGATGGACATGTCCGCACTCTCGGCCATCACCGGAACCGACCTCATGGGGCGCCGTGCGAGGGCCCTGGCCGGCACCACCATCAACGCCTTTGGCGATCCGCTGTGGGAGCAGGGGCTGGCACTGGGCAACCAGGGCGACATCGACAAGCAGCAGATCGCCGGGGCACTCGCGACCAGCACCCACGGCTCCGGAAAGAACCTGGGCAGCTTCTCATCGGCACTGCGCTGGGTCCGGCTGATCAACGGTTACGGCGAAATCGTCGAAATCGGCGAAGGGCAACTCCGCGAACTCAGGGCCGCCCAGGTCGCCTTGGGGACGCTCGGAATCTTCCTGGAGGTCGAACTGGCGGTCGAGGACCGCTATTACCTGCAGGAGGAGATTACCTATCCCACGTGGGCGGAGACCGCGGCAACCTGGCAGGCCGACATCGACGGGAACCGGCACTACTCGTTCCTCTGGTGCCCGGACAACGATTCCTGTGAGCTCCTGGACCTGCCCGGTTCGCCGGGCCAGAGCATGGCAAACCGCAGCTACACCAAGCGGTACAACGTCGCCCAGGTCCAGGACGAGGGTGAAATTTCCCGCACGGAAGGTGCCCGGCTGGACCGGTCGTACCGCATCTACCCGGGCGGATTCACCACACCGTTCCATGAACTGGAGTACTTCGTTCCCAGCGAACACGGCCTGGCGGCCGTCCAGGCCGTCCAGGAGCTGATCCGCACCAAGCATTCCGACCAGAAGTACCCCGTTGAGGTCCGCTGGGTGAAAGCCGACGAAGGCTACATGTCCCAGTTCCAAGGACGCGACACCACCGTCATCACCCTGACCACCGAACCCGGGACCGACTACTGGCCCTTCTTCCGGGATGCGGATGCGGTGCTGCAGGAATTCGAGCCCCGCGCGCACTGGGGAAAGATCCATTTCATGACGAGGAGCCGATTGGAGCGTCTCTACCCGGAGCTTGACACCTTCATCCAGATACGCCGGGAGTTCGACCCCCGCGGCATGTTCCTTAACGACCACACTCGTGCGCTCGTTGGCTAAATCAGCCATCAAGGTTAAACCGGCAAATCCGGCGTATGCCCCCGAATCGTGACCGGGGGCATGCTGCCCGCCTTGCCACATCCAACGGGGAAGAGGAGACATGAGCCATTTTCAGGACAAGGCCTACCTTGTCACCGGAGCCAGCTCCGGCATCGGTCTCGCGACCACCCGGGCCCTTCTGGCGCAAGGGGCAAAGGTTGCAGCGGTCGGTCTCCCGGACCGTCTGCTTGAAGACGCAAAAAGCCAAGTCTCGGGCGCTGTGATCTTCATCGAAGCCGACGTATCTGAGTCCCAACAGGTCGATGGCGCCTTCGCCCGGGCGGAAGCAGAACTCGGGCCCCTGAGCGGGGCCTTCAACGCCGCAGGAATCTCCAGTGTTGCGCCCATCGCCGAAACATCCGACGAGCTGTGGCAGAGACTGATCCGGGTGAACTTGACCGGCACTTTCCACTTCGCCCGGGCAGCGGCGCGGACGCTCTCGGCCAACGGCGGTGGATCGCTGGTCTGCACTGCCAGCGAGCTGTCACTCGTCGGCCAGGCAGGCTACACCGCATACACCGCGACCAAGGGCGGCGTGCTGTCGATGATGCGGTCACTGGCCGCCGAACTCGCACCGGCCGGCGTCCGGGTCAACGCACTGTCGCCGGGCACGACAGATACCCCGATGCTTGCGGCCGAGTTCGCGAACGAAGAAGAACGCGCCCGGGACGAAGTGTCCGTGCCGCTTGGCCGGTTCGCCCTGCCCGAGGAGATTGCAGCCGCGGCGCTGTGGCTGTTGGGTCCTGAATCCTCGTATGTCACGGGAACAAACCTTGTTGTCGATGGTGGTCGGACCACGACGTTCCCACTCGGACATTGAATCCCACATCCAACGCACCTAGTGAAAGGCAACATCACATGAGCTCTGTTCTGGTCACAGGTGGTGCCGGATTCACCGGACGCCACATCGTCAACGAACTCGCCGACGCCGGCCATCAAACAGTCAGCTACAACCGGGACTTCATCGAGGCGCCACGCCCCGACGTCGTTTCCGTCCAGGGCGAACTGTTCGATATCCCCCGTCTCCTCGAAGTATTCAAGGAGCACGACGTCGACACCATCGTCCATACCGCCGCCATATCCCACCCGACCTATTCCCTGAGCTTTCCCCTGGCTACGTTTGCTGCCAACGTCGAGGGAACGGTGGCGGTTTTCGAGGCGGCACGACTCCACGGCGTCAAACGGATCATCAACTTCTCTTCCGAGTGCGTGTACGGAAAGACCTCAGCACCGGTGGTTCTCGAATCGGAGCCAGTAAATCCGACGACGCCTTACGCCGTGACGAAGGTTACCGGGGAATGGCTCGGGCAGGTCTACGGCGACAGGTATGGAGTCGACGTCATCTCCCTGCGCATCGGCCAGGTTTACGGACCCGGAAACCGCATGGATGAAGTCATGCGGGACATTATGCGCGGCGTAGTCCGCGACGGTTCATTCTCACAGGACCACGGGGCCGACCACCGCTACAACCTTGTCTACGTCCGCGACGTCGCTCTTGCCGTCCTGGCGGCAGTCCAGGCACCAGAAACGGCCCGGGCCAGGCCCCTGGCCTACAACATCTCCGGCAGCGAGTACTGGACACTCAGCGACGTCGTCAAAGAAGTTCGAATCGCATTCCCGGACGCCTCCGTGGAGATCGGGCCCGGGACGGATCCAACCTTGGATCTGCAGGGCCACTTCAGCATCGCTTCCGCAGCCGCGGATCTCGGCTACGAATCGGTCTGGCCGCTGCATCGGGCCCTCGGCGACTATGCCGACTGGCTCTCCACCCATGACTTCTGACCCCTTTCTTCTGACTCATTTCTTCCAACCCATTTCTTCGAAGAGGGACGAACATGACATTCGATAAAAGCGGCTGGAGGCAGGGGGCGGCCTGCGTTGCCGCATTGACCTTCGACGTCGACGCCGAGTCCCCCGTCCTGGCCGCCGGCCGGCGCTACGCCGACAATGCGATGGCGATGACCCACCAGGCGTTCGGACCCAAGGTGGGTGTTCCCCGGATTCTCCAGATGTTGAAGGATGTGCAGCAGCCGGCGACATTCTTCATTCCAGGAGTAACCGCGGAGCGGTATCCCCGCATGGTGGAACAGGTCCTGGAATCGGGTCATGAGATCGCGCACCACTCACACACTCACCGCACCGCGGTGAACATGAGTTTCGACGACGAACGCGCCGACTTCGATCTGGCGCTAGCTGCACTCGGGCGTTTCGGCATTTCTCCAAAGGGGCATCGCGCCGCACTGTGGGAGCCCTCGTGGCAGACACCGTCGTTGGTGGCTGAATACGGGCTGAAATACGATTCCAGCCTGATGGACGCGGACGTCCCCTATCTCATCGAAACCCCCGCAGGCACAGTTGCGGAGCTCCCCCCACATTGGAGTCTGGATGACTGGGAGCAGTATGCCTTCCTTCCGGAACCCAAGATCGGTGAAATCATCCAGTCGCCACTTGTCGTGGCGGACATGTGGATTCATGAGATCGATGCAATGCGACGTCATGGTGCTCTTTTCATGCTCACTTGCCACCCGTTCCTCACTGGGCGGGCAGGACGGCTGGAGGCGCTGCGGACCGTGATCGAAACTGCGCTGGAACGAGGCGATGTCCGCTTCACGACGTGCGAAGCGCTCGCGGAAGCGGCACTCGGTGACCCCGCATTGATTGCCGAGCCCCTCAATCCAGTTACAGCGTCCGAGGAGCTCTATCCGGACTACTGAATCCGGGCTACTCAGCCGTGCGACACGGCGAACATTGATGATCCCAGAACACACCAGGCGACAGCGTCAGACCCGGAACTGCTGAACGTCGGGCCGTGAGCGCTGCCCGGCACAAACGTTGGGGCGCGGCTGGCTGGAGGCTGGAACTCAGATGCAGGACTTGTTGTAGTCGAAGCCGCCCGAGATGTACTGGGCCATGGTGACTTTCCCGCCGCCTGTCAGCGGCGCTGCCAAACACATGCTGCTGGCGTTTTGGAAGGAGCTCCCGCCGGCGAGCCAGCTTGGCTGGGCGTAAAGGTTGCTTGTCGAGGGCACCGTGCCGATGATCTGTGCCCATTGGTAGCCGGTCGAGTAGAGCCCGGTTTTGGCGCCGATGCTGGCAAAGTAGGCGGCCATGCCCTCCAGATCAGCTCTGTTGGCGGCCTTGTTCGTTGACCAGGAGTTTTCGGTCTCGACGTCCAACCACCAGGTGTAGGAGGCCGGGTTCTTGACCCCGCGGATGATGGCGTCGTCGTAGGCCTTGGCGTAACCGTACATATAGGAGCACGCCGAACCGACCGAGCCCTTGGTGCACGTGCCGTACGGGTTGGCCACGGTCTTCCCGGCATAGGTGTTGCTGGTGGGCCACCAGGAGCCGGCCGTCCCGGGGTTCCCGGTATTTACGTACAGGGCCACGAGGGGCTGCCCGGTCCCGCCGGTGGACGTGGCGGCCCAGGACAGCTGGGTGGCCAGGCACGAGTTGGTGTTGTTCGCCAGGCCGTTGTTCACACCAATGATCGCGAAGCTCTGGCCCTTGGGCAGGGGTTTGCCGCACTGCGGCCAGGACACGTCGACGCCGGGTCCGGCGGGCGTGACTGCCGCTGTGCCGGCCGAGGTCCTCGCGGCGGTGGTGTAGCCGGTCTTGGTTCCGGTGACGGTGACGGTGAGGGCCTTGCCGGCCTGCGCCGCGGCCAGTTTGTAGGTGGCGGCGGTCGCGCCAATGATGACGACGCCGTTCGCCTTCCACTGGTACTTCAAGATGACGGGTGCCGGACCCCACGTGCCCGGGAGTGCGGTCAGGGTGTAGCCGGCCTTTGTCATGCCGGTGATCGTCGGTACCGGGGCCGGCCCGAGCGAGCCGGCAGCGATGGCTGCGGTGGGGGTCGAGGTCTTCGCGGCGGTGGTGTAGCCGGTCTTGGTTCCGGTGACGGTGACGGTGAGGGCCTTGCCGGCCTGCGCCGCGGCCAGTTTGTAGGTGGCGGCGGTCGCGCCAATGATGACGACGCCGTTCGCCTTCCACTGATACGTCAGAGTGACGGGTGCCGGACCCCAGATGCCCGGGACCGCGGTCAGGGTGTAGCCGACCTTTGTTGTGCCCTTGACCGTCGGCACGGGGGCCGTCGTCAACGGCGCGGACGCTGCACTGACCGCCGTCGTCGTATCCGGCGCGGCGGATGCGGGGGCAAGCGGTGTCAGGGAAAGCATCATGACCACACCCAGGAACAACGGAATTGATAGAGGCCGGACGCGGTCGAATAGCAGCATAAAAATTTCCCCCAAATTGCCGCGCCCGGAACAGGCTGCGCTAGAGCCCGCGGAAATGCAGACAGCGTGAATCTAGCACGGGGAGGTGTTCCTCAACATGTCTGGCAGCTATGCGGGCGACGGACGCACGCAAAAACCCGCCGGCTCCGGGCTCACCCGGGCCGGCGGGTCGTTGCTGGGAGGCTACTCCGGAACCACCAGGGCGGGGGTGTCCTTCCGGATGGTCTCGCCCCGGAAGAAGCCCGGATGCAGTTTCGCGGCGACCAGCATGATCACGACGCCGAGGGCGAGGATGCCGATCCCCAGAATGAACACCAGGCCCACGCCGAAGACCTCCGAGCCGCTGCCGAATTCCGGTGCCCAGCTGTCCACGGCGGTCTGGAAGAAGACCACGGTGAGGACCAGGCCGCCCAGGACCGGGAACAGCAGCCGCATGAAGAAGTTGCGGACGCTGGAGAACAGGCTGTGCCGGAAGTACCAGGTGCAGGCGAAGGCCGTGAGGCCGTAGTAGAAGCAGATCATCAGGCCCAGGGCCATGATGGTGTCATTGAGGACGTTTTCGCTGACTACCTTCATGACGGCGTAGAAGCCGCCGGAGATCACACCGGCAATCACCGTTGCGAAACCGGGGGACCCGAACCGCTTGCTGACGGATGCGAAGCGCGGCGGCAGTGCCCCGTAGTGGCCCATCGCCAGCAGGCTGCGGGCGGGGGAGGCCATGGTGGACTGCAGGGACGACGCGGTGCCGGAGAGTACGGCCAGGGACATCAGGATGGCCAGCGGGCCCATGACGGGGGAAGCCAGTGCCGCAAAGATATTCGACTGGTTGTCGGGGTTGTTCAGGCCGATGCCGTCGGTTCCGGTGCCGGCAACCATCATGGTGGCCACGATCGCGACGAGGTAAAGGGCCAGGACGGCGACCGCCGTCGTGGTTCCTGCCCGGCCGGCGGTACCCTTGCCGCCCTTGGTTTCCTCGTTGACGGTGAGGCAGACGTCCCAGCCCCAGTAGACGAAGACGGCCAGTGACATGCCGGCGGCGAACTGCTCGAAGCTGCCGATCTTCATCGGGTTGAACCAGTCCCAGCTGAAGGCGATTGCGGTGCCCGAGTCGCCCGAGGCGGCGTGGGTGAGTGCCATGACGACGAAGATGCCCAGGACGAGGACCTGGAATCCGACCATGGTGTACTGCACCAGCTTGGTGGCGTGCAGGCCGCGGTAGCTGACCCAGACGGCCAGTGCCACGAACACCAGGCACGTCACGATGTTTACGGCCGTGTTGGAGGTCAGGTCCGCGAGGTCCGGGTTGTTGAACACCTGGGCCAGGAAGAGGTAGAAGAAGTCCACCGCGACGCCGGCCAGGTTGGACAGGACGATGATGTTGGCGGCCAGCAGACCCCAGCCGCCCAGCCAGCCGACGAACGGGCCGAACGCCTTGGTGGCCCACGTGAAGGTGGTGCCGCTGTCCGGTGAATCGGCGTTGAGCTCACGGTAGGCGAACGCCACCAGGATCATCGGGATGAACGCGACAATGAAGATCGCCGGCAGCTGCAGGCCCACGGCGCCGACGGCGGGTCCCAGCGAACTGGTCAGGCTGTAGGCGGGTGCCACGGAGGAGATGCCGAGGACGACGACGGCGAGCAGGCCCAGCTGGCCGCCCTTGAGCCCCTTGCCCGAGATGCCGTGCTTGGAACCGGCCGGATCGACGACGTCGTGCGTGATGGTGCCGTCTTCACGGCCGATAGTCTGACTCATTGCTGACCTTTTTTCTGGGGGACGGATGGTTGCTGTTGGGTGATGCAGTGGATGCCGCCGCCGCGGGCGAAGAGCTCGCGGGCGTCGATGCCGACTACCCTGCGGCCGGGGTAGGCGTCGCCAAGGATGCGCAAGGCTTTTTCGTCCATCGGGTCGCCGAAGGTGCAGGCGATGACGCCGCCGTTGACCACCAGGTGGTTGATGTAGCTGTAGTCGACGAACCCCTCCTCATCCGTCAGGGTTTCCGGGGCGGGGACCTCGATGATGTTCCATTCGCGGCCGGCCGCGTCCCGGGTGGTGGCGAGGTGGCTGATGATGGCCCGGCAGACTTCGAAGTCGGGGTGTGCCGGGTTCTGTTGGGAATGGACCAGCACGGTGCCCGGGGACGGGATGGCCGCAACGATGTCGACGTGGCCGCGCGTGCCGAACCGTTCCGAATCCCGGGTCAGGCCGCGGGGAAGCCAGACGACGTGGCTTACGCCCAGGGTCCGGCCCAGCTCGGCTTCGACGTCGGCCTTGCTGAGCCCGGGATTGCGGCCCGGATCGAGCTGGACCGTCTCGGTGACGAGGACGGTGCCTTCGCCGTCGACGTGGATGCCGCCGCCCTCGTTCACCAGCGGCGAGACAAGGTGGCTGGCCCCCGAGCGGGCCGCGACGGCCGACGCCACGAGCGCGTCCTTGTCCCAGGCGGCCCAGTCCTGGCCGCCCCAGCCGTTGAAGACCCAGTCGACGGCGCCGAGCCGGCCGCCGTCGTCGAGGACGAACGTGGGGCCGATGTCCCGCATCCAGGCGTCGTTCAGCGCGGCGGGGACCACCTCGATATCCGGGTGGAGGTAGTCCGCCGCGGTCTGCACATCCGCCGGCGCCACCAGCATGGTGACCGGTTCGAATTCCACGACGGCGTTCGCGACGGCGGCCCAGACGGAGCGGGCGGCGTGGGCTTCTGCCGCTGTTTCGCCCAGGGTGTAGCCGCCGGTGGGGAACGCCATCCAGACACGGTCCTGGGGCGCCGTTTCGGACGGCATCCGCCACGCGCTCATGCGGTGGCCTTGCTGGTTTCGGCGCCGAGCGGGGCGTCGGGGCGAACCGGTTCGGTCAGCCGCCCGTACGTGTCCGGGCGTCGGGTGGCCAGGAAGGGGAAAAGCGTGAGCCAGTCCCGGCGCTGGTCGAGGTCGAGGTCCGCGACGAGCACCGCGGATTCGTCCCGCGGTGCCTGGGCAAGGATCCGGCCGTAGGGATCGGAGATGAAGGAGGAACCGTAGAAGTTCAGCGTCCCTTCGCTGCCCCAGCGGTTGGGGACCACCATGAACAGCCCGTTGGCGATGCCGTTGCCGACGATGACCTGCTGCCACAACGGCTGGGTGTCGAAGTCGGGGTGGTCGGGCTCGGAGCCGATGGCTGTGGGGTAGACCAGGAGTTCCGCGCCGCCGAGGGAGTAGATCCGCGCCAGCTCCGGGAACCACTCGTCCCAGCAGGTGGGCATGCCCAACCGTGCGCCGCCGAGTTCGGCGGGGGAGTGGACCTCGTAGGCATCGTCGCCGTCCGGGCCCTGGCGGAAGAATTTGTCCTCGTAGTAGCCTGCCGTGACGGGAATGTGGAGCTTGTGGGTGCGGGCCAGGAGTTCGCCCCCGGGGGACACCAGGACGGCGGTGTTCAGGCCCAGGCCGTCGTCTGTGCCGTCCGGGTTCTCCGCCTTCTGGTACAGCGAAGCGTGGACGCAGATGCCGTGCCTCCGGGCCGCGTCCGCCGCGAACCGGAACGTGGGGCCGGTGAACAGATCCTCGGCAATGTCCGAGGGCCGCGGGCGCGTGGTCCCGCCGCGGGCGGCGTCATTTTCGGGAAGCGTGTCCGCGGGATAGCGGGACAGCGTGAGCTCGGGGAGGAAGACGACGGCTGCTCCCAGCCGGGCGGCGCGCCCGATGCCTTCGTCCAGTTCGGCGTGCAGGGCCGCGGCGTCAGGATGCCAACGGTGCTGCACGACGCCGATCCGCAGTGCCGGCCGGCCGGAGGGCAGCGTGCGGGCGAGGGAGGGCGGGGTGTCGAGGGACGTGATTTCGATCATGGCTACTCCAGTGAGACGGGCGTCACATTAATGAACGTTGTTCATTTAGTTTGAGGGTGATGGCCGCATGGGGCAAGGCCTAATATGAATAAAGTTCATTTATTTATTCGGGGTGGAACCCGCGCCGTCCCCGCGCCGTCCCCGGGCCGGCAGCCGGACCGCTACTGGACCACGGCGCGGACCTCCCCTGCGGGCCGTAAGGCCCTAGACCGTGGATTAGTCCCGGCAGAGTCTGGGGTATGACTCAAACGAACCCGGGGCCGGCCCCGGACATCAGGGCCGCCCAACTCAAGGAACAGCCCACGGCGGTGGTGCATGAGACAGTCCCGATGAATGCGTTGCGGGATTTTTTCGGCCGTGCCTTCGCCGCCGTCATGGGTGCGGTGCAGGAGCAGCATGTCCAGTTGGCCGGACCCCCGTTCGCGCTGTACCGCGGCATGCCGACCGACGTCGTCGACGTCGAAGCGGGGTTCCCCCTCGCCGCGCCTTTCACGAACCCCAGTGGCGCGGACACGGCGGTTGTCGCCGGCACCCTCCCCGCAGGCCAGGCCTACGAGGCGATGCACATCGGTCCCTACGAATCACTGCAGCGTACTTACGGCGCGATCATGGCGCGGATGCGGCAGGACGGCGCGAGCCCGGGAGCAGCAATGTGGGAGTACTACCTTACCGATCCCGGCGTCGAACCCGATCCAGCGAAGTGGCAGACGCTCGTGGTCTGGCCGGTCGACTGAAATGCCGCACCTGCACTGCCCGGCCGCCGCGCGGAGGGGCCCCGGCCGGGGGCCGCTGCCCGGGTTTCCAGGGCCCGTCCGACTCATTCTGTCTGATAGGCCACACTATTGCTCTACTCCATGCATAATGTCCTAAACTGCTTCACTGAGGTGCCTGAAATGGCGCTGCGCAGCAACGAAAGTGAACCCCGATATGGCTACCGATTACGACGCCCCACGCAAGACAGAAGAAGAATCTCCCGCTGAGTCGCTGGAGGCCCTTCAGGCGTCCCGCGGCGGCGGCGCGCAGACCGCTGTGATCGACGTCGATGAGAACGACACCGCTGAAGGCATTGATCTTCCCGGTGCAGATCTGTCCGGCGAAGAGCTGACGGTCATTGTTGTTCCGGAGCAGTCCGATGAATTCACCTGCTCCTCCTGCTTCCTGGTCCGTCACAGGTCCCAGGTGGCCCTTGAGAAGAACGGCATGAAGTACTGCCGCGACTGCGAAGGCTAAAACCTTCCGGCAACAGACAGGCCGTACGAAGCGCCGGACCCGCGAGGGTGCCGGCGCTTCGCCGTTCCCGGCCAGGCCTGCTGCTGGCGGTGTTATCTGTTCGTGAACGACCTTCACGAACAGGGTCCGTGCAATCCGTCCGTGACCAGCAGCGGGCCACGCTAACGGTTGGGCGCCGAAACTGTGGAGGACCTCGCCCGCCGGGCCGGGCCCGCCTACGCTGAAAGCGTCTGACCTGCGCTGACTGTTCCGCCAGCCCAAGGGTCAGGCAGCACCAGGGGGTGGCGGCCTTGAAGAAGACCCAGTTGAAGAAGATCCAGTTGAAAAAGGTCAACGCGTTGCTCGCGGCTGTTCAGATGGCCGCCGCGCTCGGGATTCTTGCGCCGGCGCCGGCCGCCGCAGACCCGTACTGCGGACTGGCCTGGGGGTCGCTGAGCAAACTGGATCCGGCCATGAGCCAGGCCAAGGTGGTGGACGTCCGCACCGGTCAGCACTACTGCTTTGACCGGCTGGTCATTGACCTCAACGGCCCCGTGGCCGGCTACAGTGTCCGCTACGTACCCGCGGTGGTGCAGGACGGGTCCGGCCTGCCGGTCCCGTTGCGGGGCCAGGCCTTCATTCAGCTCACGGTCAATGCTCCCGCATATGACGACGCCGGCAATTCCACCTACAACCCGCCGAACAAGAATGAATTGGCTGACGTGGCTGGCTACCAGACCTTCCGGCAGGTGGCGTGGGCGGGCAGCTTCGAGGGCTATTCGACCATTGGCCTGGGGGTCCGCGCCCGGCTGCCGTTCCGGGTCCTGGCCCTGCCCGGGCCGGGCACCGGGTCCCGGCTCGTGGTGGACGTGGCGCATTTCTGGTGAGGCTGGTGAAGCCGGTCGCAAGGCAGGGCTGCGCGCCTTGCCGGGCGGGTCGGCTAGAGCGAGCCGAGCTCGGCCCGGAGCGGGAAGTCCCGGCCGTCCAGCACCAGCTGCGTGCAGCGCCCGGTGGCGCGGTTCAGAACGATCGGGGCCATGAGGTTGACGGTCGTGGAACCGGGCGAGTGGTTGACCACGACCAGTACTTGGGCGGCGTCCCGCCCGTCGAGTTCGAGGGCCTCCAGCGAGGCTGCCGGGATCGGCGGAGCGTAGCTCGGTGCGAACACGGCCGCATCGGCCAGGAATAGCCGCACCGGGCTGGAACCGGCCTCCAGGGCGTACAGTCCGGCCGCGCCCTCGACGCTCCGCAGCGCGAAATCGTGCAGCTCCTCGAAGCCAGGCATGGGTGCGGTGAATGTGAGGGGCAGGCTTGCGACGGGAGTGTCCATGACCGGGGTGCTCACCGCAGGAAGTCCATCAGGGTGGGCTGAAGCACCCGGGCCGTCGCCGCGAGGGCCACCTGGTAGTTGGTTTCCTGAAGCTTCAGGTCCATGATGACGCTGCCGAGATCTGCCTTTTCAATGCCCATCTTCTGTGCATCCAAGGTGGCCTCCAGTTCGGTGTTGACGTTGCCGGCGCGTTCCAGCTGCACCTGCCGTGTTCCTATTTCAGCACGCCCGCTGACGATGTTCTTGAAAGATGCCTGCAGGTTGGTGAGGTTCACAGTGGCATCCTCACCTTTGCGCAGTGACTCGATGGTCTTGGTGACGGCGTCGAAGACGGAGCCGGAGCCGCTGCCGAAGATCGCGGCGCCGTCGGCGTCGACCCGGACGGTTCTGTCGGCACTGATGCGCCGTTCCACTGAGCCGCCGGCGACGCCGTTGAAGACCGGGGGAGTGCCGGTGTCTCCTGGGATGCTCGGGTCGGCCGGGATGGCTGGGCTGAAGGCCGTGGCCGCGTCCGAACTTCCAGCAAAGATGTTCCGGCCAAGGTGCTTGCTGTTGGCGGTTGAGAGCAGATCCTTGTTCAGCCCTTCGAGCTCGACGGCGATCGCGTCCTTGCCCGCCTGGTTGAGCGCGCCGTTGCCGGCCTGGACCGTGAGGTCGAGGATGCGGTTCATGACGTTGGTGGCCTGGCTGAGGGCGGAGTCGGCCGCGTTGAGCCAGCTGGCGCCGTCGTCGATGTTCCTGCCGTACTGGGCGTTGGCGGCGAGCCGCGCGCGCGTATCGAGAGCCTGCGCCGTGGCGGCAGGATCGTCAGACGGGCGCGAAATCTTGTCCAGCGTGGTCGCCTTTTCCTGCAGCTGGGCCAGCTTGGACTGCTGGGCCTGCAGGGTCCGCTGGGCGGTTGTGCTCATGGTCAGGTTGGTTACCCGGTTCAGCATGTCTACCTTCCTACCAGTCCGGTGCGGTTGATCAGGACGTCCAGGGCTTCGTCCACAGCCGTCATGACGCGGGCCGCGGCCTGGTATGCGTGCTGGTTGGTGAGCAGGCTGACGTTTTCTTCGTCCAGGCTGACGGACGCCTGCGAGGAGCGGTTGGACTGCGCGGAGATTTCCGCTGCCGAACTCAACGCTTCATGCTGCTGGGCGCCGCGTGACTGCACACCGATCCCGGTGACGATGTTTGCCCAGGCGCTGTCCGGAGACCCCGGCCCAGTGCCAAGCTGTGAGATTTTGTCGGCGAGGCTGCCGTCCAGGTTCCCCGCACCCGCCACGCCGACCGCGATCTCCGCGGCGGCCTTGGGCACAACGGCGAGAGCGAGGGCGGCGGGGCCTGCGGCGGCAGGGTTGAAGAAGCTGCCGGAGGAGGAGCCGTCAGAGGTCCGTCCGCCGAAGTGAAGGGCGTTGACCGCATCCCGCAGGTCGCCGGCGAACTTGTTCAGTGACTGTGCGGCCGAGTCGATGGCGCCGCCGTTCGCGGCAGGAGCCAGGACGGACAACGCGCCGGCGATTTCCCCATCGGCGACGGCAATTGCCGCGCCCGGCCGGTCCGCCCACTCAAGCTGCACGGCTGTGCCGAGCTTGTCCGCAGTCTGGCTTCCGGAGAGGGCGAGTGCCCGGACGGAGCTGCCCATCACGAGGGCGTTTCCGCCGACGTGGACATCCACGGTGCCGTCGGCCTGTTCCCTGACGGTGCCGCCGGTCAGCCGGGAGATGGTCTCGGTGAGCTTGGCCCGCGCGTCGATCAGCTCGTTGGCCGATCCTCCCGCGGCGAGGGTCGAGCGGATGCTGGTGTTGAAGGCGGCCACCTGCGTGGCGGCGGCATTGACGGCGTCCACGGCGTCCTGGGCCCGGCCGCGGACGCTGCTCCACTGGCCCTCAAGGGAGCGGTAGGAAGAGGAGACCTTGCTGGCGAGGTCGTTGCCGGCCTGCAGGACCATTCCCTTGGCTGCCGGGTCGTCGGGCTGGTTGTGGGCGCCTTGCCAGGCCGACCAGAAGCCCTGGAGCGCGGTGGAGATGCCGTTTTCGCCGGGTTCCTGCAGGATGCCCTCGATCCCTTGGAGCGCGGAGGACCGGGCGCTGGCATAGCCGGCCTGCGCCGCCGTCGAACGGACGCCTGCGTCGAGGAAGCTGCTGCCCAAGCGTGCGATGCTGTCGACGGAGACGCCGTTCCCGGCCTCGGGGCGGCCCGAACCGAACAGGCCCTGCGCGGGAGCCACGATTGACGATTGCTGGACGCGCTGCCGGGTGTAACCCTCGGTGGCGGCGTTGGCGATGTTCTGCCCGGCCACGTTCATGCCCTGCTGGGCGGCGGTCAAGCCACGGTAGGCGGTGTTCAGCGCGCCGAAGGTACTCATGGTCGCTTCCTTAGAATTGCTTGTCGAAAATACGCGAGGCTGCAGTTTCCCCGGTCTTGCCCTGGGCGTCATAGGTGCCGGCCGCAGCGGTGGGCCGCAGATCGGCGAGGGATTCCTGGGTGGAACGGACCGCGGTGCGCAGGTACTGCTCGTTCGAGTCGCGCAGTTCCTTGATCAGGGCCGTCTGGTGGGTCAAGGCCGTCAGATGGGCCGTGAGGATTTCGGACCAGGCGCCTTCCGGCGCGGCAGCGGCGAGTTCACCCAGGGACGCGTCAGTGGGCAGTCCCCAGGTTTCGGCCACGACGGCGGCTTCGATGGTGCGGGCGAGGCTCGCCTTGGAGAGGTGTTCCAGAACCTGCTCGACTTCCTTGGTGCCGTGGGGAAGCCAGCGCGATTTGCCGGCGGTGAGCAGCAATTGCTCTTCCTCCAGCTTGAAGGTGAGAACGTCCAGGAGTTCACGCTCCCGCCACAGCAGGGCTGAAAGTTCGTGGATGGCCATGGTCCGGACGGCTCCCTCATGTGTTAATGGTGCAAATGACTGATGCGGTGGTGCCGAGGGCGTCGATTTCATCGTGCGGACGATTCGGCCTTCAGCAGGGTTCGTAGAAACTATCGGCCGGGGCGCGGCATCCGTTAGCGGCAATACGGCTGATAACAGTCAGGAACAGTCCGGGCGTCGAACCGAAGAATCTTTTTGGAATCTTCCTTACGTGTGCTGGCTAAATGGCGATAACTACTTCTGAAGGCCCACGGATGGGCCATCGCACATCGTCCCAATCATGGAGGAAACATCATGGGAATGCAGATCAACACCAACATGGCTGCGAACAACGCCTACCGCAGCCTCAGCAACACCCAGACCGACCTGTCCAAGTCGCTGGAGAAGCTTTCCAGCGGCCTGCGCATCAACCGCGCCGGTGACGACGCGGCCGGCCTGGCAATCTCGGAGGGCCTGAAGTCCCAGATCGGCGGCCTCACGGTTGCTTCCCGCAACGCCCAGGACGGCATCGGGCTGGTCCAGACCGCTGAAGGCGGCCTGAACCAGGCTCACTCCATCCTGCAGCGCCTCCGCGACCTGGGTGTTCAGGCAGCGAACGATACCAACAACTCCGAGTCCCGCGGGGCCATCAAGACCGAAGCCGACAGCCTGGTCAAGGAACTGGACCGCATCGCAGGCTCCACGAACTTCAACGGCACATCCCTTCTCAACAGCTCCAAGAGCCTCTCGTTCCAAGTTGGTGCCAACTCGGATACGGCGAGCACCATTTCCATCAACCTCAGCGGCGCGAACGTTTCGGCGATTGCCGACACTTTGGACAACGGTTCTCTTGCTGCGACCGGCACACAGTTCGATCTTTCAGGTGCCGTCAACACCTTGTCTGCAGCCGTCAACTACAAGTTCACGTCTATTAACACCGACACTGGTGTAACGACTACCGTTGCAACTGACTTGTTGGATGACACGATCGCCGGCGCCTCCACCACGCAGAAAAATGCCGGATTCGAGAGCGTCGATGAATTCGTCGGAGCGCTGAACAGTGATGCGAAATTCTCGGCGCACTTCACCGCATCAGTTGTGAAGGACGTCAACGGAGCGGGAACTGGAATCGTCGTCAAGGCCAATGACGGAGGAAAGGTCCAGGTCGACGCTACCGGCAATACTGGCCTGAGCGACGCCGCAGCTGTTGGCGGAGCAGGTGCAACCGGCGGCCTCGATTTCTCGTCAGCTCAAGCTGCACGGGACTCGATCGCCATGATCGATACGCAGATTAAGACTGTCTCGACGGCTCGCGCTGACCTCGGTGCTTCCCAGAACCGCCTCGAGTCGGCTGTGCAGACCATCAACGTGGCCAAGGAAAACCTGACGGCTTCCAACTCCCGTATCCGCGACACGGACATGGCTGAGGAAATGGTCAAGTTCACCCGCAACAACATCCTGTCCCAGGCCGGCACCGCAATGCTGGCCCAGGCAAACCAGTCCAACCAGGGTGTTCTGCAGCTCCTGCGCTAAACCATAGCGGGAAGCGATCACCCCGGTGACTTCCGCTAGATAGTTCAGTCTGCACGTGGCGCCCGGGGAGAGAATTCTTCTCCCCGGGCGCTGTGCAGTACCACCAGCCTTCACCGATTCAGCAGGCCATTGTTCTTAGGAGTTGTAGCGCATGGGACTTTCTATCGACGGACTTTCCAGCGGTTTGGACACCACAGCCCTGATCAATTCGCTCATGGCCGTGGAAGCAATCCCGCAAAGCCTCATCAAGAACAAAGCCGCATCTGTCCAGACCAGCATCTCGGCCCTGCAGGGACTCAATTCCGCCATCGCGGACCTCGCAACCAAGGCAGGCAAGCTCTCCGACCCCAAGGCCCTGGAGCTTTACTCTGCCTCGAGCAGCTCCGCAAAGGTCACCACCACGGTCGGTGCCGGGGCGAAACCCGGTGCGGTTGATTTCACCGTCTCCCAGCTGGCCCAGACCCAGGTCTCGGTCAGCAAGAACCTCGCCGCGTGGCCGTACACCACCATGACGGTCACGGGTGAAGGCGGCCAGGCTGTCACAGTCACCCCGCTTACGTCCTCCCTGGACGACGTCGTTTCCGCCGTGAACCTCTCCGGCGCCGGCATTGTCGCATCGAAAGTTTCCGTGGGCGGCGGCGAGTACAGGCTGCAATTTGCCGCGGCCAAGTCCGGCGACGCCGGCGGGTTCAGCATCGCCGATCCGGACGGAACAGCCGGGCTGATAAAAGTGCAGCCTGCACAGGACGCGAAGATCAAGCTGTGGGCCGGTACAGATGCCGAAGTGACGCTTAATTCGTCCTCCAACACTTTCGCGGAACTCCTGCCAGGCGTCTCGGCGACCGTCTCCGAGGTCTCTGCCACTCCCACACGCGTCACCGTTGCCCGTGACAACGCCCAGATCAGCAAGGCGGCCTCTGATCTGGTCGGCTCCGTCAACGGAGTCCTGGCGCAGATCGCGACCAAGAGCGCCGTGGTCAGCAGCACCGACGCCTCGGGCAACGCCGTCACCTCAGGCGGCGTATTCACCGGAGACAGCACCATCCGCAACGTCAACGCGGCGATCCTGGCCGCTGCGTCCCAGCCCCTGAACGGGAAATCGCCGTCCGAGCTTGGCATCAGCGTCACCAAGACCGGGACGATGGAATTCGACGCCACCAAGTTCGGTGACGCCTTGGCGAAGGACCCCGCCGGAACGATGGCGGCCGTGGCCACGATCGCGGGTCGGGTGGCAGACGCCGCCAAGCAGGCCTCCGATCCCGCCACTGGCCTGCTCAGCACCAAGATCAAGGGACAACAGTCCACCGCGAAGGACTACACCGCGCAGATCGCCGACTGGGATGACCGCCTCGAGATGCGCCGGACCACGCTGCAGCGGACGTACTCCGCGCTGGAGGTCGCTCTCAGCGGCATGAAGGCGCAGTCGTCCTGGCTGTCCTCCCAACTCGCAGGACTCTCAGGAAGCTCTTCATCATGACTCTGACCTCCTTCGGCGGCGGCTACGGCAATGCCGGCCAGCGGAACCAGTACCTCGCGGACTCGGTCTTGTCAGCTCCGCCGGCACGGCTGCTCACGATGCTCTACGACCGGCTGCTGCTGGACCTGGGCCGGGCGGAAACAGCCCAGCAGGCTGCCGACTGGACCACGGCCTCGGAAAACCTGCTGCACGCCCAGGCCATCGTGTCCGAGCTGTCCTCGTCGCTGAAGGTGGAGGCGTGGGACGGCGCCAACGGCCTGATGGGGGTCTACAACTACGTCTCCACGGCACTGATCAACGCGAACGTCCAGCGGGATGCGGCATTGACCCGCGAAGCCATCGACCTGCTGGAGCCTTTGCGGCAGACCTGGCACGAGGCCGCCGCGGCGGTACCCGCGCCCGCACCCCCCGCGGCGTTCCCCGCCGCGGCGCCCGCCGCCTTCGCGGCAGCCGGGGCCTGGAACACGCAGGCCGGAACAGGTGGCGGGAGCCTCGGTTTTGGCTGAACTGGCTGACGCGGATATCGGCGTCCGGGGAACCGGTTTCAAGCACGCGGCATCAACCCCGGCCGAGTCAGCGGCTGCTGACACAGCCCTGGCTGCCTGGGCAGCTATTTTGGATGTCCTCGAAATGGCGGTCCAGGCGGCGGAGCGTACCTTGAAGGATCCGCTGGGACCGTTGTCCGCCGCATCAGCGCACCACGTGGCGCCGTTGCCCGTGGAACGCTGGACACCGCCCACCCGGCCCGGTCCGCTGCCGGCGGCTTCACGGCGCCGGGCAGCCGCCCTGGCCGCCGCCCAGGAACGCGTCGCGCACCGGCTTGATGAGGCCCGAATGGACGTTGCCCGTCAGCTCCAGGCGGTGTCCTCGGTGCCCGGCGTAGGCGAGTCTTCTGCCGCCATTTACCTCGACGTGAACGGCTGACACTTTCCCGGCTCAAATCTTTGAAAGAACTGTTGTAGTTTCTCCTAACGCGGCGCTGACCAGTGCCGATAACCACTGTAAGAGCACGGATCGCTCGCTTACCGGCCACGGATCGGCCATCCCCACCTTTCCCAGGCAGGACTCTGTGCTCGAATCCGTGACTTCCGCCGCCTTGGCCAGTGCCATGGACGGGCTGGCACTGCGCCAGCGGACCATCGCGAACAACATCGCGAACGTCAACACGCCGAATTACCACGCGAAGCGCGTCAGCTTCGAGGACGCCCTCGCGGCGTCGGTGCAGTCCGGGAACGGCCGCGTCCAGGCAACCACGGCGGAGTCCCTGGAGCCCACGCAGCTGAACGGCAACAACGTCAACCTGGACACCGAGACCCTGTCCAACATCGACACCGTGCTGCGTTTCCAGTTCGCCGCCCGCGCCGTCAATACCGAGTTCACCGCCGTGCGCTCCGCCCTGAGGACCAGCTGATGACCTTCGACATGATCGGCATCGCCGGCTCCGCCCTCACCGTCCACCGCAAGTGGCTCGATGCTGTCTCGGACAACCTCGCCAACATGAACAACGCCTCCGCCACGTCCGGCCCCGCCTTCCAGGCCCGGTATGTCGAGGCCGCGGAGGGCTCGCAGGGCTCGGGCGTGTACGTCAAGAGCACCCAGCTCGGCAACGCCGAGGGCAGGATCGTCTACCAGCCGGATCACCCGCTGGCGGACGCCAACGGCAACGTGAAGTACCCGGACATTGACATGGCCGAACAGATGGGTGCGCTCATCATCGCCCAGCGCGGCTACCAGGCCAACGCGCAGGTGGTGGATCGCGCCCGCGAAACCTACATGGCCGCGCTTGAGATTGGACGCTCCTAATGACTGTCGCCCCCATCGCCCCCGTCCAGGGCGTCCTGCCGACAAACTATGTGACGGGCGCCGGAGCGGCACCCGTGGCCGGCACTGACGGCTCCGCCTTTGCCACTTCCCTCACCGGCGCGGTGGATAACCTCCAGCAGCTGCAGTCGACGTCGAACCAGCTGGCTGTGTCCGCCGTGACCGGCAACCTGGATGACATCCACAACGCCACGCTTGCCGCGACCCGGGCGCAGGTGACGCTGGAGCTCATGGCCACCATGCGCAACAAGGGCGTTGACGCGTTCAACGAGATCATGAGGATGCAGGCCTGATGCCTCCGCAGATTAACGCTTTCTTCCAGCGCTTCGGCGCGGGCCTGAAGAGCTTCACCGCCGGCCAGCGCACCATCGCCGTGATCGGCGCTGCCCTGCTGGTGGTGGGCATTGTTGCCCTGTCCGCCTGGCTTACCCGCCCGGTGCTGACCCCGCTGTTCTCCGGCCTCCAGACCACCGACGCCAACGGCATCGTCGAACAGCTCCGCAAGGACAACGTTCAGTACGAGCTCAGCGACGGCGGATCCACCATCCTGGTGCCGCAGGACAAGGTCTACGACGAGCGCCTCAAGGCAGCGGCCGCGGGCCTGCCGACTGCCGCCGCCACCGGCTACTCCCTGCTGGACAAGATGGGCGTGACGTCTTCGGAATTCCAGCAGTCCGTCACGTACAAGCGCGCCCTCGAGGGCGAACTTGCCAGCACCATCTCCGCCATGGACGGCGTGAAGACCGCCGCCGTCCGGCTCGCCATCCCCGAGAAAACAGTGTTTGTGTCCAAGGCCCCGGACACCACCGCCTCAGTGTTCATCGAGACCGACGCCGGCGCTGCCCTGACCGGTGACAAGGTGCAGGCGATCGTCCACCTGACCTCCGCCGCCATCGAAAACCTCAAGCCGTCCAACGTCTCCGTGGTCGATTCGCAGGGCAACGTGCTCTCCAGCGTCGGCGGCGGGACCGCAGGATCGTCCACCAAGCAGGCCAGCGACTACCAGCAGCGCACCTCGGACGCCGTCCGCGCGGTCATGGACCGCGTGGTGGGCCCGGGCAACTCCACGGTCGCCGTCGCCGCCGACGTGACGGGCGAATCGGCGCAGCAGAAGAGCGAGACTTTCTCCAATGCCGAGGGCGCCCTGCCGCTGAGTGAATCGTCCAAGACCGAGAAATACACCGGAACCGGGGGAGGCGCCGCGGGCGTCCTCGGCCCGGACAACATCGCTGTTCCCGGCGGCACGAGCGGCAACGGCAACTTCGATTCCTCCACCGAAACCAAGAACAACGCGGTCAACAAGGTCACCGAGGACCGGACCATCCCGGCCGGTGCCATCAAGCGGCAGACCATTTCCGTCGCCGTCAGCCAGGCCGCCGCCGGCGGCCTGAACCTGGCGTCGCTGAAGAACCTCGTCACCTCCGCAGCCGGGGCCGACACCGCGCGCGGCGATATTGTCACGGTCGAGGTTGTGCCGTTCAGCACCGCAGCCGCCGACGACGCCGCCAAGGCGCTCGCCGAGGCCCAGGCCAACGCCGAAGCCGAGAAGCAGGCCGCGTTCTTCGGAACCCTCGTCACCGCAGGCAGCATCCTGCTGGGCCTGCTGATCCTGGCCCTGGTGGTCACGATCATCCTGCGGCGCCGCCAGAAGCGCGAGCCCGTGGACCTCGGCGAACGCCTGGACCTGGAGATCATGCCGGTGGCCCCGCCTGTGGTGGCCCTTCCGCCAGCGACGTCGGCGATCCCGATCACCGCCCTGCCCCCGCTTCCGGGCCCGAGCACCGAACAGCTGGAATCCGAGCGCCGCCGGTTTGAAATCGACAACATGGTCGCCGCCAACCCGGAACGGGCCGCCGATTACCTGCGCAGCCTCATGGATGACAGGCAACCGGCATGAAACCCACCGATACGCCCCTGACCGGCACCCAGCGCGCCGCCGTCGTCCTGATGCAGATGAGCCCCGAGAACGCCGCCAAGGTCATGGCCCAGCTCACGGACACCGAGGCGGAGGAGATTGCCGGGGAGATCGTCAAGCTCCGCAAGGTGGACTCTGACGTCACCGAGCAGATCATGAAGGACTTCCACCAGGCCGCGATGACAACCACGCGCCAGGCCCGGGGCGGCCGGGAACTCGCCGAGGGCCTGCTGGAGGCCTCCTTCGGCTCGGAACGGGCCGCCGGGCTCATGAACCGCCTGACCGTCAATATGGCCGGCAAGTCCTTCGAGTTCCTCGAAGACATCGAACCCGTGCAGATCCTGGCCCTGATCGACGGCGAACTGCCGCAGACCATCGCCCTGGTCCTCGCCCACCTCAGCCCGCGCAAGGCCTCGGCCGTGATGTCCGGGCTGCCCGGCTCGCTGCGCGCCGACGTCGCGCTCAGCATCGCCACCATGGGATCCGGCGCGCCCGAGGCGATCGGGATCGTCGCCGACACCCTCAAACTCCGCGGCGGCGCCGCCGTGTCCCAGCAGGCCTCGAAGGTGGTGGGCGGCATCCAGCCGCTGCTGGAGATCATCAACCGGACCGACGCCGGCACGGAACGGTCCGTGCTGGACGGCCTGGACCTGCTCGATCCCGACCTCGCGGTGGAGATCCGGGCCCAGATGGTGACGTTCGACGACATCGTGAAGCTGGAACGCCGCGACGTGCAGCTGGTGCTGCGCGGACTCGACGCGGCCGTCCTGGCGATGGCGATGAAGGGTGCCTCCGAGCCGGTCCTGGAAACCATCACCACAAACGTCTCCGGGCGCAACCTGGAAATCCTCGAATCCGAGATCGCCGCCCTGGGACCCCTGCGTGCCTCGCAGATCGAAGAGGCCCGTGCCGCCGTCGTCCGGTCCATCCGCGAGCTCGAGGCCGAAGGCCAGATCACCATCCACCGCGGGGACGAAGAAGACTATGTCTACTGACAACGGCGCGGCCAACGCCCCGGCGCGCGTCGTCTTCCCGTCGCTGCGGGCCAACGGCCCGGCCGCCGAACAGGCCGGCTACACTGAAGGCCACGCCGCGGGCTACGCCGCCGGTGTGCGCGCCGCAGCGAAAGAGCAGCGCCGCTGGCGGGACCGGATGGCCGCCGAGCAGGCTGCCTCCCTGGCCGCCGGACAGCAGGACCTGGACCGTGCCGTGCGCGCCCTCGCCGTCGCCCGGGCAGACTTTGCGCACCGCAACGTGCAGGCGCTGCAGGACGCCGAGGAAATCCTGGCCCGCACGGCGCTGGAACTGGCCGAGGCCATCCTCGGCTACGAACTGGCCGAGGGCACCCGGACCGCCCGGGCCGCCCTGGCCCGCGCCCTCTCCGGGAATGACTCCGCCACGGTACTGGCAATCCGGCTGCACCCGGCGGACATCGACGTCCTCAGCCGGGAAGGCCAGGAACTGCCAGCCGGGCTGCCGCTCATCGCGGACCCCTCCCTGGGCCGCGGCGACGCGAAGGTCGAATACCAGCAGGGCTGGTTCGACGCCAGCCTCCGCACCGCCCTGGGACGTGCCCGCACGGCGCTGCTGGGAGAGGCAGCGTCGGCAGAGGGCCCGCTGGGTGGCGCATTGGTGGGAGACACCGTGCCGGGAGACGTCGTGCCGGGAGACACCGTGCCGGGAGAATCCGGCCGGGCCGAATTCGGTGCCGGCGCCTACCGGGGCCAGGCATGATCGCCGAGTGGCGGCCGAAGGGCGCCGACTATGCCGCCGCGCTGGCCGCGGCCGCCCCGCAACGGGTCGGCGTCGTCACCTCGGTCATCGGGCTGGGCCTGGAAGTGTCGGGTCTGGACTGCGCCCTTGGTGACCTCGTGACCGTGGGCGGGAACCCGGGCCTTGACGCCGAAGTCGTCGCGGCGCTGGACGGCTCCGTGCGCTGCATGCCGCTGGGCCGGCTGGCCGGCGTGGCTGCCGGTGACCCGGTGCGCGCCAAAGGCAGCGCGGTATTGGTTCCCACCGGGCGGGGCCTGTTCGGCCGGGTCCTTGACGGCCTGGGACGCCCGATCGACGGCAAGGGTCCGCTGCTCAGCGGGCCGCGAGTGCCGATCGACAACGAGGCACCGAACGCCATGAAACGCGCCCGCATCGACACCGCGCTGCAGACCGGCGTGCGCGTCCTGGACACCATGACCACGCTCGGCAAGGGCCAGCGCATGGGCCTGTTTGCCGGCTCCGGGGTCGGCAAATCCTCCCTCCTCTCGATGATCGCCCGCGGAACCGACGCCGAAGTCTCGGTGATCGCCCTCGTTGGCGAACGCGGCCGCGAAGTCCGCGAGTTCCTCGAAGACGACCTCGGCGCCGCCGGCCTGGCGCGCTCCGTGGTGGTGGTCGCCACTTCCGACGAACCCGCCTTGATGCGCATGCGCGCGGCCTTCACCGCCACCCGCATCGCCGAGTCCTTCCGCGACCAGGGCCAGGATGTGGTGCTCATGATGGACTCCCTGACCCGGGTGGCCATGGCGCAGCGCGAGATTGGCCTCTCGGCCGGCGAGCCCCCTGCCACCCGCGGCTACCCGCCGTCGACCTTTTCCATCCTGGCCCGGCTGTTGGAGCGTGCCGGCACGGCCGAGACCGGCTCCGTTACCGGCATCTACACCGTGCTCGTGGACGGCGATGACCATAACGAGCCCATCGCCGACGCCGCCCGCTCCATCCTGGACGGCCACGTGGTGCTGGACCGCAAACTCGCCGTCACCGGGCACTTCCCGTCCGTGGACGTGCTCGGATCCGTGTCCCGGGTGGCCAGCAAGGTCAATTCCCGGCCACACCTCGACGCCGCCGCAACGCTCCGCCGGGTCCTCGCGGCCCGCAAGGCGGCACAGGACCTGATCGACGTCGGCGCCTACCAGGCCGGGACCAACCCGCTGGTGGACGCTGCGCTGAACCACGAGCACGACGTCAGCGGTTTCCTCCAGCAGCCGATGGACGAATCCACGGCCCACCCCGAGTCCTGGCAACGGCTCGGCCACCTCACTTCGATCCTGGGAGCAGCAGCATGAACCGCGAATTCTCACTGGCCGGCCTCCTGCGCCTCCGCCAGCTCCAGCAGGACCAGGCGGCAACCGGGCTGGCGCGCGCCCGCTCACGTTCCAGCTCCGTCCGGGTCCGCGAAGCCGCCGCCCGCCGCGAACTTGCCGCCACGGATGACCCCATCTCCAGCTCGGCCTCACTGCGCGCCGTGGCCGCCGCCCGGTCATCCGCGCACAGCATGCTCGCGGACCTGCAAAACCTCACCCACCTGGCCGAGGCCGACGAAGCCAACGCCCGGGCCGAGTTCATCGCTGCCCGCACGCGGTCCGTGGGGCTGGAAAAACTGCAAGCCCGGCACGACGCCGAGGTCAACTCCGCGGACCTGCGCGCCGAACAGTCGGCCCTCGATGAGATTGCCTCGACGCTCTGGCACCGCGATGAGCAGCAGGTGAAGCCATGAGCATGACTGAAGCGATCGGCCGGATGCAGGGCATCCAGTCGATGATCGCGGAATTGAGCCGGCCTGCGGCCACGGAGACCAGCGCAGCCGCTGCCAAGGCTGCGGCTACCTCGCTCGCGTCCGCAACCGGCACCGGCGACTCCGCCACGTTCACCCAGGCACTTGCCGCGGCACTGGGCGGCAGTGGCGCAACGGATGCCGCCTCCCTCACGGACAGCCTGGGCCTGGGCTCCTCACTGGGCACGTCACTGGGCATTGGCGGCACATTCGGACCAGGTAGCGCTGCGGCGGCCGGGACGGCCGCGCTCACCGGCGCCCAGGCAGCCGGAACCGTACATGCCGGTGGGGCCGCGACGGGCAATGACGTGGTGGCAGTGGCGAAGAAGTACATCGGCGTTCCCTATGTGTGGGGCGGCACCAATCCGGCCTCCGGCATGGACTGCTCCGGCTTCACCCAGCGGGTCTTCAAGGACCTCGGCGTGGAGCTTCCCCGTGTGGTGAGCGACCAGATGCGCCAGGGCACCCCGGTGGCGTCCCTCGCAGAAGCGAAACCCGGAGACCTCCTGGTGAGCTTCGGAGGCAACCACATTTCCATCTACCTGGGCAACGGCAAGGCGATTGACGCACCCGTGCCGGGCAAGACCATCCAGATCCGCGATGCCTGGGAGCAGCAGTCCAACCTGACCTCCATCCGGCGCATCGTTCCCGCAGGGGCGGCATCATGAAGGCGGCGGCATCGACGGAGCTTGCGGGCGCGCTGGGGGCGACCGTCCGGGCGGCCCGGCAGGGCGCGGACCCGCGGCCCGGCAGCGAAAACGGAAACACAGCCGCCGCGTCCTTCGACGCAGTCCTCAACGACGTCCAGGGCGCAGCGGGCAACGGCACCGCGGCAGAGCCTGGCGCCGCTAAGGCTGTACCGGCGGCCGATGACACGGCGGCCGAACTGCCGCAGCCCGACGACGCCACGGACCCCGCTTCGCTGAGCGGCACCGCTGCGAACACTGTGACGGGGGCCGACGCTGCTTCCGGGACCGCGCCGGGGACCGACGCTGCTTCGTGCGGTATCACCAGCCCCGGGCCGGCCCCGTACGTTCCGGCCCAGTACGTTCCAGCCCAGTACGGCCCGGCCGAATTCCCGCCGGCCCAGTACGGCCCGGCCGATTTCCCGCCGGCCCAGTACGGCCCGGCCGATTTCCCGCCGGCCCAGTACGGCCCGGCCGATTTCCCGCCGGCCCAGTACGGCCCGGCCGAATTCCCGCCGGCCCAGTTTGTCTCCTATACACAACTTGGTCAGGCTGGTCAGGCTGCGCTGCCCGGACAGTCGGCGCCGGCGGTTGCCCCGCCGACGGACAGCAACGATGGTTCCCGTACTGCCGCACCGGCCGTCACTGCGTCCGCGGCCTCGGCGGTCCTTCCCGACGAGTTGCCGGCCGCCGCCGCGCATTCCCCGGCCGTCGCGACCCCGGGATTGGCCGCAACGCGGCGCCAGACTGTGGCCGCCGTCCCCGCTGGGACCATGCCGGACGGTAAGCCGAACGCCGCTGCGGCCTCGCAGACGGCGGGCGCGGTCCCGCTGGCCGGGCCCAAGGCCGCCGGCGGACCGGTCAACCGGCCGGTCAATGGGAACGATCCTGCCCCGACGGCTGCGCCCGTCGACGCCGTGGCCACCGCACCGGCTGCTGTTGCGGCCGCGCCGCTGGCCTCGACTGCCACCGGCGCCGCAGGGACCACCCCTGCGGCCGGTCCCGTTCCGGTGCTCAGTGGCCCACCCAAGGCTGCTGCACCTGCCGGGCCAACGCAGGCAGTCCCGGTGCAGGCCGGCGCCACACCTCCGGCCGCGGCCGCGGCACCGGGCGCGGCAGCGGCGGCGCAGACCGCCCAGGGACTTGGCTCTGGTCATGGTGCGTCGCCGGCGGCCACCACCGCGGCCGTGTCCGCGCGGGCGGTCAACGGATCAGACGTCGCCGCCGTCGCTCCCTCCGCGCCCGGACAAGCGCCGACGTCGCCGACCACCTCACCCGGCACGACCCCGTCCGGTCCGGCGCCATCCGGCATCCCCGGAGCCGGCACTGGATCCTCCGGCAGCATGTCCACCGGAACCGGAACCGGAACCGGAACCGGAACCGGAACCGGAACCGGAACCGGAACCGGAACCGGACCCGCACACGCCCCCGCTCCTTTCCACGCCGGCGTCCTGACGGAACCAGTCGCGGCACCCACGCCCACCGCCGCCCAGGCTCGGTCCAATCCGGAAAGCGACGCCCCCACGGCGGCCGCCTTCCCCGTCCAGCCGACTCTGGCGGCGGCAACCGCGGCCCAGGCCGTGCCCCAGCCGGCTGCCCAGGCCGCTGCGCAGCCGGCGTTCCAGTCCGCGTCCCCGCCGGCGCCCCATTTCGCGGCGCCCCTCCAGTCCCAGCTGGCCAAACCGCTTTTCACCCTCGTGGGGGCACCCCAGGGCCAGCACATCATGACCCTCAAGGTCAGCCCGGAAGATCTCGGTCCACTGACGGTCCGGGCCCAGATCGACGCCGCGGGCGTCCGGATTGAGCTGTTCGCCCCGGGCGATGCGGGACGTGAAGCCGTCCGCGGAATCCTGCCCGAACTCCGCAGGGAACTCCACGGCGCCGGATTCGCGGCCAGCCTTGACCTCTCAGACCACAACGGTCCCGGTTTCGGGCAGCACGGGGCCCAGCACGGCACGGGCCAGGACCGGACGGGGACCGGCGGCCAGTTCGGCACCGGCCGGGACCCCGGCGGCAGCGGCTCGGGCCCCGGCGGCAGCGGCTCCGGCCCGGGCGACCGGAACGGGCCGCGGCCCGGAAACCGCTGGGATGCGCTGGCCGATGATCAAGCCATACGCACCGCCAGGCTGTTGAACGGCCCCCAGACCACCCTCGACATTCTTGTCTGACACGAAGGAACGCGACTTATGACGATTCAGCCGATCGCATCCCAGCCGGTAACGGCGGCGGGGGACGCCACCCAGGCCTCTGCCGTGCGGACACCCTCGCAGACCATGGATGCCAACGTGTTCATGTCCCTGCTCGTGACGCAGCTCAAGAACCAGAACCCGAGCGCGCCCATGGACACCAACCAGATGATGAGCCAGACCCTTCAGCTCTCCATGATGGAAAAAATGGCCGAACTGACCACCAACAGCAAGGAGGGCTTCTCCCTCCAGATGCGGACGGCGGCAGCCCAGCTGATCGGACACTCGGTCGGCTACACCCTCGCGGACGGCACCACCGGGACCGGCGTCGCCAGTTCCGTCAGCTATGCGGGATCGGTTCCGTCCGTCACGATCGGCGACCTTTCCGTTCCCCTCGACTCCATCACCGGGCTTACCGCTCCGGCCGCATCCTAACCAGTTCTTCACCCGTAGAAAGGCAGTTCCCATGCTCCGCTCGCTGTACTCCGGAATCTCGGGCCTCCGCGCCCACCAGACCATGCTGGACGTTACTGGCAACAACATCGCCAACGTCAACACCGCAGGCTTCAAGGCCTCCTCCACCCAGTTCCAGGACACCCTGTCCCAGCTGCAGCAGGGCGCCACCGGCCCGCAGGCCGCGACCGGCGGCAGCAACCCCGCCCAGATCGGCCTGGGCGTCCGGGTTGCCGGCGTCACCACCAACTTCTCCCAGGGCTCATCGCAGAGCACCGGCCGGGCCACCGACCTGATGATTTCCGGTGACGGCTTCTTCGTCACCAGCAAGGGCGGCAGCCAGCTCTTCACCCGCGCCGGCGCGTTCAGCCCGGACGCAGCCAACCAGCTCGTAAGCCCCGACGGCGGCATCCTCCAGGGCTGGACCGCCACCAACGGTGTGATCAACGCGGGAGGCCCCGTTGGCGACATTACGCTGAACCCCAACACCATGGTGGCCAAGAAGACCGACTCGGTGACGCTGGACGGAAACCTGCCCAGCGACGCCGTCGACGGCACCAAGTTGGACCGTCTGGTCAAGGTTTACGACGCCGCCGGCACCGAACGCAGCGTGTCAATGACCTTCACCAAGGCCGGAAGCACCTGGAACATCGCCGCCGACGACAACGGCACCACAGCCACCGGGTCTGTGACCTACACGAACGGCAAGCCCACCGCAGGCGGCAACGTCACCGTCAACGGCATCACCATCGATGTCTCCAAGGTTTCCGGCTACGCTGCCATGAGCTCGCTGACCGTCAGCGGCCAGAACGGTGCCCCCGTCGGCAAGCTCGAGTCCTACACGCTGGGCAGCGACGGCTCCCTGGTCGGGTCGTTCAGCAACGGCATCAAGCAGGTCCTCGCCAAGATCGCCCTCGCCAAGTTCACCAACCCGGGCGGCCTGGAGAAGGCCGGCGGCTCCTCCTACGTCGCAACCGGCAACTCCGGCGGCGTGCAGCTCGGTGCTGCGGGCGACCCCGGCCTTGGCACCCTGACCGGCGGCTCGTTGGAAATGTCGAACGTGGACCTGTCCCAGGAATTCACCAACCTGATCGTTGCGCAGCGCGGTTTCCAGGCCAACGCCCGCATCATCACCACCTCGGATGAGGTTCTCCAGGAACTGACCCAGCTCAAGCGCTAATGAGCGGAATCGTGCTTGTCCCCTAAGGATTCGGGAGACAGCTTCGGGTTTCCGGTAATGCCGGACCCGGAGCTGTCTCCCCGGATCACACCTCAGGGGGGGCGCCTGCGTTCCGGCGTCCGGCAGCCACGTCGTCGCGTTAGCGGCAGCACGTCGTCGCGTTAGCATTGGTCCCAACACGTCTGTCCAGGAGGGCACATGCCGTACATCGTTGACTTCGAGACCGTTTCTACCGTCGGCTTGGAATCATCGCCCGTCTCCGAGGCCCTCGCCGGGTTGCGCGCCAACGAGGCCCGCTATTACCGGAATAAGTACGGCCACGCCTTCACCGTGAGCCCCGCGGGCGAAGTTCCTGACGTGGTTGACCGGGTGAGCCGCATCCTCCGGGATGAACGCGAGATCGTGATCGGCTCCCGCCCGCTGGAGGCGACCGCCTTCGAAGTCGACGGTTTGCGGATGGCCTATGTTTTTTACGAGTCGGGGCTGTCGGTCAACGTCATGTACAGCATCGAGGACGGCGGGAAGAGAGCGGTGGGGTTCAAACTTGCCGACGGCATGGAAGTTCCGGAGGAATTGGCGCCGCGCTTCAAGTTCGCCCGCCAAAAGTCGAAGCTGGCGGGCGTTATTCGCGGCTCCTACTTCGTGATCAAGGGTGAGTACTGATCGGGCTCACCCCCGCATTTCAGGTTGCGGGACGCAGCCGGGCAATCCGGAAAGTGAGTTTCTGGGATTGGGGTTCCATATTTTCGACGTGATCATTAGCGGCGGCGGCCCGACGGGGATGATGCTGGCCAGCGAGTTGCGGCTGCACGACGTGGACGTGCTCGTGCTGGAGAGGGACGCGGAGCCGAGCCAGGCGGTCCGTTCGCTCGGCCTGCACCCGCGCAGCATCGAGATCATGGACCAGCGCGGGCTGCTGGACCGGTTCCTCGCCCACGGGCAACAGTATCCCGGCGGCGTGGGTCGCTTCGCCGGGATCGACAAGCCCCGGCCGGTGAACCTGGACACCGCACACGGCTACGTCCTTGGCATCCCCCAGCCGGTCACCGATCGCCTGCTGGCCGAGCGCGCCGGTGAGCTCGGCGCCCAGATCCGCCGCGGCTGCGAGGTGGCAGGGGTCGAGCAGGACGAGGACGCGGTGAGCGTCGAACTCGCTGACGGCACACGGCTGCGCTCGCGCTGGCTGGTCGGCTGCGACGGCGGACGCAGCCTGGTGCGCAGACTGCTCGGCATCGGCTTCCCCGGCGAGCCGGCCAAGACCGAGTGGCTCCTGGGCGAGGTGAAGGTGACCGCGGCGCCGGACCAGCTGGCCGCGGTGGCCGAGGAGGTGCGCAAGACCCACAAGGGGTTCGGCATCGGCCCCGCCGGAAACGGCCTGTACCGCGCCGTCGTGCCCGCGGCGGCCGTGGCCGAGGACCGCTCGGTCCCGCCGACGCTGGAGGAGTTCCGGACGCAGCTGCGGGCGTTCGCAGGCACCGACTTCGGCGTCCACTCACCACGCTCCCTGTCCCGTTTCAGCGACGCCACCCGGCTTGCCGAGCAATACCGGGTGGGCCGCATTCTGCTCGCCGGCGATGCGGCGCACGTCCACCCGCCACTGGGAGGGCAGGGACTGAACCTCGGCATCCAGGACGCCTTCAACCTCGGCTGGAAGCTCGCCGCCGAGGTCAAAGGATGGGCGCCGGACGGGCTGCTGGACAGTTATTACGCCGAGCGTCACCCGGTCGCCGAAGGCGTGCTGACCATCACCCGCGCCCAGAGCGAGCTGCTGTCCACCGAGCCCGGCCCGCAGGCCGTGCGGCGGCTGCTGAGCGAGCTGATGGACTTCGAGGACGTCAGCCGTTTCCTGGCCGAGAAGATTACCGCGATCGGGGTCCGCTACGACTTCGGCGAAGGACCCGAGCTGCTCGGCAGGCGACTGCGCGACATTCCTCTATCGCGGGGCCGTCTCTACGAACTCACCCGCAAAGGCCGCGGGCTCCTGCTGGACCAGACCGGCGAACTCTCCGTGGCAGGATGGGCGGACCGGATCGACCACGTCGCGGACACCAGCGGGGAACTGGACGCGCCCGCGGTCCTGCTCCGGCCGGACGGCCACGTCGCATGGATCGGCGACGACCAGGACGACCTGCTCCGCCACCTGCCGACATGGTTCGGGGCCGCCCTCGAGGGCGCCGGAGACCGTCACGATCGCCGCCCCTGACGCCGTGGCCGCCGTCAGGCAGCCTGCCAGGTCACGGGAAGCTGTTTCGCCCCGTACACGATCATGCTTTCCATCCGCTCCAACTGCGCGTCGGGGTCCACAGCAAGCCCCGGCAGCCGTGAGAGCACGGCCTCCAGCGCGATCCTGGCCTCCAGCCGCGCCAGGGGCGCCCCCAGACAGAAATGGATGCCCTGCCCGAAGGCGAGGTGACGGTTGGGTGAGCGTTCGACGTCGAACTCGTCCGGGCTCGGGAACTGCTCCCCGTCGCGGTTCGCCGAGCCGATCCAGGCAATGATCGGCGAGCCTGCCGGGATGGTGCGGCCGCGCACGGTCGTGTCGACGGCTGAGAGCCGGTACATGGACTGGACGGGGGAGCGGTAGCGCAGCACCTCTTCGATGGCGTGCGGGAGCAGGGCAGGCTCGGCGACGAGGCGTTCCGCCGTGCCCGGCGATTCGGTGAAGCACAGCACCGCATTGCCGATCAGGTTGGTGGTGGTCTCGTTTCCCGCCACGAGCAACAGGCTGCAGAATCCCAGCAACTCGATGGGACTGAGCTTCTGCCCGTCGATCTCGGCCG
Organism: Arthrobacter sp. 05T410; assembly: GCF_056396505.1. Taxonomy (NCBI): domain Bacteria; kingdom Bacillati; phylum Actinomycetota; class Actinomycetes; order Micrococcales; family Micrococcaceae; genus Arthrobacter; species Arthrobacter sp. 05T410. The sequence goes on along the minus strand of NZ_JBFTLP010000016.1, from coordinate 22,777 downwards.
CGAGGAGCGCGCTGATCAAATCATTGCCCGGCCGGTGCCGCCGCTCCTCGATCATGGCCATGAAGTACTCCGCCATTTCCCGGTTGGCTGCCGTGTGGACGGAATCGTCGGCGCCCGGGCGGGTTTGGCTCACGATCACGTCGGACCACAGCTTGAACCGGTCCCGGTCAGAGGCCGGAATGCCCATGAGTTCGGCGATCACGATCACCGGAAGCGGATAGGCGAGCTGTTCGATCAGGTCCGTGGCGCCGCCGGCCACCACCGGCTCCAGCAACTCGCCGGTCAGTTCCGAGATGCGCGGGGCGAGCGCTTCGACTGCCCGCGGTGTGAACGCCTGCGTCACGAGCGAACGCAACTGGCGGTGCCGCGGCGGGTCCGTGTTGACCAGGCTGGCGGCGAAGAGCTGGCCCGTTTCGGAGGGGTTGTCCCCGCCCATCCGGGAAGAAAAAGTGGCGTGCTCGGACAGGACCCGCTGCACGTCGTCGTAGCGGAACACGTGCCAGACGCCCGTGTCCGGGTCCTGGAAAACGGGTTCACTGTCCCGCATGGCTGCGTAGCGGGGAAACGGGTTCAACGGCTGCTCAAAATCCGGAAATGACGCCATGGCTGGCCTTCCTGATGAGGCGGGCGGCCGTCGTTTCCTGGCACTGGGCCAACTGCACGGGACGAACTGCGGTGGAGCAGACGTCCAACGGGGCGGGCCGGGTGGCCCCGTCAGATCCCACCCTAATACCGCGCGGCGGCCTTGGCACGGGGAATGTTGCTGCGCCGGCCGCCCCCGGGCACCGGCACGTTGACAAGGCGCCTGACGACGGCGCCTAACGAAGGGGCCCCGGCTGCCGACAGTACGGAGGAGAACACCCTTCCCCTCACAGAGCAGAATCGGCCCATGATCGTCGTCACACGCCTCAACGGAACGCGCTTCGCGGTCAATCCGGACCTCATTGAACGCATCCACGAGAGCCCGGATACGCACTTGGTGACACTCGACGGCGCCGCCTACGTGGTGCTCGAAAGCCTCGCCGAGGTGGTCGAGCTCATCGCAGAGTACCGGGCTTACATCCTGAGCAAAGCCCGGGACTTTCCGGCCATCACCGGCTATCCCCTCAGCCTGGTCCGGGCTGAAGACCCGGACGACGACCCCTACGACGACGGCGCCGGTCCCACGGCGCCCGCGCAACCCAGAAAGTAACGATGGATCCCGCAACAGTCATCGGACTGCTCCTCGCCTTTGGCTCCGTTATCGCCATGGTGTCGCTCGAGGGCGCCAGCCTGTCGGCGTTGCTCCTCCCGGCCCCCATGATCCTGGTCTTCGGCGCCACGCTCGCCGTCGGGATCGCCGGAAACACCCTCAAAGACGTCGTCCAGGCCTTCAAAGCCCTCCCCAAGATGTTCCTCGGCAAAACCGCCAAGCCGCAGGAAAGCATTGACCAGATGGTCCGCTTCGCCGAAAAGGCGCGCAGCGAGGGCCTGCTTTCCCTGGAAGAGGAAGCGGCCAGCGTCAAGGACCCCTTCCTTGCCCGTGCCCTGCAGAACATCGCCGACGGCACCGACGCCGAGGACCTCCGGATGCTCATGGAGGACGAGATCGACTCCAAGTCACGGAGCGATCACGCCAACTCCAAATTCTTCGCGAGTCTCGGCGGCTATGCCCCCACCGTGGGCATCATCGGCACCGTGGTATCCCTGACCCACGTCCTGGAAAACCTCTCCACCCCGGACCACCTCGGCCCGATGATCGCGGCAGCCTTCGTCGCCACCCTGTGGGGCCTGCTGTCCGCCAACTTCATCTGGCTTCCCTTCAGCGCCCGGATGGCCCGGCTCTCGGAACTGGACATCGAACGGATGACGCTGCTCATGGAAGGCATGCTGTCGGTCCAGTCCGGTGCCCAGCCGCTTCTGCTGGCCGAACGGCTCCGCGCCATGGTCCCCGAGCACCAGCTCAAGAGCTCCGGCAAGAAGGCCGGCGCTGACAAGTCCGACAGGATGGACGAGGCAGCGTGAGCCCGAGGCGGCGCGGGCGGAAGAAGCCGGAAGAACACCACGTCGACGAACGCTGGATGGCGTCCTACATGGACATGGTCACCGTGCTGATGTGCATGTTCATCGTCCTCTTCGCGATGTCCACGGTGGACGCCAACAAGTTTGAAAAGCTCCGCAACTCCCTGGCCACGGGATTCGGCGCAGTCGCGACGGAAACGGTGGATACGGCGTCGGGCACAGTGGTGCCGCCGGAGCTCGTGAAAGAGGACCTCGAGGCGTTCGCCGCCGTCAAGGGCGCGGCCACCGCATCCCCCGAGAATATGGCTGAAGCGATCAAGGAAGTGGACAAACTCAAGGCGCTGCAGCAGAAAATGCAGGCCGGCCTGGCGGCAGCCGGGCTGAGCGAGAACGTCGAGTTCCAGATCGACCAGCGCGGCCTGACGGTCAAGCTCGTCGGATCGCAGGCTTTCTTCGAACCTGACCGGCCCGAGCTCACCCCCCGGGCCTCCCGGGTGCTGCAGGTCATCTCACCGGTCCTCAAACCGGCCGGCATGGAAATCATGGTCGAAGGCCACGCCGCGAACGGCATCACGGCCTACCCCTCGACGTGGGAACTGTCCTCGGCGCGCGCCGTCAATGTCCTGCGGTACATGGTGGACCGCGGCGGCATAGCCCCCGGCACGATCGGTGCCGTCGCGTTCGGTTCTGCCCGCCAGGTCAACGACGACTCCACGCCGGCGCTCATGGAGCGAAACCGCCGGGTGGACATCGTGGTCATTTCCGACAAGCCCGACGTCGTCCGGGCACTGATTCCGGAGGCCTTGAAACTCAGCGAGAAGTAGCCGTTCGGGGCTACGGCGGATCGCCTGGGTTCTTTGCCGGAGTTTTGCCTGCATTTTTGCCTAAGGCGTTCTGCTTACGCCACGAGTTCCCTTGCCGATAGTGGCAACCGTGAGTGTTCTGGATGAGCGGGAAGTGGCACGGGAGCGGACCGTCAGCGTCTATGACTTCCGCCGTCCTGCGACGCTCGCGCGCGAACACAGCCGGGTGCTGGAGCTCGCCTTCGAAACCTTCGCCCGCCAGTGGGGCACCCAGCTCACTGCCAAGGTCCGCGTCAAGTCCGTGGTGCGCCTGGAAGACGTCAGCATGCTCAGCTACGACGAGTACGCCGCCTCGCTGCCCGCCGTCACCGCCATGGTCCTGTGCACCGTGGAGGCCCACGATTCCAAGCTCGTGGTGCAGTTCCCCGGCCCGGCCGCCCTCGGCTGGGTCAACCGCATGCTCGGCGCCACCAACGATTCGCCCATGCCGGACCGCAAGTTCACCCAGATCGAGCAGGCGCTGATCAAGGGCCTGATGGACGAGGCCCTCGAAGACCTCGGCTATTCCCTGGGCCCGCTGCTCAGCGAGGCCGTCCGGGTGGACACCATCCAATACAACTCCCAGTTCGCCCAGGCCGCCGCACCCAGCGAACTGATGATCGTTGCCTCCTTCACCATGAGCGTCGGCGACGTCAACGCGCCCGCCACCCTGGCCGTTCCGGCCGGAATCCTGCTGGGACGGCTCAAGAAGGTCAACCCGACCGACTCCCGCGAAGACGCGGCCGCCCGCGTCAGCGCCCAACTGGAGCAGGTCCCGGTGGAACTGTCCGTACGGCTCTCGACGTCGTTCGTTACCCCGAGCCAGGTCCTGGGTCTCGCAGTCGGTGACGTCCTGACACTGCCGCACCTGGAGAACCGGCCCTTTGACCTCACCCTGGACGGAACCCGGCTGGCCACTGCCGCCCCGGCCCGCAACGGCTCCCGCGCGGCCGCAGTAATTGTCACAATCGAGGAGAACCAACGATGAGCATCACCCTGACCAAGCACGAAATGTCGGCGGAACGGCTCGTCGAGGAGCTCCCGAGCCCGGTGGCCCTGAAGGTTGTCGCGCTGGTGCCTGCCCGGTCCGCGGCGGCCTACGCCCGGCAGGCGGTCACGGCGACCTTCGTCGGCGCGGTGACCGCCGACCTCGCCCTCATGCTCAGCGACCGCACCTTCCTTGACGAGGCCGCCGGCGCGGGGTCCCAGCTGGGCCACGTCTCCGTGACCGACGTGCTGCGCCCCGCGATGGAAAGCGCCAGCTCAGTCTTCGGGGCCGGTGTCCTGTCCGACCTGCGTGAATCCGACGTCTCAGGGCTCCTCTCGGATCCCGACACGGCCGTCTTTGAACTCTCCGACGGCAGCAACGCTGCGGCCTGGTTCGCCGTCCGGCTCCGCGAACACAGCAACAGCCAGGAACGCGGCGGGGACCTGTTCGCCGGCGGGGACACCGTGGCCGGCCGGCTCGGCCGGATCAACAACATTGAAATGGCCCTGACCGTGGAGATCGGACGCACCCGGATGTCGGTCCGGGACGTCCTGTCGCTGGAACCGGGCAAGATCATCGAACTGGACCGCTCCGCCGGCGCCCCGGCCGACGTCCTGCTCAACGGCCGCCTGATCGCGCACGGCGAAGTCGTGGTCCTCGACCAGGACTACGCGGTGCGGATCACCCGGATCCTCGACGTGGCCGAGGGGCTCAGCTGAATGGACGCACTGATCCTCGGGCTGCGGGTAGTCGTGGCCCTGGGCGCGGTGCTTGGCCTCATGTGGTTCCTGCAGCACCGGCTGGGCAAGGGCACCGGACGGCGCCGGGCTGACCGCGCCTTGACCATCGTCAGCCGGCAGAGCCTCGGACAAAAAGCCTCCGTGGTGGTGGTCGACGCCGCCGGGCAGCGCTTCCTCCTGGGCGTGACCGAGCACGCCGTCAACGTCCTGCACACCGGGGACATCCCGCCCGAACCCGAAGAAGTCGCGGTCCCCGGCACCAGCCGCGGCCTGGGCGATTTCGCCCGGATGCTCGCTGACGCCAGCCCGCTCGCCGGCAACCACTTCAGCAGCCAGCCGGCCATGCCGGCAGGTGATGCCGCCGCTGACGGCGACGATTTTGCGGACGGTGTCGACGCCGACGATTTCGCCGACGGTCAGAACGGTGTCCGGGAGTTGCCGCCGTCCCGCCGCAGCTCCCTTCACCGGGGCTCCGCGGCCCGCGGCCACGCCGGCCGCGGCAGCGCCGGCGGGTCGGCCCATCCGCCGCTGCACGGCTCCATCCTGGCCGGCTCCACCTGGAAGCAGGCTGCCGCCGCGCTCAGGAGCGGACGCCGCAATTGATCTTCCCGCTCCCCACCAGCACCACCCGCCCGCGAACAGCTGGCGCAAGACCCCTCAGGCTCCTGGCCCTGGGGCTCGCCGCCGTGCTCTTTGCCGTCCTCCTGCTGTGGCTCAATGCCTCGGCAGGCCACGCCGCACCGATCGACCCTGTTGCACCGGTGCCCCCGGCCGACCCTGCCAATCCCGACGGCGGGAACATCAACATCCAGATCAACGGGATGGACGGGAAACCTTCCTCCGCTGTCCTGACCCTGATCAGCATCACCCTCCTGGCCGTTGCGCCCTCGCTGTTGCTGATGATGACGTCCTTCACCAAGATCTTTGTGGTCCTGGCAATGACCCGCAACGCGCTGTCCCTGCCCTCCATCCCGCCGAACCAGGTCCTGGCCGGGCTGGCTCTGTTCCTCTCGATCTTTGTGATGTGGCCCGTCATCAACGAGATGAACACCCTCGGCGTCCAGCCCTACCTCAACGGCACACTGGACTTCAACGGTGCCGTCAGCGCCGCGTCGGGTCCGCTGCAGCACTTCATGCTCGCCCACACGCGCGAGGAGGACATCGCCCTGATGTCCCGTGCCGCCGGAGCCGAGAACCCGGCCACGCCTGAGGCCGTGCCGCTGCAGACCCTCATCCCGGCGTTCATGATCTCCGAACTCCGTGCCGCTTTCATCATCGGCTTCGTCATCTTCATCCCGTTCCTCGTGATCGACCTCGTGGTGTCCGCGGCCCTGATGTCCATGGGCATGATGATGCTCCCGCCCGTCATGATCTCGCTGCCCTTCAAGATCCTGCTCTTCGTGCTCGTGGACGGCTGGGGCCTGATCATCACCGCGCTCGTCCAGAGCTATGCGGGTTCAGGATGAACGCCAACGCGGTCCTGGACATCTGCCTCCAAGCCATGATCGTGGCCGCCAAGCTCTCCGCGCCCGTGCTGGTCACGGCGCTGGTGGTGGGCCTGGCCATCTCCCTGCTGCAGTCCATCACGCAGCTGCAGGAAGCCACCCTGTCCTTCGTGCCGAAGGCTGCCGCGGTGGCCGTGGCCCTGATTGTCTGCGGACACTGGATGATCTCGGAGATGGTGGGCTTCACCAACGACCTCTTCGCGAAGATTCCGTCCCTGCTCGGAGGCCTGTGAGGTGGGCATCCCCATCGACCCGGCCTGGCTTGAAGTCCTGCTGCTGGCTACGGTCCGGATGACCGCCTTCCTGGTCGTGGCACCGCCCTTCTCGCACCACGCCATTCCGGGGCGCGTCAAAGCCATGCTGGGGCTGGGCCTGGGCCTGGCGGTGACGCAGCGCCTGGCCGGCGGCTACATGCCCCGGGACACCGCCGGGTTCGTCACCGGTGTGGTCCTGGAGCTCGTCACCGGGCTGGTCCTGGGCTTCCTGGTCCTCGTCATCTTTTCCGCCATCCAGTCCGCCGGCAGCCTGATCGACCTTTTCAGCGGGTTCCAGATGGCCCAGGCCTACGACCCCCAAATGATGGTCAACGGCGCACAGTTCACCCGTCTCCTGCAAATGGCGGCGCTGGCCCTGCTCTTCGCCTCCGACGGCTACCAGCTCGTCATCACCGGCCTCACCGGCAGCTTTGCCGCCCTGCCGCTGGCCGGGGGGATCGACCTGGCCCAGCCGGTGCAGGCCATGATCGCGGCGGTGTCCGGCATGTTCCTTGCCGCCGTGCAGATCGCCGGCCCCCTCCTGGTGGTCCTGTTCCTTGCCGACGTCGGGCTCGGCCTGCTGACCCGCGTGGCCCCGGCGCTGAATGCCTTCTCCCTCGGCTTCCCGCTGAAGATCCTGCTCACCCTGACGCTGGCCGGCTTCATGTTCCTGGCCCTGCCCCGACTCGTTTCCAGCCTCGCCGGGCAGGCCGCCAAAGCCGTACTGGGGGTGGGCTGATGGCGGATTCACAGGAAAAGACCGAGCAAGCCACCGAGAAACGAATGCGGGAGGTCCGCTCCAAGGGCCAGCTGTCCCGTTCCCAGGACCTCACCGCCTGGCTCGGCGTCGGCGCCGCCGCGCTGATGCTGCCCAGCACGGTGGACCGGGCCGCCAACGCCGCCACGGACCAGCTCTTCAGCATCCGCGGGATCGTGTCCGCCCCGGACCCCGGCAAAGCCGTCCGGGCGCTGGAAGCCGGCTTCGCGTCCATCGCCGGGATCGTCGGACCCCTGCTGGTTGTCGTATTCCTGGCCGTCCTCGCCGGCTCGGCCCTCCAGGGCGGTGTCCACCTGAAGAAATTCAGGCTCGAATTCGAACACTTCAACCTGCTCGCCGGGATCAAGCGGCTGTTCGGCGCGCAGGCCGTGTGGGGCGGCCTCAAGGCGCTGCTCAAGGCAAGCGTCGTGGGGCTGGTGCTCTACACCGTCGTGCAGGGACTGGTTCCGGTGCTGCTGACCGCCGGCGGACTGCCCGTCGCCGGGGTAGTGCAGGCCGCCGCCGGCGGGATAGCCGCCCTGGTCCAGTTCGCGGTGGCCGCCGGCATCGTGCTGGCCGCGGCCGACTTCTTCGTCGTGATGCGGCGCAACCGCAAGAAGACGCGGATGTCCAAGAAGGAAATCCAGGACGAAAACAAGAACAGCGAGGGCGATCCGCTGATCCGGTCCCAACGCCGGGCGCGCCAGATGGCTATGAGCCGCAACCGCATGATCGCGGCGATCGGGGACGCCGACGTCGTCCTGGTCAACCCCACGCACGTGGCGGTGGCCCTGAAATACGAGCCCGGAAAATCCGCACCCCGCGTCGTTGCCAAGGGCGCCGGCCACGTGGCTGCGAGGATCAGGGAAGAAGCCGAGGAAAAGAACGTGCCCATGGTCCAGGACATCCCGCTGGCCAGGGCCCTCCACGGGGCCTGTGAGCTGGGGGACGAGATCCCGGTGGACTTCTACCGGGCGGTGGCCGGCGTCCTCGCGTTCGTCATGGCACTCAAGGCCCGGGGCGCCGCCGCCGGGATGCACCGCATGACCACCACGGTGGCCACCGTATGAAACACGGCAGGCTCCACAGCGTGCAACACGGCACGAAATCTTCGGGAATCAGCGTCTGTGAAAGGACAGCACCATGAACAACAGGCTGAACCGGCTGGTGGTGCCCATCGGCATCGTGGGGATCGTGCTCCTGCTGGTGGTTCCCGTTCCCGCGCCGCTGCTCGACTTCCTCATCGTCTGCAACATCCTGCTGGCACTGCTGGTCCTGCTGACCAGCATGTTCGTCAAGAAACCGCTGGATTTCTCGGTGTTCCCGTCCCTGCTGCTGGTGGCCACGCTGTTCCGGCTCGGCCTCAACGTCGCCTCAACCCGCCTGGTCCTGGGCAACGGATACGCCGGGCAGGTCATTGAAGCCTTCGGCAAGGTGACGGTCGGCGGCTCCATGATCATCGGCGCCGTCGTGTTCCTCATCCTCGTGGTGATCCAGTTCGTCGTGGTCACCAAGGGCGCCGAGCGCGTGGCCGAGGTGGGCGCGCGCTTCACCCTCGACGCCATGCCCGGCAAGCAGATGGCGATCGACGCCGACCTCAACGCCGGCCTCCTCACCGACACCCAGGCCCGGGAGCGGCGGGCCGAAGTCTCTGCCGAGGCCGACTTCTACGGTGCCATGGACGGCGCCTCGAAGTTCGTCAAGGGTGACGCCATCGCGGGCATCATCATTATCATCATCAACTTCGTCGGCGGCATCGCCATCGGCATGGTCCAGCGCGGCCTGGAAATCGGCGACGCCCTGAACACCTACGGCCTGCTGACCATGGGCGACGGGCTCGTCACCCAGATCCCGGCACTGCTCATGGCCGTCTCCACCGGCATGATCGTGACCCGGTCCAACGCCGAGTCCGACATGGGGCGGACGGCCTCCACCCAGCTGCTGCAGTCACCGAACGCCCTCATGATCGCCGGCGTCGCCGCCGTCGCCATGGCACTGATCCCCGGTATGCCCCCGATTCCGTTCGTCGTCGTAGGCGCCGGCCTGTTCATCGCCTCCCGCCGGACCGCGGCAAGCCAACAGCTGGCGGAAACGGCCCGGGAGGCTGAGTCGACCGCGCTGAACTTCCCGGAACAGGATCCGAACGAGAAACTGCTGGAAGACATGCGCATCCACCCCGTGGAGATCCTGCTCGCACCTGACCTCGTGGATATGGTCTCCGGCGCCTCCGATGACCTCCTGGCCCGGGTCCGGTCCCTGCGGCACAAGATCGCCATGGAACTTGGCCTGGTCATCCCGCCGGTGCGCACCCGGGACAGTGTAGACCTGCCGCCGGCGACCTACGCCATCCGGATTGCCGGCGTGGAAGCCGGCCGCGGCACGGCCCCCAGCGGCCAGATGCTCGCCCTGGGCGAGAACCTGGACTCGCTCCCGGGCCCGGCGATGATCGAACCCGTGTTTGGGCTCGCCGGGAAATGGATTCCGGGGGAGATGCGCCACAACGCCGAAATGACAGGTGCCACAGTGATCGACCGGGTCTCCGTTCTGGTCACCCACCTGTCCTCGATCGTCGCGGCGAACGCTGCCCGGCTGCTGTCCCGCGAGGACGTCCGCGTGCTGACCGAGGGCGTGCGCAAGCAGAGCCCCTCCGCCGTCGACGAACTGACCCCGGCCCTGCTCTCCCTCGCCGAGCTGCAGCGCGTCCTCCAGGGCCTGCTGGATGAGCAGGTGCCCATCAACGACCTCGCCCGGATCTATGAGGCCCTCACGCTCCGCGCCAAGATTTCCACGGATCCGGAATCGCTTGTGGAAGCCGCCCGGCAGGCCCTGGGCCCCGCCCTCACGGCCAAGTTCATGGACGGCGAGGTGCTCAACGTCATCATGATCGACCCCGTCCTGGAACAACACATGCTCGAGGACATGCGGCCCGCGGAGGGCGGCAGCCAGATCGTCATGGGGCAGGAACGCCTCGACGCCGTGCTGCGCTCGGTGCGGTCCGCCGTCGACGCCGCGGCCGCCGCCAACCGCCAGGCCGTGCTTGTCTGTGCACCCGCGCTCCGGCCCGCCATCTACCGCCTCGTCGGGGCGCAGCCGGGATCCGTGCCCGTGTTGTCCTACCGCGAGGTGACCTCCGCCAACGTCCGGATCGAAACAGTAGGAGTGGTGCGCCATGCCGAACCGCTATCGGCTTAAGGGAGCCTCGCTCGAGGAAATCCGCCGCAAGGCAGAACAGCTGTACGGTCCGGCGGCCCGGATCGTTTCCGCCGAACGCGTCAGCAGCCCCGGAATCGCCGGCCTCTTCGCCCAGGACCGCTACGAGGCCATGATCGAGCTCCAGTCCAAACACGAGGTCGTCACCGGCGAGGTGGTGCCTGACGCCGACATCCTGGCCGGGGCCGATTCCGGCCCGGCGACTGGTGGTCCCGCCGGGGAGACCGCCGCCGGGGAGACCACCGCCGGGGAGACCACCGCCGGGGCGGCTTCCGCGGGCACTGTTCCGGGCACTGTTCCGGGCACCGTTCCGGGCGCCGGGACCCCCGCCGGGAAGTACGACGCCGGAGCCGCGGCGGCAGCACCGGCCCCGCCGGCGGCCCGGACCGCAGCGCAGGCGGGCCCGGCCGGAGGGCCGGCACGGCCCGCCGCCCCGACCCATCACCTGCAGGGCGCCGCCATCGCCGCACTCCTGGAGGAGGCGGACGCCGCCGAGCTGAGCCTGCACCGGCCCGCTCCTGCCGGTGTGTCCACCGAATCGCGGGACTTCGCCGAGCTGCTGGAACAGCTCGGTACCGGGCTCCGGACCCCGACAGATCCGCCCGCCGCAGCGCCGGACGCCGCCGTCGGGAGCCCTGCGCACCCGGCCGGCGCCGCCGCCGTCGGGAGCCCCGCGCACCCGGCCGCCGTCGCGCACCCGGCCGCCGTCGGGAGCCCTGCGCACCCGTCCGCCGTCGCGCCGGGCAACGCTGCGGGTGCCCCGGCTCCGGCTCCGCTGACCGGCGTCGGCGATCTCGTGCTCCTGATCGGGCTGGGGGAGGACGCGATGGATACCGCCCTGGCCATGTCCATGGCCTCCGGAGGTGCCGATGTGCGCACCGCCGGTGAGCTCTCCGCCTATGGCCACCTGCACGTCGACGGACGCCAAAGTGCCACGGCCGCGCGCGCCCATGCCGTGGTGACGGAGCGCACCGTCCTGGTGGCGTTCGGACTGGGCAAAGCCCGCAACGCCCTGGCCCGGGTGCCGTCCGTGGCGGCGCTCTCCGCCGACCAGGTCTGGGTTGTGGTCGATGCCGGACGCAAGCACGAGGACACGGCGCGCTGGGTCGGCGTGCTGTCCGCCCAGCTCAACGTGACCGCGGTGGCGGTGGTCGGCGCCTCGGAGACCGGGTCGCCTGAAAGCGTCAATGGCCTGGGACTGCCCGTGGGCTGGATCGACGGGCGCCCCGCCGGGCCCGAACCGACATGGCAGAACCGGCGGGAATCGTACGATGCTCCCCGGACTGAAGGGTAGATTGAGAGGATGCTGGTACTTACACGCAAGCCGGGCGAACAGATCATGATCGGCGACGGCATCGTCATCACTGTTCTGGAAGGCCGCGGCGACGGTGTTCGGATAGGCATTGAGGCGCCCCGCGGTGTGCCGATCCAGCGCCGGGAAGTCATCGAAGCCATCGCAGCGGCGAACCTCGCGGCGGCGGAAGCGGGCCCGGACGCCGAGGAGGCGCTGCGCGGCCTCATGCCGCCGCGCGCCACTCCCGCCGACGGCTGAGGACCCGCGCCGGATCAGACATGGTCCCCGCCGAGATACTGGGCCAGGAGCGGCTGGGCTGAACGCCGGACCACGGCGAGGGACCGCTCCAGGTTTCCTCCCATGGTCAGCTGGTCCAGAAGCCCGGCCGTGCCCGCCGGGCCGGCGCGTCCCGGCATCGGGAGGCTCCGCAGCGCATCCTCATTCACGCGGGAAGCCTCGCCCAGCCGGGCCAGGAGTGCGTGCAGGGCGTCCAGATGCTCGCGCAGGATCTCGGGCCAGGGCCCGGCGGGAGCGGCCGCAATCAGTTCGACGAGCGTGGTCTGTGCCGGCAGGCCCCATTGGGCCGCCACGGCAGCAGACTCGACGCTCCGGGCCAGGGCTTCGAAGCGCAGGCGGTCCAGCACGGTTTCAATCTCGGAGGCCATGAAGCTCAGCCATTCCAGATTCCCGGCCACGACGTGCAGGCGCTGCGTTTCCAGCCTGAAGAGGAGTAGCTCCAGCTGCCGCCGCTCCTGCCACAGTGCCGCGGAGAGATCACTTGCGCTCATGTGCCCCATTCTCTTTCCGCCCCGTGAATCACAGCTTCGGGGCGGTCACCGCATTTTTCGCACAGCTTTTCCCTGAGGGTACACGCAGATCTTGGAACAGGTGATAGGTTTCCTCCATGGGTGCTGCGCCCCTGCTTGCGAACGCTGACTCCAATGGGGGGAGCACCGGTCGGTTTTGGGTGCGGCTCTCGGCGTTTTAAGGGTCGAGGACCCTTCGGATCCGGTCTCATGGGGGGACACAGTATTGAATCGCGTGGAACGCAACGAGATGGTCACGCAGCACCTTCCGCTGGTGGGGTATCTCGTCTCAGATTTGTGCTCGAAGGCGTCACACCTTTCTCGCGATGACTTGGCGTCAGCCGGCGCTATTGCCTTGATTACCTCGGCCGATTCGTTCGATCCAGGCCTCGGGGTGCCGTTCGGCGCTTTCGCGCGCCGGCGTATCCTTGGCGCCTTCGCAGACGAGATGCGGGCCAGCGACTGGGCCACCCGATCCGCCCGCCGCCGGATCAAGGAAACCATGTCCGTGCAGGAAACCCTGGCGTCCGCCCTGGGCCGCACCCCCACAGTGGACGAGATCGCCTCTGCCCTGGGCGTCCAGCAGAGCGTTGTGGAGGCCGCGCTCGCGGATGCCTCGCGCACATTGACGCCCCTCGACGAGGCCGTGGTGGACACCCTGGCCGCCGAAACCCTCACCCCGGAACACTCCGTGCTCGCGGACGAACGGCTCCAGTACCTTCGGGCCGCCGTGAAATCCCTTCCGGAACGGATGCGCTACGTGGTGGAGGAGATCTATTTCGGAGACCGCACGGTCAAAGACCTGGCCGCGGAACTCGGATCCACGCACGCAGCGGTGTCCCAGCAGCGTTCGGAAGCCATCCGGCTCATGCGCGACGGCCTGAGCGCCCACTACGCCGACGACCCCGAGCAGCCGTTCCAGCCCCAGTCCAGGATTACCCCGAGGCGGCGCAACGACTACCTCACCCAGCTGTCCGAATCCACCTCCGGCGGCATCACACGGGCCGTGTTCCCGCGTGGGCCCATCCTCAACGAGGCCGTCTAAACCGCCCCAAAAACGGTTAGTAAGCCGACTTAGTAAGCTGACCGAGAAATTCCTCCCAGAAGCATCGCGGCCCGGCGCCGCGCTGCGGTAGCGTCGGAAGCATCGGCCGGGGTGCCAGCAATGGCATGCGCGGCCCGCACGGCACCGGTTCTATCGAGGAGGATTCATGAAAGCATCACCCACATTGACGACCAACCTGCAGGCAGTACTGGTGGACCTGATCGAACTCCACGTTCAGGGCAAGCAGGCACACTGGAACATCGTCGGGACCAACTTCAGGGACCTTCACCTCCAGCTGGATGAAATCATCGACGCCGCCCGGGGATTCGCGGATGACCTTGCCGAGCGCATGCGTGCCCTCCACGCCCTCCCGGACGGCCGAAGCTCCACGGTTTCCAAGTCCACCGCACTGGCCGAGTTCCCGAAGGGCCTGATCAACACGAAGGACGCCATCGAGCGGATTGTCGCCGCGCTTGAGGCGGCCGTCGGCACGATGCGCAAGGTCCATGACGAAGTGGACGAGGAAGATCCCACCACCGCGGATCTGCTGCACGAGTTCATCGCCAAGTTTGAGCAGTACGCCTGGATGGTGAATGCCGAGACCATGCGGGCCACCGCCAGCGTGACCACCCCGGACAGCAAGTAGGGACCGGCTCCCACCAGCCCCCCAAGAAACAGCAGCGTCCGGCGCCGGGAGGATACCCGGCGCCGGACGCTGCTGTTTAAGGGCTGGAACCCCTTGACGCTGACGACGGCGTGACGCTGACGGCGGCCGCTGAGCCCTATTGGGCCTTCGGCACCGACCGCAGGACGACGGCGGCCAGGACGCAGGCCCCGGACATCAGAACCAGTGCAATGGACGCTGTGACGTGCACGCCCGAGTCGAAGGCGGTGCGCGCGGCCGCCGTCACCGCCTCGGCCAGGGGCGCCGGAAGCATCCGGGCCAGATCCACAGCGCCGGCCAGGGTTTCACCGGCCTGGCTGGTGGCCGCCGCCGGGGCGAGTTCGGACACGCCCGCGGGAAGCCGGAGGTTGCCCTGGTAGGAGGCCGTCAGGATTGAGCCGAGAATCGCCGTACCCAGCAGGGACCCCACTTCGTAGCCCGTCTCGGAGATAGCGGCGGCTGCCCCTGCCTTGTCGGCGGGCGCCGCACCCAGGATCAGGTCATTGGAGATCGTCTCCGCGGCGCCCACCCCCAGGCAGAGCACCAGCAGGGCGGCAAGGAGCAGCGACGGGCCCTGGCTGTGGTCGCCGAATGCCACCACGAAATAGCCCGCCGCGCTCAGCAGCAGGCCGCCGGCCACCACAAAGCCGGGCCGCACCTTGCGCACCAGCGGGACCACGAGCAGCCCCGCTACAACCGTGGCGATGAGGGCCGGGACCATGGCGACGCCGGAGGCCGAGGGGGACTGGCCCTCCAGCAGCTGCAGGTGCTGGGCCAGGAAGAGGATGAAGCCGTTGAAGGAGAACAGTGCCAGGACGTTGGCCACAATGGCCGTACTGAAGATCCGGTTGCCAAACAGGCTGACGTCGAGCATCGGCGCGGTGCTGTGGTCTGTCCTGTGGATACGGGCAAGCGCGCGTTGCCGCCGGATGAACACATAGCCCATGAGCAGGCCGGTTCCGATGCTCGCGAAGGCCTCGGGAGCCGGCCCGTGGGTGGCAAGGGCTTTGATCCCGTAGACCACCGGCACCATGACCAGCAGGGACAGGGCAATGCTGGGCACGTCCACCCGGCCCGGCTTCGGATCGCGGGATTCCGGGATCAGGGCCGGCCCGAGCAGCAGCAGCGGCAGGATGATCGGCACCGCGACCAGCAGGACGGCGCCCCACCAGAAGTGTTCCACCAGCCAGCCGCCGACAATCGGGCCGAGGGCGGCGCCGCCGGAGAAGCCGGCGGCCCAGACCGCCACCGCCAGCCTGCGCCGGTTGGGCTGCGGAAAGATGTTCCGGATCAGCGACAGCGTGGACGGCATCAGCATGGCGCCGAAAAGGCCAAGCCCGGCGCGGCCGGCGATCAGCCATTCCGCACTCGGCGCGAACGCCGTCACGGCCGACACCGCGGCAAAGCCCGCGCTGCCCACGAACAGCAGCCGGCGCCGGCCGATCCTGTCGCCCAGGGAACCCATCGCGACCAGGAGTCCGGCCAGGACCAGGGGATAGGCATCGACGATCCAGAGCAGTTCGACGCCGGAGGCGGTCAGGCTGCTGGCGATGGCCGGCAGGGCGAACGTGAGCGCGGTGTTGTCCACGGCCACGAGCAGGACGGGGAACATCAGCAGGGCCAGCGCCACCCAGTCACGCCACGGTGCCCGGGGCCCGGTGGCCGCAGGAGTGCTGGTGGCTACGGTGATCGATGGAATGCTCATAAGGATAACTGTACCGTCTGGACGGTACAGTTAAGAAATGCGCGCGCGGACAGGCATGATGGGAGGCATGCCCAGGAAACCCGTCGCCCGCGAGGCCGTCCTCGATGCCTTCGAATCCCTGCTCATCGAAGTCGGTGAACGCGCCGCGACGCTGGACGCCGTCGCGCGCCGGGCCGGCGTCTCCAAGGGCGGCCTGCTCTACCATTTTCCGACCAAAGAGGCCATGATCGCGGTCCTGCTGGAACGGCTGGACCGGCTCCTGGCTGCCGATGTTGCGGCCATGGCGGCAGCCCCGGAAGGGGCGGCGGCGTACTTCATCAAGTCCTCGGTGTGGGCGGACACGCCCATGGACCGGGTCTTCGTGGCGGCCACGCGGCTCGCCGAGGTGGCGCACGGGGAAACGCTCCGCCGCTTCGCCGCCGGCCAGGCGAGCTGGCTGGAACTGCTGGCGGCCGACGTCGGGCCCGCCATGGCGAAGGCCGTCCTGTGCATGGGGGACGGGCTGTACTTCAACGCCATGCTGGCGCGGGGTCCCGGCGGGCCGCCGCCGGAAGTCGAGGCGGACGTCCAGAGCCTCCTGGCCGCCGTCGAGCGCCTGCGCGGCTGAAGCCCACACCCACCCCCTCCGACCCCCTACTCCCCGCCGACCCCCTACTCCCCGCCGAATTCGCCGGAAGCGTTCGAGTACGCCGGAAAGTTGCGGCGACTCCGGGCGTTTCCGGCGAATTCGCGCCGCCGGATTCGCCACCGGGTGGCTCGTGGCCCGTAACCTGGGTCCGCCGCCGGGAGGGAGTTTGCGGACGCGCGCCCGGCATAGGACAATGAGAGCTGTGACTGTAGTCACCCCCGATTGAACGCCTAATTAAATACGCCTTTGATCTGCGGCGGGAGAGTCCTGCAAGTAGGTACAAGCAGGCGCCGTAGGAGCAAACCCTCCCCAGGAATCTCTCAGGCCCATGTACCGCCGCGGCAAGGCATCTCTGGAAAGTAGCAGGCGTGTCCCGGACATGCTGTGCTCACCGACGGTGCAAGCGGAGCCCTGAAACGCGGGCTGCGCGGAAACTCTCAGGTCCAATACAGAGCGGGGAGGAACCCGAATCAATGTGGCGTACCCTGCGCCGCCTGAGTTATGGAGTTCCTTGTGACTGTTACCCCAGCCTCCACGTCCTTCGTTGACCGGCATATCGGCGCGCGCCGCCAGGCCGACGTCGACGCCATGCTGAAGGCTGTCGGCTACGACACCGTCGACGCCCTGGTGGACACCGCCGTTCCGAAGGACATCCGCCAGGACGCCGACCTCGCGCTCGCCGCGGCCCTGAGCGAGGTCGAAGTCCTCGCCGAGCTGCGCAAGCTGGCGTCGAAGAACAAGACCGCCGTGCAGATGATCGGGCAGGGCTACTACGACACGCTCACCCCGCCGGTGATCCGCCGCAACATCCTCGAAGCCCCGGCCTGGTACACCGCGTACACGCCCTACCAGCCGGAGATCTCGCAGGGCCGGCTTGAGGCGCTGCTGAACTTCCAGACCATGGTCCAGGACCTCGTCGGCCTGCCGATCGCCAACGCCTCCCTGCTGGATGAAGCCACCGCCGTGGCCGAGGCCGTGCTGATGATGCGCCGCGCGAATAAGAACAAGACGGCGCACGACGGCAAGACCGTCCTCGACGCCGACTGCCTTCCCCAGACCATCGCGATCGTCAAGGGCCGTGCCGAGGCCCTCGGCTTCGAGGTCGAGGTCGCCGACCTCTCCAAGGGCCTGCCCGACGGGGTCATCAACGGCGTCGTCCTGCAGCAGCCGGGCGTCTCCGGCCGCGTGTTCGACCACACCGCCGTGATCGCCGACGCCAAGGAACGCGGCGCCCTCGTCACCGTCGCGGCAGATCTCCTCTCCCTGACCCTGATCACGTCCCCGGGCGAGCAGGGCGCTGACATCGCCGTCGGATCCGCCCAGCGCTTCGGCGTGCCGCTGTTCTTCGGCGGACCGCACGCCGCCTACATGGCCGTCCAGAAGGGGCTCGAGCGCTCCATGCCCGGCCGCCTCGTGGGTGTCTCCAAGGACAACGCCGGCGTTCCCGCCTACCGCCTGGCCCTGCAGACCCGCGAGCAGCATATCCGCCGCGAGAAGGCCACCTCCAACATCTGCACCGCCCAGGCCCTGCTGGCCATCGTGGCTTCCTTCTACGCCGTCTACCACGGCCCGGACGGGCTGAAGGCAATCGCCCAGGCGGTACACGTCCACGCGAAGACCATCGCCGCCTCCCTGAAGGCCGCCGGTCTGGACGTGCTGCACACCTCTTTCTTCGACACCATCACCGTCTCCGTGCCGGGCCGGGCAGCTGAGATCATCGCGGCAGCCGACGCCAAGGGCGTCAACCTGCGCGCCATCGACGCCGACACCGTCGGCATCTCCGCCGACGAGGCCACGACGGTGGCCGTCGTCGCCGACGTCATTGCCGCATTCGGCGCGTCCGTGACTGCCGCGGCTGCAGGCACGGACACTGCGTTCGGCCTGGACCCCGCCGTCGAGCGCACCTCCGACTACCTGCAGCACCCGGTGTTCAACACGCACCGTTCCGAGACCCAGCTGCTGCGCTACATCCGCCGCCTCTCGGACCGCGACCTTGCCCTGGACCGGACCATGATCCCGCTGGGCTCCTGCACCATGAAGCTGAACGCCACCGCCGAGATGGAGGCCATCTCGTGGCCCGAGTTCGCCTCCATCCACCCGTTCGCCCCGGAATCCCAGACCGCCGGCTGGCGTGAACTGATCGAGGACCTCGAAGGCCAGTTGACCGAGATCACCGGCTACGACCAGGTCTCGATCCAGCCCAACGCCGGTTCCCAGGGCGAGCTCGCCGGGCTGCTGGCGATCCGCGGCTACCACCTCTCCCGCGGTGATGCCCAGCGCAACATCTGCCTGATCCCGGCCTCCGCGCACGGCACGAACGCGGCCTCGGCCGTGTTGGCCGGCATGAAGGTCGTGGTCGTGGCCACGGCTTCGGACGGCACGATCGATCACGCGGACCTGACCGCCAAGATCGAGCTGCACAAGGATGCGCTGTCCTGCATCATGATCACCTACCCGTCCACGCACGGGGTGTACGACGCCGATGTCCGCGAGGTCTGCGACGCGGTCCACGCCGCCGGCGGCCAGGTCTACATCGACGGCGCCAACCTCAACGCCCTCGTCGGGCTGGCCCAGCCCGGCATGTTCGGCGGCGACGTCTCGCATCTGAACCTGCACAAGACTTTCTGCATCCCGCACGGCGGCGGCGGACCGGGCGTCGGCCCGGTCGCGGCCAAGGCGCACCTGGCCCCGTTCATGCCGGGCAACGCTGTTGATCCCGCCAACGGCGCCGACGGCACCCCGATCTCCGCCTCCCGCTACGGCTCGGCCGGCGTGCTGCCGATCTCCTGGGCCTACGTGAAGCTGATGGGCGGCCGCGGCCTCACCGAGGCGACCAAGTCCGCGCTGCTCGCGGCGAACTACATCGCGGCCCGCCTCAACGACTCCTTCCCGGTGCTCTACACCGGCGAAGGCGGCCTGGTGGCCCACGAGTGCATCCTGGACCTGCGCGAACTCACGGCCAAGACCGGCGTGACCGCCGAGGACGTGGCCAAGCGCCTGATCGACTACGGCTTCCACGCCCCCACCCTGGCGTTCCCGGTGGCCGGCACCCTGATGGTGGAGCCCACCGAGTCCGAGGACCTGGGCGAGATCGACCGCTTCATCACGGCCATGGTCGCCATCCGCGCCGAGATCGACCAGGTGGCCAACGGCGATTTCACGGTGGAGCACAGCCCGCTGCGCAACGCCCCGCACACCGCCGCTGCCGTGATCAGCACCGACTGGACCCGCGAGTACCCGCGTGAGCAGGCCGTCTTCCCGGTCCACACGCTCAAGCAGGACAAGTACTTCCCGCCCGTCGGCCGCATCGACGGCGCAGCCGGGGACCGCAACCTGATCTGCTCGTGCCCGCCCCTCGAGGCCTTCGAAGAAGACACAGCAGTCCACTCCGACGACTCCGCCAACTCCGACTCTGACAGCTAAGGACAGCCAACGATGACTGAGAACTACACGGCCCTGTACGAAGAGCACAAGAAGCTCGGCGCCTCCTTCACGGACTTCGGCGGCTGGCAGATGCCGCTGAAGTACAGCTCGGAACTAGCCGAGCACCACGCCGTCCGCAAGTCCGCGGGCCTGTTCGACCTCTCCCACATGGGCGAAGTCTGGGTCACCGGCCCCGACGCCGCAGCCTTCCTGGACTACGCCCTCGTGGGCAAGATCTCGGCGATGGCCATTGGCAAGGCCAAGTACTCGCTGATCTGCAACGAGGACGGCGGCATCATCGACGACCTCATCACCTACCGCCGCGGCGACCAGAAATTCCTTGTGGTCCCCAATGCGGGCAACGCGAAGGTCGTCGCCGCGGCCCTGGCCGAGCGCGTCGGTTCCGGAAAGGACGGCGGATTCGACGTCACCGTCCAGGACGCCTCTGCTGAGACCTCGCTGATCGCCGTGCAGGGACCCAAGGCCCAGGAGATCCTGCTGCGCCTGGTCCCCGCGGCGCAGCACGAGCTCGTCACCGGCCTGAAGTACTACGCCGCCGTGGACGTCCCGTTCATGTTCGCTGGAGCCAGCCAGGACCTCCTGCTGGCCCGCACCGGCTACACCGGCGAAGACGGCTTCGAGATCTTTGTCGCGAACGACGCCGCCGCCGCCCTCTGGCAGGCGCTCGTCGCCATCGCAGAGGACGGCGAGCTGACCCCCTCCGGTCTCGCGTCCCGCGATTCGCTCCGTCTCGAGGCCGGCATGCCGCTTTACGGCAACGAGCTCTCCCTGGAGGGCGATCCGTTCGCCGCCGGCCTGGGCCCCGTCGTCGCCCTGTCCAAGGAAGGCGACTTCATCGGCAAGGCCGCCTTGGCCGCCAAGAAGGAAACCGGCGCCGGCGCCACGACGGGCCGCAAGCTCGTCGGGCTCAAGGGCCTCGGGCGCCGGGCCGGCCGCGGCCACTACCCGGTCCTCAAGGACGGCAACGTCGTCGGCGAAGTCACCTCCGGCCAGCCCAGCCCGAGCCTGGGCTACCCGGTCGCGATGGCCTACGTCGACGTCGAATTCACCGAGCCCGGCACCGCACTGGACATCGACCTCCGCGGCAAGGCCGAACCCTTCGAAGTGGTCGCACTGCCTTTCTACAAGCGCCAAAAGTAGCCGAAGCTGTCCCGGGGGCTGCGTGATTGTGGTTGCGTCAGCCCGTCGGACCCGGCATCCTCTGCATGCTCGGTCGCGAAGACGCCCGCTGAGCGGACGTAACGCTCCCTTAGACGCATGCTCCCGGATGTCGGGCCCGAAGGGGCCCTGCAGCTCACCTCGGGTTCAACTCACCTCGAGTTCCAAGCCTCATTTGGGGCGCCTTCGAAAGCCAAAAGTGCTGGGGGATGTACCGCCTACCGCGGGGTAGGACTGTCCCAAAGGGTGGCACGCCAAGCCCGATCATTGGGGGTTGAGCTTGATGACACCCTTGAAGCCTCGGAGCACCCCGGCTCTGGAAGATATCGAAAAGCCACTGTTTCTTCCGGGGAAACGGCTGGCCCCAAAAACTGAACTGAATAGCGGCGGGTGAGGGGATTCCGGAAGCGTGCGTCTAAGCGAGGGACGAGCGAGCACGCGGAGGAATTGCCTCATCCGCCACCCAACCCACCACAATTGTTGTGGCCCACGACTTTTCAAACGTAAAGGAAAAACACATGGCAAAAGTTGCCCCTGAACTGCAGTACTCCGACGAGCACGAGTGGGTTGCCCGCGAGGCCGGAAACGTTGTTTCCATCGGCATCTCCGCCGTCGCCACGGATGCCCTGGGCGACATCGTCTACGTGGACCTGCCCGAGGTCGGTTCCGCGGTGACCGCGGGGGAGACCTGCGGCGAGGTCGAGTCGACCAAGTCGGTCTCGGACCTGTACGCCCCTGTCACGGGTGAGGTCACCGAAATCAACCCTGCCGTCGTCGATGACCCCGCGCTGATCAACAGCGACCCGTACGGTGCCGGTTGGCTGTTCAAGGTCGCCGCCGAGTCCGACGGCCCGCTGCTTTCGGCCCAGGAGTACGCGTCCAAGAACGGTGGCGAGCTGTGAGCGGCGCATCGGCGGCCGCGGGCACCCAGACGCTGGCGTTTGAGCAGGTCGTCTCCGCGAGCCTGGACGCGGACCTGTCCGTGCTGGATCCGGAGATCGCCGCGAAGATCGACGCCGAACTCACCCGGCAGCGTGACGGTTTGGAGATGATCGCCTCGGAGAACCACACCGCCAAGGCTGTGATGCAGGCGCAGGGTTCGGTGTTGACGAACAAGTATGCCGAGGGCTACCCGGGCAAGCGCTACTACGGCGGCTGCGAGCACGTTGATGTGATGGAACAGCTCGCGATCGACCGGGTCAAGGCCCTGTTCGGTGCGGGGTTCGCGAACGTGCAGCCGCATTCCGGTGCGCAGGCCAACGCCTCGGTGATGCACGCCCTGATCCGGCCGGGCGACACCATCATGGGCCTGAACCTGGCGCACGGCGGGCACCTGACGCACGGCATGAAGATCAACTTCTCCGGCCGGCTCTACAATGTCATTCCGTACCAGGTCCGTGAAGAGGACCACCGGATCGATATGGCCGAGGTCGAGGCCCTGGCCCTGGAGCACAAGCCGGCGCTGATCGTTGCCGGCTGGTCCGCGTACGCCCGGCAGCTCGACTTCGCCGAGTTCCGCCGGATCGCCGACTCGGTCGGCGGCTTACCTGATGGTGGACATGGCGCACTTCGCCGGGCTCGTGGCCACGGGTCTGCACCCGTCCCCGGTCCCGCACGCGCACGTCACCACCTCCACCACGCACAAGACCCTTGCMGGTCCGCGCGGCGGCATCATCCTCTCCAACGACGCCGAGATCGCCAAGAAGATCAACTCCGCGGTGTTCCCCGGCCAGCAG